>NZ_FXUE01000004.1 GCF_900182935.1 Fibrobacter sp. UWB10 | reverse complement strand
TGAAGAATGCCGCGCTGAATTCCAACTGGTCAGTTTCAGAAATTCCTGCGGGGTTCACATACATGGCAGTATTGCCACCAAATTCTGCAAACCAGTCATTCTGCTGATACTTATGCGGAGAATAAGTGGCTTCTGCAAACAAGGAAGTGCTGGCTACCGTGAGTCCAAGGACTGCTGTTTTAATAACACTAGTACGCATCACTTACTCCTTTACTTGATATCCGTACGGATAAACTCAATACGACGGTTCTGGGCACGACCTTCAGGGGTCTTGTTCGTGGCAACCGGTTGAGTGTCGCCCTTACCGCTCGTGACGATGCGGCTTTCATCGATGCCCTTTTCCACGAGGAAGTTCTTCACGGAAGCGGCACGGTCTGCAGAGAGCTGCAAGTTCGTTTCCTTTCTACCGACGTTGTCAGTGTGACCGACAATTTCGAAGGTTGCTTCAGTGAAGGTTTCCATAATGTCAACCACCTTCATGAGGGAGATGTAGGAATCCTGAGTAATCGTAGCCTTACCGGATTCGAAGTTCACACCTTCCAGCACGAAGACTTTCTTAGGCGGCTGCGGGACTTCGTCCGGGCAACCATCTTCGTCCTTATAGCTGTTCAGAGTTTCAGCCTGTTCCGGGCAGAGGTCAACACCCTTACAAACGTGAGCGAACGTTGCAAGCATACCCTTAGCTTCAACCCACGGGTCGCAGAGACCGTCACGGTCGTTGTCGGCATCCGGGCAGCCATCGTCATCCTGGTAGCCGTCAAAGTCTTCAGCTTCTTCGGGGCAGTTGTCGAGGCCGGTGCAGACGCTTGCATACTTGTCGGAAACGCCTTCTTCAGAAACCCACGGATCGCAAAGGCCATCGCCATCGGTATCCGGATTACGAGTTTCTTCGACAGCTTCTTCTTCCTTCACCAGTTCGGCAGAAGTCAGACCGATGTCAGCCTTACCCTTACCGCGCTTGAGCATCGGCGAGGTGGACTGGCAGTAGAAGTTCGGCTGCGACAGCGAAGGATTGATGAACTTCGGGTCGAGCGACACGTTCGTGCGGTTCACCTTGATGAACTGGTTGAACGGGTAGTAGTTCTTGTAGATGTTGTTGTATTCCACCTTCGTCTGGCCGGCAGCGGGGTCGGCGAACACACCGTAGTAGTGGTTTTCCATGAAGATGTTGTTACGGGCGGTCACGTTGGTCGGGCCCTTCAAAGCAAGGCCAGAGTAGCCGTTGCGGAGCACGACGTTGTGTTCGATGTAGGCATCGAGGGACTTAGCACCCCAAGCGAGGATGCCGGACCAGCGGTTGCCGTACACCACGTTATTGCGGAGATGCGGAAGCGAAATGAACGCACCGATACCCGTGGCGTGGTTGTCGAGCACATAGCAGTGGTGAATGTAAGGGGCAGCGTTTTCGCAAAGGATACCTTCGAGACCGTTCTTCACGGTGAAGTGCGACATTTCGGCGCCCGAAGTACCCATGACGGTCGGACCTCTACGGCCACCATCGATGATGGTCGTGTGGGGATCCTCGCCCTTAAGTACAACACCCATGATCAGGGTGATGTTTTCGTTATAAGTTCCGCGTTTGACAAGGATGGTATCCCCGGCGTCCGCATTACCGAGAGCATCTGCAATCTTCTGATAGTCGCCAGGAACATTGATATTCTTTGCCATGGCGGTTCCAGAAAGAAGCATCGCCCCGGCCGTGATTAAGACCAGTTTCTTTAGGGTCATACTGCTACGTTTCTCCAATCATAGAACACTTTGAAATTAAAACCTATACACCCGCCTAAAGGGCGAATGCAAAATTCAAGTGGGAATATACCTCTAAAAACGGCATTAGTCAAACGCTTTTCGCAAAAAATGCCAAAATAATTGAGAAAATGTCGATTAAATCGGTTCATCGAGGTATTACTAGCCCATTCGAGGTCAATCGGCGGCTGCCGGTTCGGCCTTTTCCTCTTCCTTTTTCGCGCCTTGAATAGACACGCGAATTTCTTGGCAGGTCTTCTTGATGTCCTGCAAAACCTTACGGGCACGGGTTCCCGCAGACTTGTTTCCGCGCTCGAACTTTTCGTACTCGCGCTTGAAGTTCTCGACTTCCAGTTCAAGATCGTTCACTAAGCTCATAAGCAAACTCCATATAAAGATATGCAGTATGGAAAATAAATTAAAGTTAAAGCCAAAATTTAGCCGTTTTGTAAAAAAAAGTTCAAAAAAGGGCAAAAATTGCCTTTTTTGCCAAAAATTAACACGATTTTAGACCTTGACAAGCTTCCAAAGAGCCCTCAAGGAGGCATTTCCCCGGTCTCCTACATTCTCGGAGAAATCATTTACGAACATTCTAATGTGTGCTTCCATGACACTCGGGTCATCAATTTGAGCCAACTTATCGATAAACGGGGTCACCAGATTTTCGCGTTTGCGAGCAATTTGAAGGCTTTTTCGGATCTCGTTTTCGACTTGGGAAATAACATTTATGCCAAGAGTTTTCTTTGCAACGGCAATTCCCAAGGGAATTGGCGTACCCGTATTTTCTTCCCAAAAAGCGCCTAAATCTTGCAACAGGAAAAGACCGTCACGTTTCCAGGTAAAGCGATGCTCGTGTATGACAACGCCTTGCACAGCCTCCTTGGAGCGCAGGGAACGATAAACCTGGTCAAAGAGGGCATATTCGATATTCAGCTCTGAACGGCCCGTTTTTTGGTGCCAAAATTTGAACAAAAGGGCCGCCGTGGTGTCTTTTCCAGGCAAAACAACCGGTTTTTCGGGGCAAAACGAGTTCCCGACAGACGAGAGCAAAAGGGGGCCGCAACCATAGCCAATGGCTCCCCCGCAATCTAGACATGCGTAATTTTGCTGGATTTTGGGATACACCTGAGCGCTCACCTTGGCAACATCAAGCTCTCCGCGCCCCACCATTTCGTTAAGCGTCTGCACGTCGGCAAAGTGGACATTCCATTCAAACGGGGAATTTTCGAGTCCCTGAACGAGGGCTTCGTAAATGTAAGTGTCGTTGGGGCAGGTGGAAATACCGAGAGAAAGACGCATAATAGTGTGAAGTGTGAAGTGTGAAGTGTGAGGTGTGAGGTGTGAGGTGTGGAGTGTGAGGTGTGGAATGGATTGTCAATCATTACTCACTACTCATTACTCATCACACATTTTTTTAGGGCGGCGAGGGCTTCGTTAAATTTCCAGGATTTACGGTCACGGGTGGTAGCCATATTGCTCACGGCTCGAATTTCAAAAACAGGCATGTTGTGGGCGATACAGGCCGAAATCCCGGCGGCCCCTTCCATATTTTCGATGTCCGCATTAAACATCTTGGCTCGTGCAAGCCCCATTTCTTCGGTACCCGTACAGCAATTGACCGTAAGCCCTACGGCAGATTTTAGCTTTTGCAAATGGGCAGGCGCGTGTTCTGCAGCAGTTGCGCGCACAGAACTTGGGAACGGAGAAAAGGAGCCGTCCTTTTCTTGGTAGCCCATATCCCCCACGCATTCGGAATCGACGCGCACGACATCGAGCACGTTGATTCCGCGGCCCGGATAGGCGCCACAGACGCCAAGAATTATGACCGCTGAAATTTCAATTTTCTGCTGTTTGACAGACGAAAGCAGATACGTCAAATTCGTCGCGAAATTCAGGATTCCAAGTCCTAAAATGCAAGCATATCCGCGGTTTCCGGAGAGTTTTATTAATTTGTCTGAAGCATTTTCATTCGCAAAGTTTGCATGTTCCGGGAAAAGGGATACAAATTCAGCCGGCGTTGCAAAAGCGAACAAATACACAGACTACTCCAGTTTTTCTACCGCATCGACAATCGTTGCTTCTAGTTCTGCAACGCGTTCGACCTTAATATTGCAGGGACGTTCCACTTCGCAGCGAGCAGAAGCAACTGCAGTTGCCTTAATGAGACACTGTTCAAAATCGAGGCCCATGGTGTCGGCGTAAAGCCAGCCGGCAAAGAACGAATCGCCCGCACCGATACGGTTGTTGACCTGTACCGTAGGCGGCAAGAGCTGTACGCCCTGAAACTTCTTTTCGACCAAGCGGAAGGCGCGAACAGGAGCGTCTTCGTCGGTGACAACGAGCGCCTTAATCGGCAAGCGTTCAAGCACTGCCGTAGCCGTCATTTTCCAGAACTGCGGGCTCGACATCACCTGCGGAATTCCCAAGCGAGAAAGAAGTTTGCAGTATTCCTTGATATTAATTTTCAGGAGTTCTACGCCCTTTTCAAGCCAGGAATCAATGCCTTCGATGGCATCGACATAAATCTTTTTGCCAGCAAAGTCAAGCGCGTTCAATTGCTCAATATTAAAGCCCTGCGGGAAGGTTCCACACAAAGCGACCCTTTGCGTGGAATTCCAGTAATCATTAATGGTCTGCAGGAAGTCGCCGTTTTCAATTTCAGAAAGAATCGGCGACGGTTCAATGAGCTCGGTCGAATTGCCTTCGCTCACAATGGTCGTGCAGATACGCGTGGGTTCCTTAATCCAGACGGGCGCCTGCTGTATTCCGTAAGCGGACATTTCATCGAAGATTTTAGGACCATGTTCCGAGCCCAAGAAATGCATCAGGAGCGGCGTTCCACCCAAAAGGTGAAGAACGAGCCCGCAGTTGATGCCCTTGCCCGAAGCATACTCTTCGATTTTGCCGATACGGTGCACCTCGCCCGGCGTAAACTTGTCCAAGAAGAACAAGCGCTGCCAAGCGGGATTGAGCCCGAGAATAAGGATTTCCTGCGACATGATAGCCTAGAAATTGACCTTGAAGAATTTACGCTTACCCACCTGGATAACCAGCTGGTCAGCGCCCTTGATTTCGATCTGGGACTGCGGATCGGCGAGCTTTTCGCCGGCAATCTTCACGCCGCCGTTCTGGACCATGCGGCGAGCTTCGCCCTTAGAGGCGAAGGCCTTGATTTCAACGAGCAGGTCCAAGGCACCGTAGGTGCCGGCCGCCACGCTGCATTCAGCAGCATCGCTCGGAATGGCATTACCGCTGTGAATTTCGCGTTCCTTGGCAGCGGCGGCCTCGGCGGCTTCTGCACCGTAGTACTGCGTCACGATATCGATAGCGAGACGATGCTTGGCATCGTTGGGGTTCATCTTGCCTGCGGCAATGTCGGCCATCATCTGCTTGATTTCTTCGAGCGGGATGTTGGTCAGAAGTTCGAACCAGTTTTCAACGATGCTATCGGCGAGGCTATAAATCTTGTGGTACATGACGTCGGCCGGTTCATTCAGGCCCACGTAGTTACCGATGGACTTGGACATCTTGACCTTGCCGTCGGTACCGAGGAGAATCGGCATGAAGAGACCAATCTGCGGTTCCATGCCTTCGAAAAGCTGCAAGTCGCGACCGCGAAGCACGTTGAACTTCTGGTCGGTGCCGCCGAGTTCCACGTCGCTATTGATAGCAACGGAATCATAGCCCTGCATCATGGGGTACATGAATTCGTGCAGGCTAATCGGCGTATTGGCTGCATAACGGTTATGGAAGTCTTCGCGTTCGAGCATCTGGGCTACAGTAAACTGGCCCATGAGTTCAGTCACCTTGCTGAACGGGAGTTTAGAGAACCATTCACCGTTGTAATGAATTTCCACCTGATCGCGGCGGACCACCTTGAAGAACTGTTCCTGGTATTCCTTTGCGTTTTCAAGAACCTGTTCATGACTGAGGCGCGGACGAGCCTTGTTACGACCGCTCGGGTCACCAATCTGAGCCGTGTAGTCACCCACGATGAGCACCACGGTATGGCCCAAGTCCTGGAACTGGCGGAGCTTGCGCATCACGACGGTATGACCGAAATGAACATCCGGAGCAGTCGGGTCAACACCCATTTTCACACGGAGAGGAACACCGGTATCGTAAGACTTCTGGAGTTTCTTTTCGAGTTCATCTTGCGGCACCACATCGATAACGCCGCGCATCAAAATTTCAAGCTGTTCTTTTACAGGACGGAATTGCATAGTTTTAGTTATTCGTTAATAGTTACGCCCTACGGGCTAGTTAATAGATGTTCACAGGTATAACGAACAACTAATCACTGAAAGCCCATGTAGTAGGAGTGGATTACCATACGATGATAAATATAGAAAATACCTCATAATGTCTTGATTGCATTGATTTGAGAACACGTTTTTCTATCTTTTTCACACCTTTTAAGGAAATCATTATGAAAAAATTGCTCATTCTTGTCGCCATAATGACATCTCTCAATTTTGCCGCATCCGAACCTAGGACGCACGACGGGGGGTTCTTAAGCATAGCCATAGGAATGGGCTACCAATCCATCGACTTCGTTCCTGATGACAGAGAAGAAGTAACCCATAACGTGGCAGGACTTGCGACCGATATTGATTTTAAACTTGGCGGAAAAGTTTCCTACAACACCCTTTTGCACCTAACACTCGCCGGTACAACGAAAACAGGAACCACCAACTATGGTGACGACCGTGATTATCAAAACATTAGAGTCAACATGGCGCTTTTTGGTTTGGGCGCCACACATTATTTTGAAAACAATATTTTCATCACAGCTTCATGCGGTATCAGTCAATTCCATGCCAATGATGATATAGCAGTATTCTCCGCAATCGTCCAAAGCAACACATCTCAGGACATCAACACCGGATTCGGCTTTCAAGTTGGCGGAGGAAAAGAATGGTGGGTAAGCGACAACTGGGGCATCGGCGCATCGGCAGCCCTTCTATATGGTTTTGCATCCAACCTTGCAGACGCAAGAGAATCATCCCTGGGTATAACACTAAGGCTTTCTGCCACTTGGAACTAAAAAGATTAAGCTTTATTTTCCGAAACCAGCGAGGTCTATGCCGAGCTGGTTTATTTTGTATGTAAGAATACGCGGAGTCGTGGAAAGACTGCGGGCGGCAGCGGCAACTTTGCCCTTGGAACTTTTCAGGGCGTCGCAGATGATATCGCGTTCGTAAGCTTCTACCATGCGCTTGAGGTTTCCATTCACGGGGGTGCCGCTCGTTTCGGCGGTCTGGAGTGTGGTCGGGAAATGGTGCGGGTAGATGACATCTTCGTCGGCCACAAGGACGGCGCGTTCAATTCCATTTTCGAGTTCGCGCACATTTCCGGGCCACGGATAGCTCATGAGCATATTGATGGTCGTGCGTGCGAGGCGGCGCACATTCTTGCCCACAATACGGCAGTAATGTTCAACGAAGTGGTCCGCCAGGAGCACGATGTCGGTTTTGCGGTTGCGAAGTGGCGGCACGTAAATCGGGAAAATATGCAACTGGTAGTATAAGTCTTCGCGGAAGGTTCCTTCTTCGACCATCTGTTGCAAGTTCTTGGTGGTGGCCGCAATCACGCGCACGTTCACCTTCTTTGCAATGCGGGCGCCAATGCGTTCGACTTCGCCGTTCTGCATTAAACGCAAAAGCTTTACCTGAAGGTTCGGTGAAAGTTCGCCCACTTCGTCAAGGAAGAGCGTGCCGCCTTCGGCCTGTTCTACGCGGCCAGGCGTTTCGGCAAATACGCCCACCAAGGCTCCGCGCACACTACCGAACAATTCACGGTCCAGCACCGATTCCGGCATGGAGGCGCAATGGACGCGGACGAACGGGCCCATGTTGCGGTCAGAACGGTAATGGATAGCCTCAGCCACGAGCCCCTTACCCGTACCCACCTCGCCCACAATAAGAGCGGGCAGGGGGCTTTTTGACACTTGGTCAATCTGCGCGTACACGCGCTGCATCTCGCTCGAACGTCCGATGATATTATCGGGCTGGAAACGGTCCTTAAGTTCAAGCGTGAGTCGTTCGTTTTCAGCTTTTAGAAGTTCGTTTTCTTCGCGGGCTTCACGACGAAGCTTCACAGCCGCCGCAAGCATCTGAGCAATAATTTCGAGCAGACGGAGCTTTTCAGGAAGTTCATCTTCAACCGGATTCTGGACGTCGGCACTGAAGGCGCCAATCACCTGGTGTTCCATAATCACAGGCACGCAAAGGAAGGCCTTGTCTTCGGTCTTACCGCGCCCTGTTCTGTCCAAGAAGTCCGGGTCTTTTGCAACGGAAGGAATGATAATCGGCTTACCGGTTTCCACAACACGGCCGGTAATACCTTCGCCCACTTTATAGCGGCCCTTACGCGCCTGACGGCTTGAAAGGCCTTCTGCAATTTCAATGGAGATTTCGCCAGTATGGCGGTTGTACAAGGTGAGGGTTGCATGTTCCACGCCCATCGTGGATTCCACCACTTCCAAAATCGGGTGCGCGACGCTTTCGAAATCAAGCGTTTGGTTCAAAATGGAGCTGATCTTGTAGAGCAGCTCCAATTCAAGGATTTTGGATTGCGAGGTGGGCATGGTGGCCTACCTTATAGTCAATTACTTGAGAGCTTCTTGCACGAGAGCGGAAGCACGCTTGGCGTCGAAACGGCCCTTGACCTTCGGGGAAAGTTCCTTCATGATCTTGCCCATGTCCTTGGGGCTAGAAGCACCGGTCGCGGCCTTGATTTCTGCAATGAGAGCCTTGACTTCGTCTTCGGTCATTTCGGCAGGCATGTACTTGCGGTACAGAGCGATGACAGCTTCTTCGGCCGGAATCTTGTCCATGAAGCCACCCTTCGTGAGGATGTCGATAGCTTCTTGCTTCTGCTTAACGCTACGAGCAAGAACGTCGACACACATTTCGTCGGTGATGGTTTCTTCAATCTGGGCCGGAGTGGCACCATTCTTCATGGCTTCGTTCTTGATGTCGGAATGGAGGGTACGGAGCGTTCCGAGAGTTTCGGAATCGTGCGCCTTCATGGCGGCCTTGATATCGTCTTTAATCTTAGTCAGCAATGCACTGCTCATGTTCTACCCTTGGCGGATTACGCCCCGCTCCTGGCATTTAGGTTTTAGCTCTAGAAACACGCAACGAGCCACCGGTCTTAGACCGACGACTCATTACAAAATCGATGCCTTATTAGCGACTAGTAGAGACGCTTACGGTTCTGGTCAGCGATTTCTTTCAAGCGCTTGCGACGAGCAGCAGTTTCGATGCGCTTCTTTTCTTCAGAAGGCTTTTCGAAGCGCTGACGCTTCTTGACATCGGAAATGATGCCATTCTTTTCGCAGGACTTGGTGAAACGCTTGAGAGCGCGTTCAAAAGGTTCGTTGGACTTAACAATTACGCCGATCACGATTATCCTTTGGTTAAATTAGAAATTCGTTTTTGGATAGCCAAATATATTTAATTGACGGAATTTCGTCAAGGGTATATTAAAAAGGCCCTTTTAAGGCGATTTTTGATATTTTTTTACATTATAACTTGCGGTTTATCAAAGACTTATGTATATTTTTGTTATTAAAGACCACTTACGTTGTCTTGTTTTTCGAAAAAGTGGAGAATTGGATGAAAAAATCGATCTTATCTCTAAGCGCCCTTGCTCTTGCAGGCTCCCTGCTCGTTGCTTGCAATGAAGAAGAAGAACTGGTTCCGAAGATGGAACCGGCAGCCAAGCCTGCAGAACAGGCCGCCCCTGCCGAACAGGCCACAGCTGAACAGCCGAAGGCCGAAGAACCGGAACTTGTCCCCATCCAGTCCCTTTCTGGCAACACGGAAGCTTCTGAAGCACCGGCTGAAGAAGCCCCGAGTTCTTTCGTTCCTGCAGCCGCTGGCAGCATCCAGCCGCTTTCCAAGGGCGAATACGTGGTCCAGGTGAGCATTCAGTCCTCCAAGAGAGCTGCTGATGGCATCGTAAAGAAACTCGCTGAAAACAACGTGAAGGCATACATTGCCGAAGTTGAAAACCCGGGCGAACTCGAAGGTACCTACTACCGCATTCGCGTGGGCTATTTCGAATCTAGCGCAAACGCCCAGGAATACGGCAAGCAGATTCTTACTCCGCTTAACTTTGCTTGGTGGGTAGACAAGAGCAAGAACGACGACGTGGGCAACCCCGGCGGCGACGACGATTACTACTCTAACAACAACTACTCTACTTCTAACACTTACAGCGAACCGGAACCCGCACCTGAGCCTGAACCGGCACCTGCTCCGGCTCCCGCACCTGAACCCGAACCGGCTCCTGCGCCGGCTCCTGCGCCTGCTCCGGCCCCAGCCCCGGCACCTGAGCCTGAACCTGAACCAGCTCCCGCTCCGGCACCTGAACCCGCACCGGAACCGGCTCCTGCAGCACCTGCAGCCTCCGACAACTTCGACGATTGGGAATAAGCCGCGAAAACATGGATATCAAAAAAACTCCGCTTTTAGGCGGAGTTTTTTTGTCGTTTAGCTCAGGATGACGCGGAGCCAGCCCTGAGCTTGTCGAATAGGCGTTACTTCTGCAAGTTCAGGCTTGCGTTGGCAGCGCCGTAAAGGCTGATGCTGTAGTCCTTGATGACGTACACCGGAATCTTGTTCAAGAGCGGACGGATGTTCGGATTGTAGTTCTTTTCGAAATACTTCATGAACAGGTTGTCACGTTCGAGCCAGCGAAGATCCTTCTGCACGGTACCACCGGCCAGGTAGAAACCACCGAGCGGCAAGAACAGCGTTGCGGCATCGCTTGCAAAGCGGGCAAGCATCTTCACAAACAGGCGCATCATTTCGGCAGCGACCGGATCAGTATCGCTTGCGCGGCTGATGTACTTCGGGCGATCATTCGGTTCGGTTTCTTCGATCTTCTTGAAGGCTTCGTTATCGGGAACGCCACGAGTTTCCTTCCACCATTCATACATATTGCGAAGGCCCATACCGGAAACGAGCGGTTCAACACCGGGCACGGTACCAATCTTCTTTTCCATGTAATCATGGAATTCCTGAGAATCCTTGTCGAACGGAGCAAACGTAGAGTGGCCGCCTTCGGAGCAAGCCGGAATGTACTTTTGACCATCGAAAGCAAGGAAGCCGACACCCATGCCGGTACCCGGGCCAATCACGGCCTTGGTGGTCTTCTGCGGAGCAGGGGTGCTGCCATCAGTATGCACAAGCTTGTGAATCTGAGCGGGGTCATCGACATCGAGAGTCGGAATGCCATAGCTAATGGCCATGAAGTCATTAATCACGAGCGTCGGGATTCCAGTAGCAGACGTCAAAGCATCGCCATCGACACTCCACGGGAGGTTCGTCATGACGCACTTGTTGTTTGCCACGGGGCCTGCGGCACTGATGCAAATATGGGAGGGCTTAAGATCTGCACGGCTTTCGACAGCAATCTTGAGCGTTTCGCGAATCGGGGCATCCAAACCGTCGATATCCTTAGACGGGCAATCGGTTTCAAGAATCAGCGTGAACTTGCCATCTTTGTAACCGACAAGGCCAAGGTTCGTGTTAGTACCACCAATATCGCCTGCCAAAACCAGGCGGTCAAACTTTGCATCGGGATTAAGCCATTTGATTTCCATAAAAACTCCAGTTTTATTCGTACCGGTAAATAATAACTAATTACTCTCCGAGATATTCAACTGCAAAGATCAGAGTTGAACCACCAGGGATAGGTCCTGCACCGCGAGCACCGTAACCGAGTCCGGGCGGAACCACCAAAATTCTCTTTTCGCCAGGGAGCATGCCCTGCACACCGAGTTCCCAACCGCGAATCACGCGGCCGGCGCCCAACGTAAAGGCAAACACTTGGTCACGGTCGCGGGAGCTATCGAACTTGTAGCCATTAGTGAGCCAGCCTGTATAGTGGACTTTCGCCACATTACCTTTACGGGCCGGTTCGCCTTCGCCCTGCTTGAGGACTGCATAACGGAGTCCTTCGGGGCCGTTTTCAAATGTAAGCGTCGTTGTATCCGGGAAGAAATCCATGTTCGCGATGACAGCGTCGTCTACTTCGGAAGAGACGAGTTCCACGCGGTAAATCAAAGTCGAATTCGAAGGAATCATGGAGTAAGCGGTTGCGCCATAACCCATAGCCGGAGAGATGCGGAACCAGCGCACGCCACCTTCGCGCATGCCTTCGAGACCGACTTCCCAGCCCTTGATCATTTTGCCAGCACCCATTACGACCGAGAGCGGCTTGCCCATGTCTTTAGAGGAACCGAACTTGCGGCCAGAAAGGAGCCAGCCGGTGTAATGCGTTTTGAGCACGGAGCCTACCATGGCAGGCTTACCGGTACCGACCTTTTCATCGTAAACCTTGAGGCCCTTGGCAGCTTCGCGCCACTTGAGGCCTTCGACGCTCTTGGGGAACACATCGGGTTCCATCGGCTTTTCTGCGCTGACGAGTTCTACAATAAAGAACAAGTCAGAATATTCAGGAACGCCTTCGAGAGAATTTTCGCCGTAGCCCATCTGGTACGGCACATAGAGTTTGCGGACTTCGCCCGGTTTCATGCCGACAAGTCCCTTTTCCCAACCCTGAATCACAAGGCCCATGCCAAGCGTGAATTCAAGCGGTTCGCCGCCGGAATAAGATTCCGAGAACAGTCTAAAGCGAGTGTCAGACGGAAGCGGAGAGATGGAATCGATGTAGGTTGCAAGCGTCACCGGTTCTGCGACAGGAGCTTGCGCCACGGTATCTACTGCGGCTTTAGATTCCTTCTTGTTCTTGGACTTTTTCTTCTTGTTTTTTGCAGACTTGTCCAGAGTTGCAGCCGTGTCAACATTTGTCATACCGGCTACCTGGTCAGAATTGAAATCATTTGCAAGTCTTAAAGAATCTGCGATGCGGAGCGAGTCGGCCAAGCGAGCCTTTTCGGCTAAGATTCTTGCGCTGTCTAAATACACATAGCTCTTGTAATGCACCCTGATAAGCTGGCCTGCCTTAATGGGGTCTCCCGAGCCTTCCTTAACCGTTTCCACCTTGAAAGGAATGGCAAAACAGGCACTACACATCAGCAATACAAGAAAAATCTTCAATTTTAACATAAAATCTCCTGTCCCACAATTTAGAAAATGCTAGTTTTTGAGAGTAACGAATAATTCCAAATGGAATAAAATATGCTATCAGTCATTATTGTCATAGCGATTATCGTCTTGTCCGTGATACTTGCCGCCATAGGCGCGTACGTAATTATTCACAGTTCCGACGAAAAAGACGAACCCAAACGTGTCATTGACGTTTCGGGCCAGTACGCCGTTGTGGTTCGCCCGGCCCGAGAATCGCTCACAGCCGTCAAACCTTCCGAGGCATCCTTGAGGTCTTGGCTTGACACCCAGAACCTGCCCCCCGAAAAGAAAGAAGAACTGATCGCCCAATGGAACGCCACCATGGAAGAAACCATTCGCACCATTGACGAAGGCGACAAGAACGGCACCGCCACCTACCGCATTGAACTTGGTCCCAAAGGCAAGCAATATGTGAAGTTCGTGAGCGACGAAAACTTTATTACCCGCGAGCAGATTCGCAACCATGCTGAAATTCTGCCGCCCTATGTACTAGGCTGCGATTGCAGACTGTTGCCCAAGCAACCCTGGGAAAACCCCAGCAAGTCCGGTTGGAAAGCAGTTGTGCCTTCGCACGGTAGCCACTACGACGTCCCCGATTGGAGGCAACTTGCGTAAATCTCTACTTACAGCACTCGTTTTTGCACCCGCATTGTCTTTTGCGGCCGGTTCTGCCATTATCACGCTCGAAATGCCCGTTGGCGCACGCCAGCTGGGTATGGGCGAAGCTAGTGCAGCCCTTGCTGACGACCCGACTGCCATGTACTACAACCCGGCAGGTCTTGCCTTTGGCCCGCTTGCCGATGAATGGCGCATGAGCTACCCCGCCGATTCCAAGAACGCCCCCTACTTTACCAGCATGGCATCGCGTTCCAAGGACGGCTTCTTTAGCAAGAGCGAACTTTGGGCCGGTACTGCTAAAGGTATCCAGAAATTCGACGGTGAACAGTGGGTCGACTACCACTCCATTACCCTTCAGGGTAACGCCAAGGTCCGTGACGCCGTTAAGATTTACGTGGGCACCGAACACGGCCTGGACGAATACGTTCGCCAGGTAAAGAAGTTCAACGACATCAAGAATGCCGATGACGAAAAGCACGTGGTCGAAGTCAAGATGCCTTGGAACTTGATTGTTAAGGACACTATTACCGCTGTTCTTTACGAAAGCCGCACCGAAAAGCTCTGGGTTGGCACCCCCAAGTCCCTGTACCGTTTTGATGGCAAGGCCTGGAAGAACTACGACAGCGAACTCGGCAACCACCGCATTACCGCCATCGAAAGCCAAGGGGCTTCGATTTGGATCGGTACCGAAGACGGTCTGTTCGTTTACCGCAATGGTCAATTCGAGCAGAAAGGTAAGGTGCTCCCGAGCCAGAAGGTTCGCGCACTCGTGTGGTCTGAAAACCGCAAGGAACTTTATGTGGCGGTCGAAGGCGCTGGTATCGCAAGACTTATTCCGAAAAAGAGCGTAAACGACAAGGACCGTTGGAGCCTGTTCAATCAGGAAGACGGCATTATGGACCTGAACCCGACCGCACTTGCCGTCGATAGCTCGGGCCATGTATGGGCAGCCCACAACGGAGGTCTTTCGCACTTTACGCTGCGCAAGTGGGAACAGGTGCAGTTTGCCGACAACAGGGTGAACGATGTTTCTGTGGACCAGCGTGGTGGCATTTGGATTGCAACCGACAAGGGCGTATGGCGCCATCTGCCGGACTACGCTACCGCAAGCGGCCGCAAGGCAGAACTTGAACGTGGTGCTGCCGAAGAAGAAGGTTCCACCAAGAGCGAAGACGAATGGGTCCACTACCACAGCGGAAACGGTCTTTCCACCAACAAGATTTGGGCCGTGTTGCCGCAAGGAAACGACGTATGGTTCAGCACCGCGAACGGCATGGAGCAGTTCAAGGATGCCGACTACCAGATTACCGCCTTCTATGAAAAGCTCTTGCCGGTTTTGAATATTCCGGACCTGTACCACCTTTATGCAGGCATGACTGTTCCGCTGAACGATTGGGGCACACTCGGATTCTTCGTGAACTTCGTGAGTTTCGGTTCGACCGTTGCCTCTGGTGACGTGGATGCCGACGACCTGGTCGCTTATAACAGTTCTGAAATCGTGGGCGGCTTCAGCTACGGCACTCGTTTTCCGAACGACTGGGGCCTGGGCCTTTCTATCAAGTTCTTCTATTCTGACCTGAGTTCTGGCGCGGCCGCTGGCGAAGAAGAAGCAACCACCTTCGGTTACGCCTTCGATATCGGCGTGCTCAAGAAGAACCTGTTTATAGACAAATTAAACTTTGCCTTGGTACTCGCCAACATTGGCCCGAGCGTTTACTACGTGGACAAGACGATTGAAGACCCGATTCCCTTGACCTGGCGCCTTGGCCTTTCTTACGAAATCCTGAGCCTCGCCGATTACAAGTGGACCATTCTTGCCGACTATAACCGCGAAGTGGTTTATGACGACGAAAAGGGCAATCCGGAACCGTTCTACATTGCAAGCTGGAAGTCTCTGATTCGCCCCGAAAGAAGCGGTAACAAGGTTATCCAATCTATTCTGCAGGGCGTGTTCAACGTGGGTACCGAATTTGTGTATGCGAACACGATTGCCCTGCGCGCTGGTTACCTGTACGACGAAACCGGCAAGCGTAACGAAGTGGACCTGGGCTTCGGCTTCATGCTCTCCGACGTGCTGCAGTTTGACTTTGCCACCATCAAGGACGTAGGCGACAACGACGGTGTTCGCGACGGCCAGATGCGCTTTGGCATGCTGTTCAAATTTTAGACGAGAGAACGGGCTGCGCCCTACAGACGAGAGATTTTCGCAAAAAGAAAAAGGCTGGATGAAAAATCCGGCCTTTTTTCGTTTAATGTTACTCTACGCGTTCGAGGATAATCAGGGCGCGTTCTTGCGTGCTGTTCGGAATCGTGTAGAAATGCTTGCCCACGAACTTGTAGCCGAAATCTTCGGGGTGGAAGGTCTTGAGTTCGTCTGCGACAGCGGGGCCTTTCATGAAGAATACGCGGCCACCAATCTTCAGCGAATTGGCGATGCGCGGGAGCGTTTTTTCCATAAGTTCGAAAGCGCGGCTGATAACGCCATCGACAGGAATGGTCATGCTACGGCTTGTGACTTTATGGCCGAACACATCGATACCCTTGAGGCCCATCTTTTCGATGACCATATTCAAGAAGTTGATACGATTCGGGCGCGGTTCGCAAAGCGTGAGTCGAATGGAGGGGTTCACAATCTTGAGAGGTATCCCCGGAAAACCGGCGCCGCTACCGACGTCGATCATGCGAGCAGGCCACTTGGGCACGTACGCATTGATAAGCGTGCAGTCGGCGTAATGGCGTTCCACCATGGTTTCGAAGGCGTTCAAGCGAGTTAAATCCTGGTCGTCATTGTTGGCGCGCAACAGCTGATGGAATTCCCAAATTTGCTTGAGAGTTTCGGGCTGAAGTTCTACGCCGTAGTAATGCAGCAACTTGTCGAGACCCGCGAGCGAGGGCGTAACACGCTTGCCGTTAAAGAGCGGGAAGTCGGTACGGGGAGCCTTAAGGTGCGGCACGAAGTCGCGGCCAGCGGCGGACGCATTGCGGGAAGGGGCTTTCGAGAAGGGCTTTTTAGACCAGTTATTTGCCATAAAAACAAAAATAGAATTTTTTAGGGGCGAATTTTCACATTTTCGGCGAATCTGGCGTATAGATATAGAGGACCGTAAAATGAGATTGATTTTATTGCTGGTTTTGACGATTGCGAGCACCCTTTTTGCAGTAATTGATACAGAACTCACCGAAGCACGCGTTTTTGAATGGTGGGACGACGGCATTATTGATGGCGATGAGGCCCGCGAAATTTTAGACTTGCTCGAAGAAGGCAATTTGCAAGAAGCCTGCATGCTCGCCGAGGTGTACGCGCTTGAAAGTTGCGCGAGCGAAGACACCGCGCCCGCGAAGACAAAGAAGACGGAAGCGAAAGCGCGACAGAAAAAGCCGAAACTGAAACCGCGGCCGAGCCTTGTTCCGCATGGGTATATTGAATGGCGAGGCCGCGCCGATTCGCTTGGGCACTTGGAAAGCGGGCGTGCAGAATTGCGTCTGAATTTTTACCGCTATTCTTTACGGCTTGGAACGCAGTCGCTCTTGACTTACCGGAATGAAGGTAGCGAAGCGCACTTTGGCCAGATTTCGACGAAGGAATTGCATAGCGTGATTCCGCTTGACACCTTGTGGGGCACCGCCCTATTCTATTCGCTTTACAGCCCGATAGGAATCTTTCGCCTAGGAGGATTCTTGGATACCGCGAAAACAATCCGCCCGAGTTTCGCCTTCACACCTTTCCGAGGACCACCAAAAGAAAAAGACTTTGAAATAGAGCTTGCCTATTGGCATCACCTGAACCATGCGGACAGCATCGAGCATCGTTCATTTACGGCAGAGGCCAAGGGCAACTGGGGAAATTTGGCCGTGTGGTGGGTTCCAGGAATTAGAGAATTGCCATTGATGAAGTTGCAATTTCAGCACCGCGAAAAGATGGAGTATGCGACGGTTGCATGGAAGACGGATGCTTACGCGCACGGGGATTCGCTGCCGGAGGAATCGCGCCTGAGCCCGACGATTGCAAAGAGCCGCTTTTGGGGAAGTCAGACAATCGGGGCGACATTGCATGATTCGTGGAAGAGTAAATTCACGGCGGATGCGCGGACGACGATTCCGCTAGAAGGCGACACGAGTAAGACTCGGTTCAAGGCAAGCGCGGAATCGGGTCCCGAGATTTTAAGGACGACAGCAAGCGTGACTTGCATTTCGGGAGAAGATCGTTGCAGGCAAAATGATTGGGCGTTAAAAATCCAGTCGACGTGGAATTTAGAAAGCGAAAAATCGGCACACGAGCATTTTGTTTTTTCAGGAAAGATTCGCGCAAGGCACAAGCGAGATGAAGGTTTTAGCACGCCTCTTTACGAGGCCGGAGTCGCTTACGCACAAGATGCAGCCAACAGCGCAAGCATTGCGGTCACAATTCCCAAAGGCATGCCTTCGCGAGAAATCAGGCTACGCAGTAGCGCCGAAATCGGGAATGACTTTTTACAGTTATCGTTGGCGGTTACGTTCAGGCGGACCGCTGATGAGGAGTTTCACCCACTGCATGCGGCGATGAGGGCGAGAATCAATTTTTAGGCACGGCTCCAGAGAGCGCAATAGGTCTGCGTGCGGGCAGAGAGGCGTTCGTCTTTTAGGATTTCGCGGATTTGCTTTTTGTCGAACCACTGCGCCTGAATTTCTTCGAGTTCGGAATCGCTAGGGCGAATTTCACCACCGGCAACGCCTACGACGACAACGTTTCTTTCGTTGGAAAATCCAACGGCGGAATAGCTCGGTTTCCAGACTTCGTCGATGCGCATGAGCGAGAGGCCCGTTTCTTCGCGGAGTTCGCGGGCGGCCGCCTCTTCGTAGGTTTCGCCCGGATCAATCAAACCTGCCGGAAAGTTGTAAATGCTTTCGCCCACAGCCATGCGGTATTCCTTGCAAAGCAGGAGCTTTTGACCGGTGCAGTCATGCATAATCATCACGACCGCATGCGGTTTCTTTTCGAGCATGTCCTTGAGGCCCGTAATGTCGGGATTACGGCTGATCATTTCGTAAGTTTTGGGCTTGCCGCTGACGGTCTTATAGTGAATGTCATAGCGGGTAATGAATTTGCCCTGGTGGATTTTTTCAATCGATTCAAATTCCATAATCACACCTTTTGTATAGTTTCGTAGTAAATGCAGTCATGTTTGCATTCACGGTTAAACGCGCCCTTGCAAATGGGCATTTTGTAAAGCATTTGCGCTTCGTCTTCATTGCGCGAGATTCGCTTGCGCACGTAGCCAATGTCCTGGAAGTTCGATTCCTTGCCTTTAACGAGCGCGGCACAGGTATTGACCCAAACCACGTTGCAGTCTTCGTGGGCGCACAAATCGAATGAGCGACGGAAATCGTAGGAGCCCGTCGAGAATGACGGCACAATAATCAGCGTGAGTTTGAAGCAACGCATGAGTTGCTGCATGTATTCCGTTTCCAAGAAATCGCGGCAGACCATAATCGCAATGCGGCCAATGCCTTCGTAATGCAGAATGTTTACCACGAGATTGGAACTGATTTGTTCCAAATAACCGACACCACCGAATTCTTTGCGGAACGGGTTTTGCTTATTCTGCTTGCAAATCACGTTTCCGAACTTGTCCATGACCGTGACGACATTGCGGTTCTTTTCCCAATAAGATGGCAGAATAATGAGCGACGGGATTTTGTCGGCATCGGCAGGCGAAAGCGATTTGATTTTACTCGTCACAAATTCCGCCATCTCGACATTCCCAAGGAGTTCCGGGAAAACGACGATATCGCTTTCGTTTTCAGCGGCGGTCCAAATCTTTTTCCAGATGAGTTCGTTATCCGCTTCATACGAATGATTCTCGTAAGCGATATTGAAGTACTGGATTTTATCTTTGTCGCTTAAATGTACCTGAAAATTCCGTTCAAGCCTTAAAGGAGTTGCAGCAATCTTTACGGCATGGCGTTCCTTGAAACGCGGGAACAATTCGTCTTTCAAAAAGTAATGTTTGTCAATCAGTTCGCCGAGCACCGAGTTTTCAATCAGCAGAATGTTGTACAGGAAACTTTCGAGGTTATTGTAGCGATGAATCAAGCGGTGTTTGCGTTCCCACACGCAAGAGCAACGCGGCAAGAGCCCCATTCCGACCGATTCGCGGTTGGTGTTCAACACAATCGAGAATTTTTCTCGTTCGAATTCGGCTATAGCTCCATTCAATAGCGAAGCCATCGCATGGTCTAAGATTTGCAATAACCCGAGCAAGGCGTAATAATCGTCGACAGCCTTCAAGCGATTGATGAGTGACTTTAAGTTTTCGAGAAATTCACTGGTCAGGTTTTCGGAGGTAAGTTCGCGGACGCTCGCCCCATTGCCGGAATCCTGAAACAGCGCGGGAATTTCTGCCTGGACGACTTTTGCGATGCGGGATTTTTCGGCCGGGGAAACACAGCTGTATTCGACAAAGAATTTCTCCGAGCAGGAGCTTACAATATCGGAACACAATTCCGCCACAATGTTATAGAGGTCCAGCATAGTGAGGAATATAGAAAAAAAGGGCAAAATTTCAAAAAATTCGCCGTTTCCGCCCCTGTTTTAGGTGGATACAGGATGTTTACTCGGGTATACGCGATTTATACGATTTTTAGGCTTATTCCAAGTTGGAATATCTATTTTATAGGTACCCAAACACTCCCTGACGGCCCTAGGTTACCTCCTTTACCCAGGGCCGTCCTCTTTTTTAGGGGTAATTTCTATTTTTTTCGCAATGATTATCGCTACAATCATCGGGGCTATCGCTTTTTTGCCCTCCATCGCTCTGAATATTGCGCTTGCCTTGGGCGCCCCGCTCGGCGCCTACGCCATGAATGCGCGCTACAAGGTGATTCCGCCCGAGGTCCGCAAGGCGTTCATCGTGCCGACCACGATGCAATTTGTGGCTCTTTTCGTGTTGCTTTCGGCGGGGCATGTCCTGCCCGAGATTATCCCGTTCATGGTGACACGGATTCTCGCATTCTTCTTTGCGCTGTACTTGACTTTTTATACCGCAACGGTTCTCTTTAGCACCGCCCACAAGGAACGTACCGTGATGGGAACCTTCGCCGTGATTACAACGGTTTGCTACTGGATTACGGCTTTCGGAACTCTCAGCTGGGAGTAAGCCATGGAACCGCAGCAGTCCAACACCCCTAAGCATAACTACCAGCGCGACTTGGATTACATTATCCGCAGGCTGGAACACACCGGCGAAGTGCCGACGCTCTTGTTGCATGCCTGCTGTGCACCCTGTAGCAGTTACACCATTGAATACCTATCGCAGTATTTTAAGATTACGCTTTTCTACTTTAATCCGAATATCGCGCCGGACGAAGAATACCGCCACCGCGTCGAAGAAATCAAGCGCTTTGTTGCCGAATTCAAGACCAAGTATCCGATTACACTGATTGAAGGCGAATACGACCCGAAAAAATTCTACGATACTGTGTGCGGGCTTGAAAACGAGCCCGAAGGCGGCGCACGCTGCCGCAAGTGTTTCGAGCTACGCCTCGCTGAATCGGCAAGACTCGCTAAGGAACTGAACTGTGAATACTTTACCACCACGCTCACGATTAGCCCCATGAAAAATGCGCAGGTGCTGAACGAAGTGGTGCAGGAACAGTGCGATATTTACGGAATCAAGCGCCTGCCCAGCGACTTCAAGAAGAAGGGCGGGTACAAGCGCTCGATTCAGCTTTCCGCCGAATACAATTTATACCGACAGAATTATTGCGGATGCGTTTATTCCAAGAGAGATGCGGAGAAGCGCGATTCTGAGGCTCGTGATTCTGAAGTTCGCGAATCCCAAGCCTAGAACCAGTATCCGATTCCAAGCTGCAACTTATTCAGCATAATGTAAGAGCCATCCCATTTATCTGGCTCACGGCTATTTTCTTCTGGCTGAAGTCTCTGAGCAAGGCTTATCCTTTCAGTATCCGCAATATCCGTAAATTGATACGTAAGACGCAGGTCTATAAAAAGGCCATTATCAAAAACATGGCCTATGCCAAGCGCCGCGCCCGCACCAAACAACATTTCATCGTAGTATTGGTTATTCAGGTATCTGCCAGGCCCAACCAATTCTTCTTTTTTCGCCAAGAAAACATTCACGAAAGGTCCCACCTCCAGAAACAGGATTCCCGGAATGCGGAATTGCACAAGCATCGGAATTTCTAGATAAAACAAAGCATCCCATTCATCGCCCTTCCACGTTCCGCCACAGGAGCCATCACAATTATTTCCCATTTCCACATAGCTCGAAAAATAGCGGAAATCAAATCCTAAGCCCGAATGAAGGTAGAATTTGGGCGACAGGCGATACGCCATATCAAAGGAAAGCGTAATCGCATTACCGACCCCGTTCGTATAATAATCCCATTCGGAATCGGTGACAATGCCCACCGAGCCCCCACTTAGACGTACGCCCATATCGAGTTTTCTTGAAGCGGAATCATCTTTGGCAAACAAGGGTACGCCCGCCAACAGGATGGCAGCAAACGCCGTCATCATTTTTTGTATAGTCATGTTCTCCTCCTGAACTACAATATTTTAGAGTTCTCTTTTACGTCCGAGAATTCCGTCGATGCATGTTTCAAACTCATTAGAATTCATCCGTTCGTACGTATACGCGCCCGAGCTCGATTTCCACAAGTAATCTGCATTGTCATCAGAACACATTCCGGGCAAGACATCGTCCATATCGCGGACCGTCCCCACGCATGAAACATCTCCCGACTTTAGCGTTACGTGCAAGCTGTCTTTATAGCGAGCGTAATCTACACTCAGTTCGAACGTCAAATCGGCATGAGTAAACTTCACCGTGTTATTCGTCTTTTCGAGAATGACGATACCGGAGCTTTCCTGCCCATATTTCGTATCCGAATAGTAATAAGGCGTTTCGAGCTGGATGGAGCCTCCATTCCCGAGGAAATCGAACAACTGGTCCACAAAGACAGTCTGCATGTAGTCGTAATCTTCATGATCCGCAACGCGATATTCCACGTTGTCACCATCGAACTTGAAATACTGATCATAGCCATCGTTCATGCAGTATATTTTTTCTTCACGGTAGCGGCACTGCGTATTTTCCCAAATTCCATCGAGTTTACCCGGCGTACCACCCACAAAGATAAACGATTCCTCGTATCTTTCTTGATTTACTTCGTACGGGCCCGGTTCATAGATTCTTGTGAGCAAGAGCGTATCGTCACGGAAGCTGTAGGCATACGTCTTCGAATTCGCAAAGTAGAAGTTCTGGTCATAGGCGAACGACTCTCCGTCCTTAACGCACCCGCCATTTTGTTCAAACGTAATTGTTATAGAGTCATCAGCGGAACTGCGTTCCACTTTTCCCGACTGAGCGACACGGGCTAGCGCATATTGAGATTCAATCTGACGTCTATCGACAGAATTATTGTCAGAGGTATTCCCGCTCACGTCTTCGGTAAAGCCGGCACAACCCGCAAACAGAGCGAGGAATCCAACACAAAAGGCGAAAACATTTCTCATTTGAATTTTATTCATCTTTATCCTTCAGTTTTTCACTCAGGGGAAACAGTTGCAGGTTCAACCGGTAAACCCGATTGCATCCTTCGTCTTCGGAAACAATTTCCTTGATTCGTTCGCGAAAGAGTTTGATTTCGTTGACCAGGCGTTCAAAAGTTTTTTCATTTATTCCAAATGTAAATCCCGAAATATCGCGTTCTTTTGCAGGAACGGAATCCAGTGCATCGGCAGCCAGTTGCGCCACCTGCTTTTGCATCACCTTCATAGACGCAGACAACAATGCGGGATTTCCCGTGAGTCCCTTGTTCATTTGCACGTACTTTCCGTCGGATTGCCGATCCAGCAAATTTGCCCGCACCATCAATTCCAGCGAATTGCGAACCTCGCCCGCCGTCACCTCGGGAATACACATTTTCGCAATATCCGAAGGCTTGGCTCCGGGCATCATTGGAGCAAGTTCACGTACGACAGGATTCACCCAAGAACGATAATAGTCAAACGCCTCGGCTCCCAGGACACGCACCCCATTCTCCTCCATTAGAGTGCGCATCCGGGAGAAAACCTGTACGCGGGAGCGTTCGTCCGAGGCATCGCAGAATTCCACCAGCATGCAAAAATATTCCAGACGGTATCCGGAAAGTTCCATGGCACGCGCCACCTTAAGGGCGCCATCTTGACGGAGACGGGTTTTGCCGTCGCAAACTAGTTTCAGGTAGCCCGATGAAGAAAAACCTGCCAGTTTTGCGAACTCACGCCACGAGAAATACGAAGTACGCTTGCGTTCCTCGTAATAATCACGCATGTAGCAGCGGTAATCGTTATATTCCGTAATCCGTTTCATGGTTCTTTATTTAAAAATAGGTTTTCTATGAAACAAAACAAGAGAAATTTTAGCAAAAACTACGATTTTTTATTAAAAACAATACTATTCCAAACAATCCATGAAACACTCTGTTTCATAAAAAAGAAAAAGCCCCGCCACAGCGGGGCCAAAATTGCCGGATGACGGATTCACTTATTTCATCTTAGAACGAAGGCTTTCCAAACGGTTAAGCGCGTCGTAGAGGGTTTCGTCTTTCTTGGCAAAATGGAAGCGAATCAAGTGATTTACCGGTTCGCGGAAGAAGCTGGAACCCGGCACTGCGGCGACACCCACTTTTTGCGCGAGGTCGATACAAAACTGGTCATCAGATTTGTAGCCGAATTCACTGATATCCATCATCACGAAGTACGTGCCCTGCGGTTCGGTGAACTTGAAGCCTAAATTGCGCAGGCCACCGGTGAAGATTTCCTTCATATGCGTGTAATGCGCCTGGAGTTCCTGGTAGTAATCGTCGCCGAAATTGAGGGCGGTGAGTGCGGTTTCTTGCAGCGGCGAGGCGGCGCCCACCACCGTAAAGTCGTGAATTTTCTTGATGTTGTTCATGACGGGTTCGTCAGCGAGCACATAGCCCAGGCGCCAGCCCGTAATGGAATAGCTCTTGGAAAGGCTGGAACATTCAATGGTGCGTTCGCGCATTCCCGGGAGCGTTGCCAAATACGTATGATGATGCGGGGCAAATACAATGTGCTCGTAGACTTCGTCAGTGATTACATACAAATCATATTTGATGGCGAGGTCGGCAATAATCTGCAGTTCTTCGCGGGTAAAGACTTTTCCACTCGGGTTCGACGGATTACAAAGCACGAGAGCCTTGACGCCCGGCTGTTTCATGGCATCTTCGAGGACGTTGGCATCGAAGGTGAAATCGTGCGGGTCCAGCGGCACATAAATCGGAGACGCACCGCTCAAAATTGTATCGGCAGTATAGTTCTCGTAGAACGGCGAGAAGATGACCACCTTATCGCCCGGATTGCAAATCGACATCATCGAAACCATCATGGCTTCGGTGCTGCCGCAGGTGATGACCATTTCGGTTTGCGGGTCGTAACGAAGGCCGCTGAAACGTTCCTGCTTTTTAGAAAGCGCTTCGCGGAAATTCTGTGCACCGATGGTAAGCGCGTACTGATGCGGGCCCGTGTGGGCGACTTCGGCTAGGCGGTCTTGCAAGGCTTTGGGCGGATCAAAATCCGGGAAGCCCTGAGAAAGGTTGATGGCACCGCAAGCGTTTGCAATACGCGTCATGTGACGAATGACCGATTCCGTAAAATGTTCAGTACGATTGCTTAAAGGTTTCATGGCCTGAAATGTAGTATAATGAAGCCCCGCCTCTTTCGAGACGGGCCCCGACTATGTGGAGTACAGGAAAATTATGTCAGAGGCACTTGCGGCGGTAGCTTTCCTGCAAGTTTTATGTAAATACATTTTTTAGAGACTTTACATTTTTTACATGTAAAGATTCCTGACAGACTCAAAAAAATCCCAGATGGTTTCCCCTCGCATGGCCAGGGTTCGAACCACTAAACCCTTTCCTGCATGGGAAACGCCTGTTACACCCCCCACATCCTTGCCCTTTTCCCGGATAGTCTTCTTCAAATCATCTAGGATTCCCTCTTTGGGGCAGTATACGAACATCATTCCGTTATGAGTGTAATTCTGCCAAAAACCGATTTTGGCGTAGTCAAATTTACGGGGGTCTATAAGGGTGTGGTCAGCGAAAACCAGCTTGTCACCCACGTAAAATCGGCTTTTGCTTTGGAACTTGTCCATAGAAAAAAATTCACCCATGCCGGTGCGGCCGCAAGTGAAAATATCTGCATAAATAAAGATGGCGGAGGGATCAATCTGGACCCTTGCCTCACTCTGGTAATGGCTCCCGGCAAAGGGAATGGCGGGGGAAGGCATGTAGCAGACTTTAGCCTCTTCGCCTACGCTTATTGTGATATTCTTGGAAGCAATTTTACCGTCAGTATTAAAAACTTTCTCGTAGCTTTGAGAAAGAAAAGTGGCGTCGCTTTTTGCGCCAAAATCCAGATTCAATGAGAAATGGTCGCCTCCAAAGAGGCCGGCGGAGGCAGCCATCATCATGATATCGGAATGTTTTCCGTCATGAAAAGGATGCATTACTTTGTAAGGGGACGTATAAAACGCGTCCTCAATTTCAGTAATTCCGTTTCGAAAGCAGGTCTTTATGCGGAGCGAACTTTGCATAAGGATCTAGCGGACCAAAACAGCCGTGCAAGCCAGATGACCAACCCCAAGGTTACTGCAGAAACTCCGAGGAATGCGTCGTTTACCATGTCGGCGAAGGCCGGGGTAAAGTACTCTGCACCTAACTCCGCGTATTCTGCAATGGCATCTACAAGCCACATGAGGGATGCGCCCCAGTACATGTAGCAGAGGGTGGAATACTTCATGGAATCCTTGCCCTGCTTGGTCATGCTGCTGTACCAGAGAAGGCTAGAAACGATGGCTGCGATTACGGTAATAAGCAAGGTCATTTTACGCCTCCTCGGATTGAGTGGTGCGAGCCACTTTTGTCTTGTCTTTGGTCTTTAGGAATATCAAGGACGCCGCCCACGCCAAGGTGACCATGCACGCCATGCCCACGCCTACGGTAGACATTTCGTGGAGCATCGTCTGCGTAGATTCGGGGCTCTGTGCCGCCGTAAGGAAGGGGTAGAACGGCTGGATTTCGCCATGCCAGAAATGCTCGAAAGCAAGCAGGGCGGAGCCGCCCCACAACAGCTTGGATAAGCGGCGGGGAGCCTGCAGCGGCGCCTTTTCAGGCATTTTCTTTTCCACAACCAGGGTGACGGCTGTGGTGATGAGGGCTTCTGCAAGAGGGACTGTAAAACATGCCATATGGAACTCCTTTGAAAAAAGTTTTGGGGATTAAACGCCTTCGAATAAAACGGCCTTCTTGATCCATGCGATGACCTCATCTACGCCATCCATGCTCATCAGGTTTGTGAATAAGAACTTGCGGCCTTCACGCATGCGCTCCGAATCTCGGGCCATGACTTCCAGGCTTGCGCCAACCAGTGGGGCCAAGTCCGTCTTGTTGATTACAAGCAAGTCGGAACGCATAACGCCGGGGCCTCCCTTGCGGGGGATTTTTTCGCCTTGCGCCACGTCAATCACGTAGATGCTGGCGTCCGCCAAATCGGGGCTGAATGTTGCAGACAAGTTATCGCCACCGCTTTCGATAAAAATGATCTGTACATCAGGGAACCTGCGGGCCATTTCATCCACAGCCTCCAGGTTCATGGAACAGTCTTCGCGAATGGCGGTATGGGGACATCCACCGGTTTCCACACCTACGATTCGTTCGGCGGGCAATGCGGAATTCTTGATCAAGAATTCTGCGTCTTCCTTAGTGTAAATATCGTTAGTGACCACACAAATGCTGTATTCCTTGCTCATTTTTCGAGTAAGTCTTTCGATCAAAGCGGTCTTTCCGGAGCCTACGGGGCCTCCAACGCCAATTTTTACGTAACTCATAATCTCATTTAACTCATGTAAAGTCGTGAATAAAGTTCTTCGTGTTTCATACTTGCAATATCTATGCCAATGCCACCGACCCCAAGGTCGTCCATCTGGAGCGTCGCGGCCTGTTGGACCGCCAGGAGGATTTTCTTTTGGTTTAGACTGAGTATTTTTTGCCCCACCATCTGGCTCAGGGGAATCATCTTGACCCCATTGGTCACGACGGCGTTCAAAAGGCTATAGGTGTAGATGCTAGCCGCCTCGTCCCTGTCGAGGCCGATATCACTAGCAAAAAGGCCGACGGCAACGGCGTGGTTTCCGATGCAGGAACTTGAGGTGGTTTGGGAGGGGTCCCCAAGAACAGCGCAACGGTAATTATCGAGGGCCGGGTAGTTACGATCCGTGGCGCCCTCAAATTCCTTGTAGATTTTAAGGAACCGGCTGCAAAGTTTCCTGGAACCGGTGCGGACTTCTTCGGGGGCTTTCAGGGCCATGGAAAAGTGGTCCAGTTCCTTGATGAATTCCATATCGTGGGCATGGCCATAGCTCAACATCATCACGCCCAAATCGTTGTAGGGCAGGATACTCAAAAAGCCGGAAACGTATTCTTCTAGGGCGTTTCCGTCTGTGATGGTCTTGTTTGCAATCAATGTTTCAAGACCATTGGAGAGGGTAAAGGCTCCAATAGGAAACAGGCTATCGCAAATCTGAATCATCCGAAGGGTGGCAAGCATAATTAATGTTCGTGGTGGTGGCCTTCGGTGTCGTGATGATGCTCATGAGAATGATCGTGGCTGTGAGTTGTTCCATGAGCCTTGCACACGATGTAGTCGGCAAAGACATCTTCTACAATTCGAGGATTGAAACCGAGGCGGACGAGGTATTCGAAGGTGGGTGCGTCAAAGGGAATGGTGATGCCATCGCTTGCGATTTGCAGAGACAAATGGCGGTTGCCCAATTCAAATCCCAAACGGCCCATTTCTTCCATCGTCTTGACGGGAATGTGAAGCAGCTTTGATTTCTTGATTCGGACAGCGTAGATTTTTTCCGTCGTAACGGCAAGAACATCGCCATCAGAAAGATTTTCGTCAATCTGGATGCCAACTTCCGTGCCGTCATCGGCTATTTTCAAAATGCGATGCCTGTCCGTTTCGAACCATTCAAAGGGAATGTCAACGACAACCTTTGAGGGCGTTTCGGAACTCCTGTGAAGGTTTCCAAGAATTTTATCGGCGATCATTTCGGACTCCTTGTGGGTTGCTTTAGAAGAGGAAATACCTTCTGGCGAGGGAGAGTTCTGTGGCAGCCTCGCAGGTGATTCTTTCACCGTCCACCTTGACGGTGTAAGTTTCCGGATCGACTTCCAGTTTTGCAATTCGATCGTTGTGGACCATGTCCTTTTTCCCGATGTTGCGGCAATTGCTTACGGGAAGAACCGTTCTGGAAAGTCCCAGTTCTTCCTTGATGCCGTGGGCAAAGGCGTATTCCGAAACGAAGGTAATGCAAGTCTTTGCCAGGGCCTTTCCGTGGGCGCCGAACATGTCGGTATACACCACCGGTTCCGGGGTGGGAATGCTGGCGTTGGCGTCGCCCATTTTAGAAGCACAGATAAAGCCGGACTTCAAAATCATTTCGGGCTTTGCACCGAACATGTCAGGACGCCACAAAACCAAGTCTGCGATCTTGCCCACTTCAACGGAACCTACATACTTGGAAATTCCGTGGGTGATGGCCGGATTGATGGTGTACTTGGCAACATAGCGCTTCACGCGGTTGTTATCGTTGCGCGGCGTGTCCGTTTCCAAAGTACCGCGTTGCTTTTTCATCTTGTCCGCAGTTTGCCAAGTGCGGGTAATGACTTCGCCTACGCGGCCCATGGCCTGGGAGTCAGAACTCATCATCGAGAAAATACCCATGTCGTGAAGAACGTCTTCGGCGGCAATCGTTTCCGGACGAATCCGGGAGTCGGCGAAGGCCACATCTTCCTTGTTGTTCTTGTCAAGATGATGGCATACCATCAGCATATCCAGATGCTCGTCGATGGTATTCTTCGTGAAAGGCATGGTGGGGTTTGTAGAAGAAGGCAGGACATTAGGGAAGGCCGCCGCGCGAATGATGTCGGGCGCGTGTCCGCCGCCCGCACCTTCCGTATGGTAAGTGTGGATGGTACGCCCCTTAAAGGCAGAAATGGTGTCTTCTACGAAGCCGCCTTCATTCAAAGTGTCCGTGTGAATCGAAACTTGGACGTCAAATTCATCTGCGACACCGAGGCAGGTGTCGATTGCCTTGGGAGTGGAACCCCAGTCTTCATGGAGCTTGAGGCCTGCGGCCCCTGCGCGAATCTGTTCGCGTAAAGGTTCCGGATTAGATCCGTTTCCTTTTCCGAGGAATGCCAAATTGATGGGTAAGTCTTCTGCTGCTTCCAGCATTCTGTGAATGTTGAACGCGCCCGGCGTACAAGTGGTGGCGTTGGTTCCGTCGGCAGGGCCTGTACCGCCCCCAACCATGGTGGTGACGCCGCTATAAAGGGCCGTGCGAACTTGCGTGGGCGAAATAAAATGAATGTGGGTATCGATGCCGCCTGCAGTCAAAATCAGGCCTTCACCGGCAATGGCTTCGGTAGAGGCTCCGATGATCATGCCGGGAGTGACACCGTCCATCATGTGAGGGTTGCCGGCTTTACCGATTCCTGCAATCAGGCCGTCCTTAATGCCAATATCGGCCTTGAAAATTCCAGTGGAGTCAATCACGAGAGCGCTTGTAATCACGGAGTCCAAGCATTCTTCATCCTTAAAGGGGACGGCTTGACCCATGCCATCGCGAAGGGACTTGCCACCGCCGAATTTCGCTTCGTCGCCGTAGACGCAGTAATCTTTTTCCACTTCCACGATAAGGGAGGTATCAGCAAGACGGACGCGGTCGCCAACAGTGGGGCCGTACATCTGAGCGTAATCTTTTCTAGAAATCTTGTACATAAATTCCCGCCTTTATGCGCCTGCGAATTTTTCTGCAGAAGCCCTGTCTAACGCCGCGGATTTAATCTTTTCGTCGTCCATCAAGCCTTCCACCAAGCCATTCAAGCCGTGGCCTTCGCGAGAGCCGCCGATTTCCACCAGGTTCACGGTCTTTGTTTCGCCAGGTTCAAAGCGAACGGCAGTGCCTGCGGGAATATCGAGACGCATGCCGTAGGCGGCCGTGCGATCAAAATCCAATTTCTTGTTGACTTCGAAGAAATGGAAGTGGGAACCTACCTGAACAGGGCGATCCGCGGTATTGGTGACGTCCAAAATGATGGTTTTCTTGCCGACGTTCAATTCGATGAACCCGTCTTCCACAAGGACTTCGCCGGGAATGATTTTTCCGGTGGTGGGAATGGGATCGTGTACGGTGACAAGCTTGGTGCCATCGGGGAAAGTAGCTTCCAGCTGGACTTCGTGAATCATTTCTGCAACGCCATCAAGAACCTGATCTGCGGAGAGCATCTTGCGGCCTTCTGACATCAAGTCTGCAACAGATTTGCCGTCGCGGGCCAGTTCCAATAGTTTGCTAGAAATGTAGGCGATAGCCTCGGGATAGTTAAGCTTTAAACCTCGCTGTAACCTTTCGCTTGCAACGATTCCTGCGTAATGCAGCATCAGCTTTTCAGTTTCTCTGGGAGTTAAATGCATAATTAATCCGTCATCAGTTTCTGGACTTTAGCCTTTTCGCAAAGGGAAGTTTCCTTGTGGAAAATGATGTTGCCCTTTTCCATAATGTTGATGTAGTGGCTATTTTCCATGACAAAATCCAGGTACTGTTCCACCAGCAATACGGTAATGCCTTTCCATTCGTTAATCTTGCGAATGGCGCGGCCAATGTCGTTAATGATGGAGGGCTGAATACCTTCGGTGGGCTCGTCCAAAATCAAGATTTTAGGATCCTGCACCAAGGCGCGGGCGATGGCAAGTTGCTGCTGCTGGCCTCCAGAAAGATCTCCGCCCCTGCGTTTGGCAAACTTAGGAAGAATAGGGAACAAATCGTACAAGTATTCGGGAATCTTGTTCTTGCCCACTTTCTCGCCGCGGCCAAGTTTAGGTTGCACGCCCAACTCCAAGTTTTCAAGAACAGTCATCTGCGGGAAGATATCGCGGCCCTGGGGAACATAGCCGATGCCGCGGCGAACGCGTTCGTATGCAGGCAAGCCGGCAATTTCCTTGCCGTCAAAAAGGAGGGATGTTTCGGGACCGGTCTTGACCAAGCCCATAATGCTCTTCAAAGTAGTGCTTTTGCCAACGCCGTTACGGCCGATAAGGCTGACAATCTTTCCCTTGGGAATATCCAGAGAGAGGCCTTCGATGACCTTACTTTCACCGTAATAAGAATCCATGTTTTTCAAGTAAAGCATAAAAATCTCCTATTCGCCACCGCGACCCAAGTAAACCTTTTGTACGGTGGGATCAGCTAGCACTTCTTTCACACCGCCTTCCATCAGAATTTTCCCTTCGTGAAGAACAGTTACTTTGTCTGCAATCTGCTTGACAAAATCCATATCGTGTTCAATAACGATAACGGTGCATTCTTTCTTGATTTCCTTCAAGATTTCGCCGGTCTTGAAAGTCTCGGGCTTGCCCATGCCTGCGGCGGGCTCGTCCAACATAATGACTTCCGGTTTTTGCACCAGCTGCATAGCGATTTCAAGCCATTGCTTTTCGCCATGAGCCAAGGAACCGGCACGCCAATTGCGTTTGTCGGCAAGACCAACCTTCTGCAAGGTTTCTTCAATGTGGTCCATTTCTTCCTTCTTGGGCTTGCGAAGAATGGCATCCACAATTCTCTTGCCTTTTTTCAAAGAGAGAATCATGTTTTCTTCCACAGTCAAGTTGACAAACACAGAAGGCACTTGGAATTTCCTGCCTATTCCAAGCCAGACAATCTTGTATTCCTTCATACCCGTCAAGATCACGGGATCCTTGTACATCGGGTGGAAAACCACGCAGCCGCTGGTGGGCTTTGTCTTGGAACAGATAATATCCAGCAAAGTGGTTTTGCCTGCACCGTTAGGACCAATAAAGAAATGAATGTCATTTCTCTTAACCTTGGTATGAACATTGTGCAAGGCGTAAAAGCCATCAAAGCAGACAGAGATATGGTCGATTTCAAGAACAAAGGGACAAAGCTGTTTGACGGGTTCAACTTTTTCGATCTTTGCATGCAGTTCTTCTTTCGAAACGATTTCGTAGGACATAATCTACCTTAAGCCTTCACCTTGCCGGTGCGAATTTTTGCAATGATTTTGGGAGCCTTATCTTGAACAAGTCCGACGATGCCTCCCTTAAAGAACAGAATGGTGGCACAAAACAGAATGCCGATAATGTACTGCCAAACTTCTACGGTACTACCGGAGCTCAAGTTGTATTCGCAGATGTTAATGAAAAAAGCTCCAATCACAGCACCGATAATGGTTCCGCGGCCGCCGATGGCCACCCAGATTACCATGCCTATGGAGTAGGTAATCGTCATCTGGGAAGGAGTGATACATCCGTTAAAGTTCACGAAGATAGCGCCGGCAATGCCTGCGAAAGCTGCAGAAAGAACGTAGATGAAAGTCTTGTAGCGGCTTACAGGATAACCGGAGAAATAAGTTCTGTTTTCACCGTCGCGAATAGCGATCAAAACCTTGCCGAATTTACGTTCCACCAGGAATTTGGAAAGAGCGTAAATTACAACTAAAGTAATAAGAGCGGCGTAAAAAAGCAGGAACATATTTCCTTGGTTTGCACTGCCCTTGATGCTACCGAAAATGGACTTGATTTCGGTGATGCCCACGTTACCGTTGGTGTAGGGGGACATAGCGATAAACAGGGAACATGCGGCCCAAGTCAGCGCCTGGGAAATAATGGAAAAATAAACGCCTTTCACGCGGTTCTTGAAAATGAAGTAGCCCACGATCCATGCAACAGTTGCGGGGGCGATAACAACAAAGAGCAAGCTACCCGGAGAAAGGGTGAAAAACTCCCAGACAAAAGGCAATTCTGTCAAACCGCCGATGTGCATAAAGTCCGTAATCTGTCCGCCGGTAGCCTGCATTTTCAGGTACATGGCCATGGCATATCCGCCCAAGGCAAAATACAAGCCGTGACCAAGGCTCAAAATTCCAGTATAGCCCCAGATCAAATCGATACCGATGGCTACGATGGCAAAGCTAATGCACTTGCCCAGGAACAAAATGGTGGAACCGCTGCTGACCACGCCCAGCATCAGGAGCACAGGCATCATGGCCAGGATAAAAACGATAATCCCAAAAGTAACGTTGGATCCGTGTCTTTCGAATAGTTTTAAAGCCTTCATGGTTGTACCTAAAATCCTTCGTTAAACCTTTAATCCAAATTTCTGCTCTTGATAACAAACAAGCCTTGGGGTCTCTTTTGCAAGAACACAATGACGATAAGAAGTACTACAGCCTTTGCAATAGTGGAAGAGGTGTAGTTTTCAGTAAAGATGGAACTGATGCCGATAATGCTGGAACCGATGACAGTACCGGCCAAGTTGCCAACGCCCCCAAGCACTACAGCCATAAAGGAGTTGACGATGTAGCTTTGGCCAACGGTGGAGTCGATGGAACCCAAGAGGGCTACGGAGCAGCCTGCAATGCCAGCGAATCCGGAACCCATGGCGAAGGTGACGTTGTCCACCTTACGGGAGTTGATACCCATGCATTGAGCCATGGGACGGTTCTGCATCACAGCGCGCATCTGGCAGCCGAAATTAGACTTGTACATGACGAGCCAAACAGCGCCCATGCAAAGGGTCACCAGTAGGATAATGAAAATTCTGTTGTAGGAGAAAGTACATTCTCCAAGAGTGATACCGCCGCTGAGGAAGGCGGGGGCATTAACGTTTACGCCCTGGGAACCAAAGATGGAACGGGCTCCCTGTTGCAAAATCAGGCTGATGCCCCATGTGGCCAAAAGGGTATCGATTTCACGACCATAAAGTCTGGAAATCACAAATTTTTCCAGGAGGCTTCCTAGGCCGAATGCAACGCCGAATGCAGCTGCAATAGCTACGAAGTAGTAAAGACCGCCGATTGATTCGGGCAGGAACTTTGAGAAAAGCTGTTGAACCACAAACGTCGTGTAGGCACCTATCATGACGAATTCGCCATGGGCCATGTTAATGACGCGCATTACGCCAAAGGTAATGGCAAGGCCTAAGGAGGTCAACAAAATAATGGAGCTGAGGCTTAAACCGTTAAAAAGGATGTTGATGGTTTGTTCCAAGGTACCCTCGGTCCGAATGCGTTTAAAAAGTTGAAGTTTTATTTGCAAAAAGGGCGCGGGCCCTAAGGCCCGCTGTTGCGTTGATGCGGGCGCGAGAGCCCGCGGTCTTATTGTAGGATGGCAAAACGAGATTTAGTTCAGCGGCTGGAGACCGGCCTTTACCGCCCAATCGTAGGTCGTCAGGTACGGATCCGGGGCCACGGGGCCAGCGGTAGCATACACTTCCTTGATCAAGCCGTCTTCGGCAACTTCACCCACGCGGACCGGCTTGGAGAGGTGCTGAGACTTGCCGTCAACCGTCACGACGCCTTCCGGAGCCTTGAAGGAAATTGTTCCAGACTTGAGTGCGGTAAGGATTGCATCCACTTCGAAGCTCTTGGCGACCTTCACAGCTTCTGCCCACAGATAAACTGCATCGTATGCCGCTTCAGCCGGATCAGAAGTTACGCGCTTTTCACCGAACTTTGCCTTGTAAGCGGCAACGAAGGCTTCGTTTTCAGGAGTAGAAGTCGTCTGGTAGTAGTTCCAGGAAACCAGGTGACCCTTGAGAATGGCAGGGCCGATGGCAGCCACTTCTTCTTCAGCAATGGAGAAGGACATCGTCATGTATTCCTTGCTGGAGTAGTTCTTTTCGGACATCTGCTTGAAGAAAGAAACGTTGCCGGTACCGTTCAAGGTGTTCACGATGACATCGGGCTTTGCGGCTTCAATCTTTGCGATGATGGCTGCGAAATCGGTCTGATCCATATCGGCGTATTCTTCGCCCACCACGGCAACGCCTGCAGCCTTAGCCTGAGCGTTGATGATCATGTTCGCGGTGCGGGGGAACACGTAGTCGGAACCCAAAAGGAACAGCTTCTTGTAACCCTTGGAAATCAGGTACTCGATAGCCGGAACGATCTGCTGGTTAGGTGCTGCACCCGTGTAGACGATGTTGGGAGACATTTCCATGCCTTCGTACTGCACCGGATACCAAAGCAGGGACTTGTATTCTTCGAAAATGGGCTTTACAGCCTTACGGGAAGAAGAAGTCCAGCAGCCGAATACAGTAGCAACCTTTTCGATGTCGATCAGCTTTTCAGCCTTGGTTGCGAAAGTGGACGGTTCAGAAGCGCCGTCTTCTTCAACAAAAACAATCTGCTTGCCAAGAACGCCACCGGCCTTGTTGATCTGTTCGATAGCCAAGACTTCTGCATCGCGGACTGACTTTTCGCTGATGGCCATGGGACCGGTGAGGGAGTGAAGCAAGCCCACCTTGACGGTTTCGCTCTCCTTCTTGACAGTTGTACTTTCCTTGCTGTCTTCACAGCCCATGAGGCCGAAGACACCCAGGACCAATGCGCCAGTAGCAAGAGTGGATAAAAACTTACGGGTAATGTTCATGAGGAATTCTCCTTGTTGGTTTCGGTTGTGTAATTGCAAAAGCCGTGCCAATCGTCGGAGAAATCCAATTTGCCTATAATAGATGGGCATGAGTTGAGAAAACTTGCAAATTCTGTAAAAAGTACATTTTGTGTAAGATTCTTGTAGTCACGTTTTCTGCATAGCCTTACATTTCTTGTACACAAAACAAACATTTAGAAACAGAAAATGGCGGAAAAGGCTTGTTTAGGCCGCTCATTTTGCATCGAACGCACCGAAGATTTAACAGACACTTTGAAAGAGGCCTTTTCTCAGGATGTTCCAAGCATCATTGAATGCCCAGTGAGCTACACCGCGAATATGGACTTAACGAACTATCTAAAAAATTTGACTATGTAGCGACTCCATCCCTCTAAAGCAGAAGCCTCCGACAGAAATATCGGTGGCTTTTTCTATCTTTTTTATTATGTACGATCCGCGCTTTTTACCCATCTGCAAAGAAGACCTGGACGAACTCGGCTGGGACTATGTCGATGTGATTATCATTAGCGCGGACGCCTACGTGGACCACCCCTGCTTTGGGCACGCTGTGGTCGGTCGACTTTTCGAACATGAAGGCCTGCGCGTGGCAATCTTGCCACAGCCGAACTGGCGCGACGACTTGCGCGACTTCAAGAAACTCGGCAAGCCTCGCATGTTCTTCGCGATTTCGAGCGGCATGGATTCCATGGTGAACCATTACACCGCCGCCAAGCGCCTGCGTAGCGACGATGCTTTTACACCGGGAAACAAGGCCGGTTTCCGCCCCGATTACGCGACTTACACGTACGCCAAGATTTTAAAGAAGCTCTATCCCGATGTGCCGCTACTCATTGGCGGGCTCGAATCAAGCCTGCGCCGCGTGACGCATTACGACTACTGGAGCGACAAACTTAAGCCCAGCATTCTTTTCGATACGCAAGCCGACATTCTCGTTTACGGCATGGGCGAAAAGCCGCTGAAAGAAATCGTACGACTCTTGAAGAAGGGCGTACCTTTCTCCAGCCTGCATTCGATTCCGCAGACCGCTTACCTTGCGCCCAAGGGACAAATTCCTACGACCAAGCAGTGGGAAGACATGCGCCTGTATAGTTACGAGGAATGCCTCGCCAACAAGCGCAATCAAATCGAGAACTGCCGCAGGGTAGACATCGAATGCAACAAGTGGTTCCAGCGTCGCATTCTGCAAGATGTCGCAGAACAGACCGTGGTAATTAACCCCGCCTACCCGCCGCTGGAATACGGCGAGCTGGACGAAAGCTTTGAATACAACTACGCCCGCGAACCGCACCCGCGTTACAGAAAGCGCGGCAACGTGCCTGCGTTCGACATGATTAAGTTTAGCATCAACACGCACCGCGGCTGTTTTGGCGGATGTAGTTTTTGCGCCATCAACGCACACCAGGGTAAGTTCATTGCGAGCCGTAGCCGAGAAAGCATTCTGCGCGAAGTGGATTTGATTACGAAAATGGACGGCTTTGCCGGCACCATCACCGATTTGGGCGGTCCGAGCGCCAACATGTACAACATGCGCGGTCGCGACCCGAGCCGTTGTCAAAAGTGCGCACGCCCCAGTTGCCTGACCCCGAAAGTCTGCGACAACATGGACACGCACCACCACGAGCTTTTGGAACTTTACCGCGAAGTGCGTAACCACCCGAAGGTAAAGCACTTGTTCATTGGAAGCGGCGTGCGTTACGACATGCTGCTGCAAGAAACCGACGACAAGGAACTGATTCGCGACCACGAAGAATACGCCCGCGAGCTCATCGACTACCATGTGAGCGGACGCCTGAAGGTGGCTCCGGAACATACGAGCGACGCCGTGCTCAAGCTGATGCGCAAGCCAAGCTTTACGCTGTTCCACAAGTTCAAGGAATTCTTTGATGACGAATGCAAACGCATCGGAAAGCGCCAGCAGATTATTCCTTACTTTATTAGTAGCCACCCCGGATGTACCGAGGCCGACATGGCCGAACTTGCACTCGAGACAAAGCAGCTCGGATTCCAGCTGGAGCAGGTGCAGGACTTTACGCCCACACCGATGACGATTGCGACCGAGATGTTCTACAGCGAAATGACACCGGACGGCAAGCCGCTTTATGTAGCGAAAACGCCGGAGCAAAAGCGCAGCCAGCGCCAGTTCTTCTTCTGGTACATTCCCGAGAACCGCCCGCAGATTCGCGCGACGCTTGAACGCCTGAAACTCGGCAAGATTGGTCGCCTGCTCTTAAGCCGCAGCGCGAAGGCCGAAGGCAAGGAATTCTTCCCGAGCAAGGAACGCGAAGAAAACGAAGAATACCGCCAGCGCGAACAGCAGAAGCGCGAACAGCGCGCAGTCACCATCGTGCCGCAGAAAACCGGCGACAAGGGCCGTTGGGAAAACTCCGCCCGCAAAGAACGCCGCGCAGCACAATTTGGCGAACCGCGCAATGACAGGCGCGAAGGTCGTCGTGATGACAATCGCGAACGCCGCGACTTCCGTGACGAAAACCGCAACAACAATTTCGGGAATGGAGAACGTAAGAGTTTCCATAGCGATCGCAAGTTTAACGGCGACCGCCGCGACTCCAGTGGCAACAAGGGCCGCAATTTCCGCGACAATCAGCGCGGGAATGAAAAACGGAATAATTCTCCGGTGCAGTTTAGCTCTTTCCGCCGCGGAAAATAACGCTTAGGCGTTCACCGCCAGCACACTCCACCATGGCAATCTCACTTCGTGAGATTGCCAAATGCTAGGCTCGGTCATATCCATATATATGGATACGACTTTCGCCGGCATCGGCGAGAATATAAATGTAAGTTTTTTGTTACTTATGTATTGAAAAATATACACAATTGTATTATATTTCTTTACAATTCGTAAAGGAACGTAAACAATGAATAAAATTTCCGCCTTTTCTTTGGCAATTCTTTCTGCAATCGCCCTCGAAGGTTGCGCACTGTCGTCAACCTCAGTCCGCGTTACAGAAATCGACAAATACAGCCACCCTCAAGATGTTCGCATTCGTGCTTTCAGCGCTTCGAACATGCAAACTCTCGGTCCCGTCTTCATCAAGACCGAAGACCGCTGCTCCGTGTCTGACGTAGCAAAAGCTGCTGTTGCAAAGTACAAAAACGTGTCTGACATCGTCAATATCCGCATGGAAGAAACTGAAGTCAAAAACGCAGGAAATTCCAGTTTTTCCTGCAAGTACTCCGCACTGGCTGTTAATTACAAGTCTATTAATCCAGAAGAGTTCCTGAAATGGAAGGATTTCTTCGCCATGAATGATGCCAATTCGGAAGCAACCGTGGAAGAATCCGAAGCACAGCAAGAAGTTACTGAAGAGCAACCGCCGGTAGAAGAAAATACCGAACAGGTTGAAGAAAATACTAATCAAACCTCTAACGATGCCTACTACACCAGATAGACACAAAGGAAAGGGAATAAAATGAATACCAAAGTACTCTTGCTCGCATTGATCAGCGTTTTCATGCTTTCCGGTTGTGCATTAATCAAAAGCAATAACGAAGAAAAGATCAACACAATTACGCCCGTCGGTTCTGCAAAATTCGAAGCCTACGGCGCAGAACGTATGGACGCCCTTGGAATGGTAGCTACAAAGGTCGACAGCCGCTGTTCTGCCGTCGAATTTTTCAAGTACGTCACAAAGATTTATCCCTCCGCAGACGACATAATTGATGTCAGCATGGAAGAAACCACCATCCAGAAGGGTGCTGCAACATCCTATTCTTGCAAATACTCCGGTCTCGCCGTTTCTTACACCCCGTTGACCATTGACGAAGCAAAGAAGTGGACTCCCAAGAAAAACGCAACATCCCAGGAATCAAAGGTTGTCGTTGTAGGCAAGCCCACTGAACCTGCACCCGCCTGCGTTCCATGCGCATGTGTCACCTGTGGCTGCCAGCCCTGCAACCCGATTAATCAGAGCAACTACTAAATTCCAACAATAACTAAGATTTCCTCATAGGAAAGATATTTCCATGTTCAAAAAGTTTCTCATTCTATCCCTTCTAGGAGTTTCACTCTCTTTTGCTACATGGGGATATTTTCCGCTAAAGGATTCTGATGCGGGCTTGACCGTAAAGGCTAGTCATTTCATAGCATTTGGTGATGCTGATGTTCACAGATTTGACATCAACGCACGCTATGTTATAGGCACCTCCCTAGAATTCGCACTTATGAATCTGGGATACCAGTTTAACGATCCATCCGGCATGCCGAATCCCATTGCAAGTATCCGTTTTCAATTCAACGAAAAAAATCTGCTGTTTGTAGAAGGAGCCATCCCCATCGGCGCAGATTACTATACTGAATATATCCATGCGGGTGTACAACGCGCATTGATTCTTTCCAAGCATTTTGCCTGGAGCACTGAATTAGGCTTAAACTATACTTTCAGTTCTACGGAAGAATCCTATAACGGCAACATCACTCTAAAGCCGGGTTTTGAACTGAATTTTGCAACCGAAGCAGACTTCAACGCAAAACCTAGCTTCATTTGGTTTATCGGTGCAGAAGCCGCAACCATGATTACCGAAAGTAAGATTGCAAGAGAAAGAGAAGTCTACGATTGGTATGGTTACTATTACCAGAATGAAGAGGTATATGCCGGAGACCGATTCGACTTCGGAGTTGCTATTTTCGGCGGATTCAATTTCGAAATCGTGAAACATACTTTTATTGAAGAAGAATTCTCCGCAATGGTTTTCGGAACCGGCAAATACGACTATTCTGCTTACGCATTCAAGACCAGTCTGAAGCACTCCTTCTAATTATTCAAATGACAAAACGCCTGCTATTCCTATTTTCAATCCTATTTGCCGTCTGCGCTTCAAATGCAGACGACTTGTGGGGTGCATCCACTCAAGATGACCTTTGGGGGGACGAAAACAAGTCTTCGGATTTCGCAACAGATAAATACAAAACCAAGGAAGAAAAAAAAGCTGCAGTCCGTAGGCAAGCACATTCAAAGCAGCCAGCAAATACCCAACAGACTTATGTGCAAAACGCCCCTTCCGTTCAGCAAAACACAAACCATTTCGACGAATGGAACACAACTGTCTCGACGGAAACCACAACCCAACAAATTGACATAATTCCTGCGGACAATTCCACTGCCAGTACTCAATTTGACTTAATTCCCGTGGACAACACCCCTGCAACTGAAAACTTTGACTTGATTCCCGTAGACAATGGCTCTGCAACCGAAAACTTTGACTTAATTCCTGTGGACAATTCCACTGCCAGCACTCAGTTCGGCTTGGTTCCTGTGGAACAATCTTGCAACGGAACAACATCCTCCAAGCAAGTAAGAGCAGAACAAGCAAAGCTCGCCCAAATAAAGGCGGAACTGGCCACAGCAAAAAAACAGAAAGCAGCCCTTGATAAAGCCTATCAGCAAAAAGCAAACCAAGCTAAGACTGAACAGCAAAAGATTGACCAGCTGAAAGCTGAACAGCAAAAAATAAAACAAGCCAAAGCTGCGGAACAAGCAGCTGCTGCAGCGGCACCCGCACCCCAAACCAAATCACAAACTCAGCAATCAAGCTTCAAGATTCATTGGATTCCGCTTTCCATTTGCGCTGGCGTCGCTATTACAGGAGGCATTTTCGCTGTCATTTTTGACAACAAAGCAAGCGACGCAGCCAACAGAATTCCAATAAATCACAGTACCTACAAGCAGTCCTACGACGACGCCGGGAACTACCAGACCAAACGTAATATCGCTATCGGTATTGCGGCTGCCGGACTTGTGGGCATGGGAATCACCTTCCTGTTCTAAGGATTATTATGGTAAAGAAGACTTTATACTTTATTCCGTTCCTTGGGATGGTGGCCTGCACCGACTATCAGGCAAATGTGGAAAACACCTGGGGAAGCCAGGATGCCGCCTGGCAGGAACAAGAAAACTACTTAACGGAACTGAACGCACAAAGAATTTGCGTTGAAGGCCGAATAGCCTATCAGGTATTAGCCGACTCCAGCCTCATTTCGTTCGTTTGCCTACAAAACAATTGGTTTGTATTCTGCGAAGAAGGTGCTGTTCAGTCATATAATCCCACAGGCTATGTATACCGTTGTCAGTCCAACATATGGTATCCACTCTCTTCTATGGAGAGCAATTCTTCTATTTCCAGCAACAATCAGCCTCCTGCCCAGGAATTGGAACCTGTAAATATCCTTTCTGGAGGAAACTTCAGAAATTCCTGTAGTACCAAGGCTTGGGAAATTGAAGCATTGGGCGAAGCAACTGCAAAAATTGGAATTAACAGTGCTAATTTTTGCGAGCTTCAATTTAAGACAAATAACACCATTAACGACATCAGTTCCATTTCGATCAAGAATTCCATAAACCTTCATTACGGATATTCCTACCAAATTCGAATTCAAGGAACAGCATTAAATCCAACTGGAATCGCCCACGCTCGAGCTTCAATAAAAAGCAATACAGACTCGTTCATGACATTCGATTTTGACTTCTACGACACTTGGGAATCCAAAATTAAAACCCACTGTCAGGCAACACAGACCATGACATTCTCGTTGGAAGAACTAAACAAGTCCGATTTTGCAATTCAAAAAATTGAAATTTTAAGACGCCCAGGCAATTGCCAGGCAAATGTTCAATAGAAATTAAGGTAGACACGTGAAAAAACTGATTCCTTACATCGTCGCACTATCCTCTGCATGCTTGTTTTTTGCATGCGGTGACGACACCTCTTCAAAAAACGATTCAGGATTGTCCACCGTTGGAAACGTATCCGAATTACCTGAGTGCGAAGCCGCTAACGCAGGACAGATGATATATGTTGCAGATTCCGGTGCGGTATTTTTTTGCAACACAACATTCTGGAAAAATCTTTCCGGAAACAACGGCATTGACGGTATTAACGGTACTGATGGTGCTGGGTGTATTGCGGTTCCCAACAAGGACGAATTCGGCCAAAACATCAGCTATTCCGTCATGTGCGACGGGAACTTGATTGGAACGCTCCAAAACGGTAACGATGGGGCCAGCTGCATTGCGGAAGAAGTAGTAAACGGTTACGCAATTATCTGCGATGGAGTTTCTGTAGGAGTTCTTCAGCACGGTACAAACGGAACCAGTTGTACGGCAATCGCAACAACAACCGGTTTTGACGTGATATGCGCAGACAAATTGATTGGTTCTCTCACAAACGGTGCCAAGGGTGACAAAGGCGACCCAGGCGACAAGGGAGACGGATGCTCCATTATCGCAAAAACGAACACGCTAGGAAATTATACCGGTGAATACACCGTTACTTGCGGCAAAAGCACCGTTACTCTTAAGGATGGTCTGAAGGGAGACAGTGGAGAAAACTGCACAATTGCCGACGAAATAGACGAAGACAATAACAAGACCGGCAATTACACACTAACCTGCGATGGTAAGACTGTTACTGTCAAGAATGGCAATGACGGGACTAGCTGCACCGCCGTTCCCACGACCGATAAAAACGGTAAAGAAGACGGCAAGGGCTTTGTCATCATGTGCGGCGGTGTAGAAAAGGGCACGATCCTGAACGGGACCAACGGAGACAAGGGCGACACAGGTGACGGTTGCTCCGTCGAAGCCATCAAGGATGAAGATGGCAAGCTTACCGGCGAATACTCCGTTACTTGCGGCGATAGCACCATCACCCTTAAGGACGGCCTGAAGGGTGACAACGGAGAAAGCTGCACTGTCGCCGATGAACTGGACGAAGACGACAACAAGACAGGCAACTACACGCTGACCTGCGACGGCAAGACCGTTACAGTCAAGAATGGCAATGATGGTGAAAGCTGCACTGCAGTTCCCACTACCGATAAAAACGGCAAAGAAGACGGCAAGGGTTTTGTCATCATGTGCGGCAACGAGGAAAAGGGAACTATCTTGAATGGAGCCAAGGGCGACACGGGCGACGGTTGCTCCGTTGAAGCCATCAAGGATGAAGATGGCAAGCTTACTGGCGAATACACCGTTACTTGCGGCAATAGCACCATTACCCTCAAGGATGGGCTGAAAGGGGACAGTGGAGAAAGCTGCACTGTCGCTGACGAACTGGATGAAGACGACAACAAGACCGGCAATTACACGCTAACCTGCGGCGACAAGACAGTTACAGTCAAGAACGGTGAAGATGCAACCATCACCGACCAAAGCAAGCAAGAACTTCTTGACTGGTTTACCGAATACGACACCACAGTACTCTCAACCTGCGCAGAAAGCAATGTAAATGAAATCAAGAATGAGCCCATAAGCAATCGTATTGGAATAACCATTAGCTACTGGAAGTGCACCATAAGCGATGAAGTATATAATTGGGTGGAATCAAACCAAGCCGATTATGAAGCTTACATAGCATCGCCCCCTCCAAATCCTGATCCAGATCCTGAACTAGACGAATAAAAAAAGCTCGGCCAAAAGCCGAGCCTTATTTTTTTTCCCTACTACGCGGCTCATTTAAGAGTGTGCAAGCACACTCCACCATTCGCCGCTTACTCTTTCTTCTTTGACTTTGAAGCCGGCTTCTTCGAACCACTTGAGGATATAATCCTTTTCGGTGAGGAGCTGGCCCGAGATAATGAGTTCACCGCCTGCGGCGAGCAGGTCTTCGATGTCATCGCGGAGCGGCCAGAGTTCACTGCGGATCATGTTGCAGAGAATCACGTCGAACTTGGCGCCATCTTTGAATGCATCCAGGAAGCCGAGAATGCAGTCGCTCTTTTCAAAGCCGTTGCGTTCGAAGTTTTCGGCAATGCAAGGAATGGTCAGCGGATCAATTTCGGTACCCACCGCCATGCGGGCGCCCAAACGGCGAGCGTACATGGCCAAAATGCCCGTACCCGTACCGATATCAAGCACCGTCTTGCCATTGAAATCAATAGATTCCATCAAGGTGGCACAGCTGCTGGTGGTATCGTGTTCGCCTGTACCGAAAGCAGTCTTTGCTTCCAGTTCAAGCACCACGGCTTTCGGGTCATCGGGAGTAAATTCAACCCAAGGCGGACGCACCCACAAATGCGGGGACACAGACACCGGCTGCGCACGGTCGCGCCACCACTTGTCCCAATCCTTGGCAGGTTCTTCGCTGACGGTAAAATGATACTGCGGGAATTCGTTTACGATACGATCGCGTTCGGCCTTGTCGCCGGTATAAAAGCAAAAGTCCGTGCGGCCTTCTGCCTTGGGGTCTAATTCTTCGAGTGTAGCCACGCCAGCTTCGAAAAGCAGGTAGCTTGCGAGTTCAAATTCTTCAACAGGGCAATAGCCCTCGGCCTTGTACCACGTATCGATTTTTTGCATATACTAAAAATAAAAATTCAAACACCAGAAGAAGGGCGCCTATTGATTCGGGGATAAAAAAAGGAGAGGCTCGGTACGCCAACCCCGCTACCGAGCCTCTCACCAAGCGCAAACACCTCAAACCGCTTGGCCCCTTTCATCCATCTTGTAAACTAATATAAACATGAATTTTAAAAACGGCTAAAAAAATCGTCAAATCCCTATTCCAAGTCGGAACATTCCAATTTTGGGCTTGCAAATTCCGCTTTTCTACGTATATTTTGCGTAAAATGATAGTTTCTAAGCCGCTTTTCATACACCAGTACCCTGACTGGACCAAGTTTCGCTACAATGCGCAGAGCGTCATAGACGCCCTGGGCCAGACGCGTTTGCTCGAAGGCACCCTTGTGGGCGTTGCCGACTTGGTTTGCGATTCGGATTTCGAGACGCGCATGCTTGCCAAAGACATTGCCGCAAACTACGCCCTCGACGGAATCACCCTGGATGCACAAAAGCTGGAGAGCGAGATTCAAAAGAAGAATTCCGCCAAGAACGACATTCGAAATTTTGTCGGCGCCATTCAAAACGCCAAGCTCCCCCTTACCGAAGAGCGCCTGTTCGCATGGCATGCAGCCATTGGCCAAAATAAGGTAAAAAGCTACAGGACCAAGGAAAGCATTGCAGGGACTTTTACTGGCGTGAGCCCGGAGCGCATTCCACACGAAATGGAACGCTTTATGGACTGGTTTGAAAATTCAACGCAAGACGGCGCGATTAAAGCGGCCATTGCCCACTTCTGGTTTTTGACGATTCGCCCCTTTGAAGACGGCAACGGACGCATTGCCCGCGCCTTAAGCGCGATGCTCTTGGCCCGAAGCGAAGATACCACTCGCTGCCAGTATGCATTGAATGAACAAATCTTGAAGGACCGCGAGAATTACATACAAACTTTATTCAAGGCGCAGGCCGGAAACGGCGACTTGACGGAATGGATTTTGTGGTTCTTGAACGCCATGCGAGAATCCATTGAAGAATGCAGCAAAGAAACTGCTGACGCCCTCAAGAAAATGCAGTTCCTGCAAAAGAACCAGCAGGCTGATTTAAGCGCCCGCGAGCGCAAGATTATCGAAGCCGTTTGGAGCGGAGAGCTTCCGGCGATATTCTCGGTGAAAGAAGTAGCCGCCTTTACCGGCACGAGCCACGATTCCGCACTCCGCGACATTCAGGACTTGATTCAAAAAGAAATCGTCCGCCCCGAAAACAAGGGCGGACGAAGCCAGAAATACAGCTTGATTTAAAAGACAAGGCGATTCCCGGTCTAGCCGGGAATGACAAGTGAAAATTAGCAGTGCACCAGCGTGCCGAGGTCGCCTTGGACGGCGGCGCGGGTCAGGTTACCCTTTTCCATCTTGAACACGAAGATGGGCATGTTGTTTTCCATGCAGAGAGCAACTGCTGCGGTATCCATGACCTTGAGGCCGCGGGAAATGACTTCCTTGTAGCTGATGTCGTCAAAGCGGGTGGCAGTCGGATCCTTGACCGGGTCTGCGGTGTAGATGCCGTCGACCTTAGTAGCCTTCATAATCACATCGCATTCGCTTTCGATAGCGCGGAGAGCCGCGCAGCTGTCCGTGGTGAAGAACGGATTGCCGGTACCTGCAGAGAAGATAACCACGGAGCCCGCGGAGAGAAGCTTGAGAGCCTTGCGGCGGTCGAAGAATTCGCAAACCGGTTCCATGCGGATAGCAGACATCACTACAGAGTCAACACCCTGCTTGTCGAGAGCATCTTGCATGGCGAGGCCGTTCATCACGGTGCCAAGCATGCCCATGGCGTCGCCCTGGGCGCGGTTCATGCCGCCTGCAGAAGCGGAAATGCCGCGGACGAGATTGCCGCCGCCAATGACGAGAGCGACTTGCACGCCCTGCTTGACGATGGAGGCAATTTCGGACGCCATGTCAGAGAGAATCTGGTTGTCGATACCGTGGCCCTTTTCGCCTGCGAGGGCTTCGCCACTGAGCTTGAGAAGAATGCGTTTGAATTTAGACATAATTTTTTGGGGGAATTAGGAATATTTTATGCTCTGAAATGTAATAAAAAACGGACAAAGAGTTCCCCTCGCCGTAAAAAAATGTATTTCCATATTTGGTGGTTTAAAGAAAATGGGATGTTTATGAAAACCAAAATTGCATTTGGCCTGTTATTAGGCTCATTATTATTCCCGACGATGCTTTTTGCAGACATCGTGTATCAGGGGAAACGCGTCCAGGAATGGCCCGAAGAAGCCCGCCCGACATTCACCGGATCCAAAGCAAGCGCGTCCAGTTCCGGTTTAGCGAGAGCCGTTGCAACACAAACGAAAGGCCACTACGCCGCCCCCAAGGGCAAAATCTACAGTCTCACGCTCCTTGTCGATTTTTCAGACAAGGCTGCACCTGTCACCGTAAGCGAAGTCGAAGAATGGCTGAACAAAGAAGGTTTCAATAGAGACGGTTGCAACGGTTCTGTGCGCGACTACTATTTAGACGTTTCAAACGGGCAACTGGACCTCACCAACGAAGTCTACGGATGGTATCGCGCTAAGCATCCTAAATCTTGGTACGAAAGCCTGCCGGGATACACAGGGTCCGATTCCCTAATGAAAGAGGTGTTCGCGTATTTTGATTCTCAGGTTGATTTTTCACGCTACGACAATGACAAAGACGGCACCACTGAAGCAATCAACATCGTGTACGCCGGCGAAGGCCAAACATGGGGGCAGGGCCTGTGGCCGCATTCCGGATGGTCCAACGAAAGGCGCGACGGCGTAAAGCTCACCCACCACCAAATGACGGACATGCCAGGCAAATTTTCGATATACGTCTTTGTACACGAAAGCGGGCACATGATTTTTGGCTGGCCGGACCTTTATTGGTACGGAGATTACTGCACCATGGGCAACCGCGCAAACGACTGGAACCCGGTAGCCATCAATGACTTTTTCCGTGCAGACCAAGGCTGGATTCCGTTTATCGACATCACGAGTGACGACGTGAGTTTCGAAACCACCAAGCCCGGCGAATTCTGCTACCGCTACAAGAACCCAAACAGGCCAAACCAAGAAGGATTGGTGTGGTCTTACGTACGCAACACGGGCCGCAACAAGGTGCTTGCAGGTAGCGGCCTCTTGATGCAACACTACGATTTTTCGATTGAAGGCAATTCCGCTGCAGACAAGCTCGGACTCCGAATCGTGCATGCCAGCGCGGCGGGAAAATCAAGCGACAACCCGGGCGATCAATGGCCAAGTCCAGGCAGCACCGCCAACACGTTCTTCAAGAGCGGTTCCTACCCGGAATTTTCAGATGACGCCTACCCCGCTATCCGCTGGTATAACGGCTCCACAACAGGCCTCAAGATTACCGACATTGGAACCCCCGGCGAAACGCTCACCTTCTGCATCGGCGGAAACTGTCCCGAACCGGTTTCAAGCTCTTCGACTCCGGCAAGTTCCAGCAGCGTCGCTGAACTCACCGTTCAAAAAATCGCCCTCGACGTAACACTCCCACTTGACAACAACTACGCTTACGTGACCCTCGACTTGAAAGGCAGCGAAGTCGCCCAGATTTTAGGCATCAAGCAAAACGAATTTGGCGACAAAGCAACATTCTACGGAGTGGAACCCGATGGAACGCTCAACAGCCGCACCACTGGCGAAGGGACCGGACACTGGTTTGATTCGGACGGCAAAATCGTCGCTTGGGATCCGAACGGCACAAGTATCGTTTTCTCTAACGTAGACCTTGCAACCATGACAACCAAGATTGGGCACATGCCGAACAAGGTCTCGGCCGGGGAAACTTATGTTGTGAAGCAGGCCGTCGTTTACGGGAACAAGCAAGTCACCTTCGAAATCACAATAACCATTGGCGGAAAGACCACCGTCATTTCAAACCTTGAAAAGTCGAGACACGGCAAACCCGGAAGCAGAATCTTCAACGTACTCGGCAAACCCGTGGGTCAAAGAAGCGCATCCGGTGAAATGCCTGATTTGCCCAAGGGCAGGTATGTAGAAATCGGAAAGTAAAAGAATTCGTTTTGCCACACGGATGGGGAATCACTAACGTGATTCCTTTTTTAATAATTTAAATTTGGTAAAAACGATTGTGGTTACTGGAGGTTTTCTGTGAAAAAGATTTTTGCGCTGTTGGTTGTTGCGGTTTTGTTTGTCGCCTGCGGTGATGAATCTAGTAGTTCCGCGCCTGCCACAGACCCGGGCGAAGAATCGTCTTCGTCAGTAGAAAAGACAACGGAATCTAGCTCTTCGGCAAAGCCCGCTTCTAGCGAAGACAAACAGTCTTCTTCGTCTGCGAAAGAAGAAAATTCTAGTAGCAGTGTCGTGAAGTCCTCGTCTAGCAAGAAGGATGAATCCAGTAGCAGCGAAGAAGTTAAGCAGTCTTCTTCGAGTGTTGTTGCTTCGAGCAGTAGCGTGGTGGGAGAATCGAGTAGTAGTGAATATAAACCTTATAATCATCAGAAAGTTTTTTCATCGGATAGCCTTCTTTCTGGAGCGTATAAAGAATTTACAGACGAACGTAATGGGCGTAAATATTATTATCTGACAATTAACGGAGAGGACAAGGATGGAAATCCTGCTTCTGTAACGGTAATGGCGGAGAATCTGAATATCGGTATAGATGTAGCTGGTGGTGAGGATCAAGTCGACGATTCTAAAATTGAACGCTACTGCTACAATGATGACACGACGAATTGCGATAAATACGGTGGCCTTTACCAGTGGGCGGAGGCTATGCAGCTGCCGAGCGAATGCAACGCCAAGAGTTGCGCTGACCAGATTAAGCCGAACCACCGGGGAATCTGCCCGGAAGGTTGGCGTTTGCTGACTTACGACGATTTCTACATCGTTGTACATGCCGACGGAAACGATGCTGGCGTGAAAGGCGTTCGTGCCATGGGATTTGGCGGGCACAACTATAGCGGATACAGCTTGATTGGTGCGGGATACAATTGGGGTTATAAATTCAGAAATTTAAACGAAACGACTTATTGGTTTTATCCGGAAGAGGGATCTTTAGATAAACCTGCGGCACTGAGTGGTTCTCAAAGTAATTCTTCTACAGGAAATGCTTTGCAGAGCATTTACAAAACACATGGAACGTCCGTTCGCTGCGTGATGGTTGAATAAAAGTCTAAACAGAAATCACGTTAGTGATTTCGAATCAGTGTGGCCCATTTATTTGATTTCTCGGGTCTGAAAAGCTGATGCTGACCTTCGTCAGCATGACAACTGGCGGAATAGGGGCAACGCGACAGCAGAAGAGCAATTGCTAAGGAAAGCGGAGGCGAGTGCCTGACCGCAAAGCGAACATTCCGGAACGGCCATGTGAGCGTGCGGTGCAGGCAGAGACGGAGCGCTCTTTATTCTCGGACATAGAAAGCTGATGCTGAACCGAGTTCAGCATGACAGAGGGCAACGGGGCGTTGCGGGGTGTCCCCGCAGAGTAGGTGGTGAGCAACGAAGTGCGAGCCAGGGAGAGGCTTCTCCCTTTTCAGGCATCAAAGGAGATACCCCCTAAAAAATGCCGTTAGGCATTTCCAATCCGTGTGGTATTTTGGCCCGGAATCATTTGCTACAGAAATATTACAGAATTATTACAAGACGCTAACAAGCAAAAAGACACAATTGAGTTCGCTTTGAACAAGCGATAATTTCTATCTTGTACCCCAACTAAACATTAACCGTAAATTCAATAGTTAGGAAATATGAGTCTTAAAATCGTTGTGCTTGCTAAGCAAGTACCTGATACACGAAACGTGGGCCCCGATGCCATGACGGAGCAGGGAACCATCAATCGTGCCGCATTGCCCGCGGTCTTCAACCCCGAAGACCTGAACGCCCTGGAGCAAGCCCTTCGTTTGAAGGACCAGTTCCCCGGTTCCACCATTTCCGTGCTGACGATGGGTCTGCCGAAGTCCGCCGAAGTCATCCGCGAAGCTCTGTACCGCGGTGCCGACTGCGGTTACGTGATTACGGACCGCTCCCTCGGTGGCGCAGACACGCTCGCTACTAGCTACACGCTCGCCCAGGCCGTCAAGAAGGTCGGCGACTATGACATTATTCTCGGTGGCCGCCAGGCTATCGACGGTGACACCGCCCAGGTCGGTCCGCAGATCGCAGAAAAGCTCGGCCTTACCCAGGTGACCTACGCCGAAGAAATTCTGAGCCTCGACGAGAAGGCCCGCAAGGTCGTGATCCGCCGCCATATTGACGGTGGTGTGGAAACGGTGGAAGCACCGCTCCCGCTGGTCGTGACTGTGAACGGCAGTGCAGCGCCCTGCCGCCCGCGCAACGCCAAGCGTATCATGAAGTACAAGAACGCTACCGCAGTCGCCGAACGCGCTCCGGAAGCCGCTGAAAAGTACGCCGCCCTCATCGCGAAGAAGCCCTACCTCGACATCCCGCAGTGGGGTGCCGCAGACATCGACGCCGACCCGACTCAGATTGGTAAGGCCGGTTCTCCGACAAACGTGAAGGCTGTCAAGAACATCGTGTTCAAGGCGAAGGAAAGCCGCACGCTTACCGCGAGCGACGCCGACGTTGAAGGACTTATCAAGGAACTTTTAGACGAGAAGATTATTGGCTAGCCTATGAATAACGTATTTGTATATTGCGAAATTGAGGGCACAACCGTCGTTGACGTTTCCCTCGAACTTTTGTCCAAGGGTCGCAAGCTGGCCAACACTCTCGGCGTTCAGCTCGAGTGCATCTGCGCCGGCAAGGGCCTCGATGGCATTGAAAAGCAGGTGTTCCCGTACGGTGTGGACAAGGTTCATGTGTTCGACGCCGAAGGCCTGTTCCCCTACACCACCAACCCGCATGCAGCCCTCGTGGTGAACCTCTTCAAGGAAGAGCAGCCGCAGATTTGCTTGCTCGGTGCAACCGTGATTGGCCGTGACCTCGGCCCGCGCATTTCTAGCGCCATGCACAGCGGCCTTACCGCCGACTGTACCGAACTCGAAATCGACAGCTTCGAAATGAGCATCGGTGGCGTGAAGAAGGCTTACGAAAACCAGCTTTGCCAGATCCGCCCGGCATTCGGCGGTAACATCGTCGCAACAATCGTGAACCCGGAACACCGTCCGCAGATGGCAACCGTGCGCGAAGGCGTGATGAAGAAGGAAATCGTGGACCCGAACTACAAGGGCGAAGTCATCAAGCACGACGTGGCCAAGTACGTGCCGGAAACGGAATACGTGGTCAAGGTGCTCGAACGCCATGTGGAAAAGGCCAAGCACAACCTCAAGGGCGCCCCGATCGTGGTCGCCGGTGGTTACGGCATGGGCTCCAAGGAAAACTTCGACCTGCTGTTTGAACTTGCCAAGGAACTCCACGCAGAAGTCGGTGCTAGCCGCGCCGCCGTGGATGCGGGCTTTGTCGATCATGACCGTCAGATCGGTCAGACTGGCGTGACGGTCCGCCCGAAGGTCTACATCGCTTTCGGTATTTCCGGCCAGATCCAGCACCTCGCTGGCATGCAGGATTCAGGTATCATCATCTCCGTGAACTCCGACCCCGAAGCTCCGATCAACGCTATCGCTGATTACGTGATCAACGGCACAGTCGAAGAAGTCCTCCCGAAGATGATCAAGTATTACAAGGCAAACAATAAGTAGGCGATATGGCGAATTTTTATACAGATCATCCCGAGATTAAATTCAACCTCGAAAGCAATTCCCTGATGCCGCGCATTGTCGAGCTCAAGGAAAAGGGCTATGCCGACAAGGACGCTTTCGACTATGCGCCGGAAGATTTTGCCGACGCGATGGACAACTACAACCGCGTGCTCGAAGTCGCTGGCGACATCACCGCAAACACTGTCTTCCCGAACTCTGAAGAAGTGGACGCCGAAGGCCCGCACTGCGAAAACGGCCGCGTTCGTTACGCTTCCAAGACTTATGAAAACCTCGAAGCCACCCGCAAGGCCGGCCTCAATGGTGTCACGATGCCGCGCCGCTTTGGCGGCCTGAACTTCCCGATTACCGCCTACACGGCCATCAACGAAATGATCGCCTCTGCAGACGCCGGTTTCGAGAACATCTGGTCCCTGCAGGACTGCATCGAGACCTTGTACGAATTCGGCGACGAGGACCAGCGTTCCCGCTTTATCCCGCGCGTGTGCGCCGGCGAAACGATGTCGATGGACTTGACCGAACCCGATGCCGGTTCCGACCTGCAGCGCGTAATGCTCAAGGCCACCTACAGCGAAGCTGACAAGTGCTGGTACCTGAACGGCGTGAAGCGCTTCATCACGAACGGTGATAGCGACATTCACCTGGTGCTCGCCCGCTCCGAAGAAGGCACCCGCGACGGTCGTGGTCTTTCCATGTTCATTTACGACAAGCGCGACGGTGGCGTTGACGTTCGCCGTATCGAAAACAAGATGGGTATCCACGGAAGCCCGACTTGCGAACTTGTCTACAAGAACGCCAAGGCAGAACTCTGCGGCCGCCGCAAGTTCGGTCTGATCAAGTACGTGATGGCCCTCATGAACGGTGCCCGTCTCGGCATTGCCGCTCAGTCCGTGGGCATCAGCCAGATGGCCTACAACGAAGCTCTCGCCTACGCCAAGGACCGTAAGCAGTTCGGCCAGGCCATCGTGAACTTCCCGGCTGTGTACGAAATGATTTCTCACATCAAGGCACGCCTTGATGCAGGCCGCGCTTTGCTGTACCAGACTGCCAGCTACGTGGACATCTACAAGGGCCTCGAAGACATCGAACGTGACCGCAAGCTCACCGACGAAGAAAAGGCCGAACTCAAGCTGTACCAGAAGCTCGCCTCTGCATGCACTCCGCTTGCAAAGGGCATGAACTCTGAATACGCTAACATCAACAGCTACGACAGCATCCAGGTTCACGGTGGTTCGGGCTACATGCTCGAATACGCTTGCCAGCGCCTGTACCGCGACGCCCGTATCACTTCGATTTACGAAGGTACGACGCAGTTGCAGACGGTTGCAGCTCTCCCGCACGTGACCACCGGCACTTACAGCCAGATGCTCGAAGAATTCGAAGCTCAGGATGTTCGCCCGGAATACGAAGCACTCAAGGCCCGCGCAAAGGCCATGGACGTGAAGTACAACGAAGCTGTGGAATTCGTGAAGTCCGCCAACAACAACGAATTCACCGACCTCTGCAGCCGTCACCTGTACGAAATGGCCGCCAACTGCGTGATGAGCCAGCTGCTCCTCCGCGATGCCACCAAGTCGCCTGAACTGTTCGACAAGAGCGTGAAGGTGTACCTGAACCTCGCCGAAGCCGAAATCGCGAAGCACTACAACTTCGTGAAGAGCTTGAGCGTGGAATCGCTGGAAAGCTACAAGCAGGCATAAGCCTCGCTAACGCGACAAAAAATTGAAGACCTCGATGCAAATGCATCGGGGTCTTTTTTGTTGTTTAAAAAGGAAATCTTCGGTGATTAGTCAAGTATTTTGTCATACAAAACACATACAAAACAAGACGGTAAATATATTTTTACACAAACAAGCTAAAATATAAATTTATCCACAATGCCTTACATACAAAGGCTCAGAAAGAACATCGGTTACATACAAAAGTTACGAAAGTAAATTTTTACAAACCATATTCATTTATTACTAAAACATTATTTTATATTGCAAATTTGGATAAATTAAGCATAACCGTGTATTACTATGAGCGACAACAAGAATTCATCAAACAATGGGGCCTCTAAGGACAAAAAGCCCGCTGACACTGTCACCTACTTTATTGAAAAACTTGCGACCGTTTTTTCGCGAGTCAAAGACTGCATTTTACAGGATCTACTTGACGAACTTGTAAAAGAAGGTGCCACCAGGGAAGATTTCCAGAAAGAATTGGACCAGGTAAAGAACAAAAGCGCCGACGACTTCAAGCTCTTTGTTGACAAAATCATCAAGAAACTTGGTTACGATATTTCGGCTGCCGGGTCGGAATGCAACGATCTCTACGAAGTATTAAAGCAACTTGTTGTATCTGGCGAAAAACTTGGTACAGCATTCAAAAAGCTTTTTAAGGATTACCAAGATAAAGACCCCCAGGAGGTTATCGAAAACCTTATATCTGGCATCAAAATTAATCCTAACGAAAAGAAGGATGGCCAAAATACCACGCTTGTCACTTGGTCTGACGTAAAAAACAGTTTCAGCTCCCTAGACAACCTATGTGATGAAGCTAAAAAAATCGGCGATAGCGATACCTTGTTAATCGGAACCGAGAAGTTTAATATTGGTTTGGCAGCAGAAGGCAGCGATTACGGCAAGATCATGCCCATTCTCAGCCTCATTCAGGAGATTCTTGACCTTATCAAGAAATTCTCGGATATTGAATGGGGAAAAATTAAGGATGAATGCGAGGATTTTGGCGATTTTATAAGCTCTACGTATTTTACGGAAGAATTCGGAAAGCGAATCCTAGATTACATCCTTATTCTCATTTTGAAAAATGCCAAGGACGTTTTCAGAGACGACCTCAATATTATTTGGGATGAGCTCAAAAATTATAGAGACAAATTAGGTAAGGACCTCAAAGATGCCCAAAACAGTCTTGAAGGGCCAATTAAAAACATTGTGGATTTCTTTGCCAAGATTAGCAAAGACGATAATTTCCAAAAAATGTTGGAATTTTTGGATGAAATCCTCGATCTTAGAAAAGAGATTAATGATCTCAAATCTCAGCTAGAAAAAGAATTAACTGCCGCTCTAGAGGCTGCCGAAAAAGAAATAAGCGAAGCGCAAGATGCAATAGAATCCGAAATAAAAGAGCTTGCAGAAACTGCAGAAAAATCGCCTACAGGAGCAATCGAGGACCTTCCAGACACGGCCGGTAAAATCGGCAGCACTCTTAAAGAGTCTGGTTCAAACGCGGAAGGCATCGTTAAAGATACCGCATCAAATATCGTTAACAAGTTAGAAGACGCCGGTTCTCAACTCAAGGACAACGCCGAGAAATACGTTTCTTCTGAATTAGATAACATTCAAAACAGAATAAATGAAGCTCGCGATCGAATCAAGAAAGAAATTGAAAATCGCATTAAGGAAGAAATCTCTCGTCGAATTCAGGCGGCCATTAAGGTTGCCGAAGCGAAAATAAAAGAGCTCATTAAGGAAGAATTCCCCCAATACGATTCTCTCGCAAGAACGTTCCATAAGGTTTATGCCGTATTAGAATTCGTCGGAATAATCGGCGAAGAAAAGGTCAAACTCGCGACCTACATTCCTAATAAAGTAGATGACAACGATGGCGGCATTTTAGATCCAATCAAGTCCATAGAGATTCCCTCTTTTGACTGGAAAGCGCTGAAGCAAATATTTACAAGCCCCAAGAGTTATCTAGAAGAAAAATTCCCTTTAAAAAACTGCGACGATATCGAAAAGCTAATCGTCAAAGTTTCCAATTTGTTAAATGCCTTTGACTGTAATATTCCCAAGATCAGTTCTATCAAAGACTTCTTATGGGAATTGGTCGCTCGCGTTGAAGCAGAAATCAAGAAGAACACCGCTTCTGAAGCGAACGAGTTTATTGAAAATTTGAAGGAATTCAAGGCATATATTTATACCGCTTTGATTGCCTTGGAAGATATCGCTCTTGAAACAAAGAGTCAATTGACCGCCGAATTTGAAAGTTTCCGTGAGAAAGGCGAAGGCCTCATTGACGACCTAAAGAAACAAGTAAGTAAAGATTTAGGGAATCTCAAGGATCAAGTAAGCGACAAGTTAAACGACCTTAAAAATACAGCAGCAATAAATATTGGAACAATTGATACCGATAGCAGTTTCTACAAAATCTTTATTGAGACCTTAGGTGAGGCCGCATGCGAGGAAATCTCAGCATCCTTTAACGGGGTAAAGCTAAACAAGGATATAACACTCACTCATTGTAACGACTCTGCCAAGAAAGCTGTAGACAACCTCCGTGAAAATTCAAAAAATATTATATCAAAAATCGAAGATTTCCTTGACAAGGACAAATGGGAAAACAGTTTTAATGACACCGTAATAAAACTGAAGACTGAATTTGAAATACAGACGGCAGGAATCCCGAAGAATAAAAAAGAAGTTGAAGAAGCTGTTGAAGATTGCGTCAATAAATTGTTAAAAGGGAATTCCCCCAACAATCCATTCGATGGAATTGATTTTTCCAAGTATTACGACATCGTTGCAGACGCCGTTGAAGATCGACTTCCAACTGATTTGGACAAAGAATTTGAAAATTTTGGCACAGCCTTAAATAGCGCCATAAAAGAATTAACTGAAGCCATATGTAAGGATGCTGAACAGCTAAAAGCTGACACCGAACAAAATGTTAGCGAAATTGTCAAATATTCAAAAGGAATCCCGCAACTTGCTTGCAATATCTTAAATACATGGCTTGAAAAGGTTAAAGACAAGTTCTACGAAATCATCATCAAGCCTATACTCTCTCAAATCCGAAAAGCTATCAAGGCTTGGTTCAACGAAGTTCTTAGTGAAGTTCTTAAAGCCGTCAAAAAAACTTTAAATGATATTCTTAAAAATTCCGAACTCAAGAACTTGTTAGATAATGTTGACTCCGTCATTGACGAAATCATCAACACAATTCCTGTAGTTGAGAAGCTCGTCAGCGATGTCAAGGATTTGGCCGATGAAGCCCCAAAAGTAGACACCTGGAAGAGCGGTTTCCTATTTGCTGTAAAGGTAATCAAAGCCATTCCAAAACAAATCAGGGAGAAGGCTTTCGAGATCTGCAAGATTCCAGAACTTCCGGTTTGTTTAGAGAACATCAAATTGCCCGATTACAAGTTTGATGCCGAAAACAACATCTTGATTGTAGACATCTGGACTAAAAAAATTACAGACAACAGCGGAAGCGCCAACGGAGAAGCCAATGTTTGCATACAACTCGTACTGTTTGCAGGTGAGAAAACTGTTGATGGCGAGAAACACGAAGGTCTTTACATAGTCCCTATTCTAGACCACTCATCTGGTCTCACTATCAACATCGGCAAAAATCATAAACTAGAATTTAAAGATGATTTTGGTTTAAACAACAACATTGATACCAACAAGCAAAATTCAGAAGAGACAACGAATATTTTTGTTGATGTAAGCAAGCCTATCGGAAGCAACCTATTTAATGCAAGTGGCGATAAAGATTCCGTTAGTGCAAACGCCTCTTTAAGATTCAGCAGAAAAGAAGGGGCTGGCGATTTAAGTTTCTTCGACACAAACATTGCTTCGCTGTCTATAAAAAATTACTCCTTGTCAACATCCCTTTCCTACAACAAGAAAGGTTCTGACAACAAGGGTTTTGACTTCGGTGTAAACGGCACATTAGATACCCTAGTCCTTACTTTAAAACTCCGTAATCAAAATGACTTTTTCAAGAAAATTTTGAAGGACGATATAGCCATTAAGCTAAGCAAACTTGATGTAGGCTATTCCCTAAGTGACGGATTCAATATAGATGGCGGACTCTATGTCAATATTCCCATCAACAGTGATATTGACTTGAAATTTATCAAGTTCAACAACATCAATTTGGAAATCGGCGGCGAAAAGGGAAATCTCCTAGCCAACCTGTTGACAACCTTTGTTGTGGACTTGGAAGGTATCGTTATCACCTTCCCCGAAATGGGGCTCGGTATTAAATGCAACGTCTTAGACTCCAATTTTAAGCCGGGTTCTTTCAAAATATCTCCGAAGTTCAAGTTCCCCAGCGGCCTTGGCATTTCTATCGACGTAGAGGCTGTCAAGGGTTCAGGCTTTGTGGACTGGAACGAAGAAAAGGGCCGCTTCTTTGGACAAGTGGAACTGACCATTCTTGACAAGTGTGGTGCCAGTGGAAGAATCCTGTTCACCACGGGCAAGAACAATACGCCGTACTCCTTTAGCGGAGCCCTGAGCGTATTCTTTACCCCGGGCATTCAGTTGGGCATGGGATTCTCGTTGACCGCTATTGGCGGCTCCCTTGGCGTAAACCGCGCACTAAACATTGATAAGCTACGCGATGCCGTATACGACGGAACTCTCACTTCTGTTTTGCTGACAAAGGATATTGACAAGGATATCGAAAAAATCCTTGCAAATATCGATAATTACTACCCCATTCATGAAGGGCAAATGTATTTTGGTCTCCTCGGGCAAATCACCTGGGGAGAAATCCTTAAAGCGGACCTCGGCTTATTTATACAGGCTCCGAGCCCAGTAGCCATTATTATTGCCGGTAACATCGCAGTAAAAATTGAAAATGAAAGCGCTAAAAAGCTAATCGCCATTAACGCAAGCTTTATGGGCGGCTATCAGGCCGATAAGGGAATCTTCTTTGACGCCCACCTGTACGATTCCCATATTGTAGGTATTGACCTTTATGGCGATGTGGCCTTGCGCATTTACTGGGCCGGCAGCACGAAAGGATTTATATTATCGGCAGGCGGTTTCCATCCGCAGTACAAACCTGAAAGCGGCTTCAACCTTCCAGACATGAAGCGCATGGGAATGAAACTGGATTATGACATTTTGAAAATGTCGTTGGAAGCTTACTTCGCGATAACTTCGAATACAGTCCAGTTCGGTACCGATTTCCAGATGAAAATTGGTTGGGACAAGTTTGGAATCACTGGATATGCGGGATTCAATGCTCTATTCCAGTTCCACCCCTTTATGTTTGTTGTAGACATGTCCGCAGGACTTGCAGTCAAGGTGGGCAGTTGCACCATTTGCTCCATTAGCCTTGACTTTGAACTTGGTGGCCCTGCTCAGTGGCATGCCAAGGGTACAGCTAGTTTCTGGGTGCTGTTCATTAAGATTAAGGTATCCTTCAGTCTTACTTGGGGCAAAAAGCAGGTCGACGACAACCGTAGCCGTATTGACGTACTGCCGCTTTACACCGACGCCTTTAATGACAGGAACAACTGGAAGTTTATTTCCACGGATCTTGTCGACAACATGGTCTCCATGGTGGAATTCGACCGTAACGACTTTGTGATGCAGCCTTCAGAAAGCATCATGTTTACGCAATCTGCTGTTCCGTTCTATAAAAAGATGGAATGCTACGGCGAAGGAACCGTAAACGACTGCAATTTCCTTGCAATCAAGGAAATAACAATTGGCGGACGCACTGTTGAATACGACGCAGAAATGAATTCCTTTGCGCCTAGCCTTGTGAAGAGACTGAGCGAAAAAGAAAAGCTTTCTTATCCGTCTTACGAAGACATGCACTCCGGCTTCCGAATCAAAGCAACCGTAGGCAAAGATATTTCAGGTTTCGATGATATTTCTTTTGAAGAAAACTATGAAATATGCGAAGACAACTTTGGAAAATGCAACAAAGATTTTTGGGAAACCTATTGCTCTAGCGATTCAAATAAATCGTCTTCCGCAAGCACACTCCAGAGCACCCAAAAGTCTTCTGCAAACACAATGAGAGCCGCTCTGCGAAGGACTGCCGCCGGATTTGACAGATATGTCAAGCAGACTGATCAGGCTCTTGCAGACACTTACAAATCTCAGCTCTCTGACAAAATTAAGAATGTTTAATCTTTACCACTAGTGAATTATGGGCCAAACAAACAATAGTAACGACATGAAAGAAGTTATTAACACGAATGGATTCTTTACACCCTTCGTAAGAAAGGGCATCTCCACAAGGATAACTCAATCAGATGAACTTGGCAATGATAGCAATAGTGATTCCTTATATCGCCAACGAGCGATTATAGACGTCACGGCAAAAATCGCAAGTGGAATGTCTGAACAAGAATTTTTGCCCGAAGATAAAGAAGGCGTAGCATCCCTTACTGCAATCACCCCTGAATCCAAACAGATTGCAATTGCAGGCCCCGGAGACATTCTATCCATAAATTCAAACGCCATTATGAACGTTTCCCCAGCAGCCGGTACGGAAGGTTTTTCTAGTGATTATCTTCCTTACATAGAATTTTGGGACCCTGATTTTGCCTGGCGATACACTCCTGCAGCACCCAAAGGCGACAAACTTCGTCCATGGATAGCTCTTGTGGTGTGTGATTCGTCCAAGTGTGAAATACAGAATAGTGGAAATGGCAACAAAATTGTCACGTTCAAAATAACCAAAGATGAATACCCTGCTATTTTCCCTCAAAAAGAAGATATATGGAAAGCAGCCCATGCACAAACGGATTCCGGTAAGAACGCCCGCTTCTGTAGGCTCTTGGGGACGCGCCGAGAAGGCGTTCCTTTGGACGGCAATACAAATTACACAGCTGTGGTCATTCCCGTTTTTGAAGTTGGTAGACGTCGTGGTATAGGCTTTTCTTCAGAAAAACTCAAAGATGTTATTGCCCAGGCCCCTTCTTGGGAAAACACCTTTGACGAACAAACCGAGGGCGACAAACACCCCTCCCCCTTAACATTCCCTGTATATTATACATGGAATTTTAAAACAGGCACATATAGTTTCGACACCTTGGTTGAAAACCTAGATGTTTATGAAGCAAGCAAGACAGGCATTGATGTTGATGTAACCTCTTTAGGTAAGGGACTAGAAAATCAATCTGCAACCAAAACCATTTTAATGCCTGCGGCAACAAAGGTTCCCACCAATGATCCAAAGCTGAAAAATCCAGATTCTTTTCCGGATCCCAAACGGCAGGATGAAAATGAACTTTATGGTAGATTGTTCCGTTTACTTAGTCGAAGCCCCGTTTTTGCAGAGAACAAACAAGATATTAGCGAAAGCAAGAACGAAAATGAGCAAGAAAATGATGATCCGTGGGTAGTTCCTCCTATATACGGAGGAAAGCACAGCATGGCCACATCGCTCGGTCACAAGGATTCTCCTGAATGGGTACGTCAAGTCAACTTAGATCTCCATTATAGGGCCGTTGCAGGCCTTGGTAAAAAGACCATTCAGAAGCATCAGGAAGAGTTTGTAAACAGAGCTTGGAAACAAGTAGAAGCAATACAAACCCTTAACAGAACACTATATCAGAGAATTCTGAGTATTGGCGTCAACAAATCCGTCAAGGGCATGAATTACGAATGGATGAATCAAAACGAAAACGCCTTTATCGCCGGATTCATGCAACGTTTGTCCACCATGCAAAATACGAAATCTGGCAGCAACGGAAAATCGCTAAATGACATTTTGAATGACAAGGGAATTCCTGCCGCCTTCGCTTCAGCAACATTCCAGCGTGTAACAGATCGTTTAGCGCAGAAATTCAAAAATTTGAATTTGACCACAATGATGGAAAACATTGCCGCGCATCAGATTTTTAATGATGAATGGCATACCTTCTATAACCTTCCTACAGTGGAGCAACTTGCAACGACCAAAGAAGCTTTGCTGAGCAAGATTTCTGATTTTATTGTAGGAAATGTCCTCGGAAATTACTTAAAAGTCTGCAAAGGCTCATGCAAAGATTGGAAACATTTTTACGGCATTCTCCCCAAAGATGGATTGAACGCCGGCATAAATCAGTACAACAATCACTTTTGCAGCTATTTAGATTATAGCGACAAATATACTTGGGGAAGACTCGAAAACGGACATATTTATACAAATTTCGAAAATAGTACTTGGTTTGAAAAAGTCAAAGACCTAGATTCAACAGCATGTTGTTCTCTGAATAAAGTTGATGAACGCTATATTACAGAGTCTGCTTATTCATCACATATCGCCCTCTACTATGATGTTGTTTGGGGGCTGCCAGACACTATGTATGAAAAGCTTTTTGGATGTGAGAAGCTGATTACATACATGCCATATAACACCAATTACTCAAAAGGTTTTTATTTTGTTTCAAAGGGCAAGGCTAAAAAAGACGATCGGTACAAAAACGTATTGCAATATCTTTACGATGTTCCAACATCATCTTACGGTTATCATCAATACGAAACACTGACAGAAAGCCAGATTCAAGACCCTAATTTTGAATGCGAAACTACTCTGGGAAAAGGACATAGAATAGAGACAACTTCTTCTTTAAAAACAGAAGGATATGCATCAGGGAAATTATTTTATGATAAAAAAACAACCGGAAGTCGAGATGAAAGAAAATGGAAGAGAAAAATAAGCTCGTTCGTTATTAAACATTTCAACAATAAAAATGGTCGTGACCTTTACGCATGCATACATATAACAAATCCTGGTTCACCGGAAATTTGCAAATATATTCGATTAACGAATTACGAACAGACAATCAGCCTAAACAGTTTTAATATAAAAAACAACGCCGAAATCTGGCTTGAATGTGGTAAACTTTACGATTATTTTTCCGACATCCAAGAATACAATGGTTTCGCCGCCCGAGACACATTTATTTACGCTTCTTCTGCATCAGAAGAAGCAAAGTACGAATACAATGTAAATGAGAAAAAACTGTACTATTATAAGCCTGCCAAATGGAAACGAAAACTTTCTGATTCCTATCATTACAAGTTCTACAAACCAGACGAAAGTTACTATAACGTTGTTGAAGAAGGCGACAATCTAGAATATGACGTTTTGGAATTACAAGACACGACCTTAAAATCAGGAATTCGACCAGGCGTAAAAGACAAAATAATAAAAATCTTGTCTAGCAATCCTGACAGAATAAACCTGACGATTGACAGTTCAAGCAACGACATACAGAAGTTTGAAACTGCATATGATTATGTCAAATTCCTCATCAATAACGACATGCTCAATGAATTTGCCAACATAACCAATGCTCCAATTTACGCGTCATGGCTGCAACTCGATAAATTTGTAAAAGAGCTAGAAGAATTGTCTCCAGCAAAGGCAGAAGAAGCCCCAGAGCAAGATCAAGACAGCTGCAAAGATATTGACGATTTGAAAAAAGACGTCCTTGACGACCAAACATACAACCGAATTTGGGAAGTTGCATCTGGTTATTACAAAGAATTCTTCTCCAATAAAGAGTTGCAAGACAAATACATTGAAGATCTTCTTCAATCCAGGTATCCCATTATGGCTTATCCCATATTCCCGGAACCGGTTTACTATTACCTCAAGCAATTCTCGGACAAGTTTATACTCCCGTGTATTGAAGATATTCCCAACAACAGTGTTGCCATGTTCGAAAATAACACCGCCTTTGTGGAAGCCTATTTATGCGGCATGAACACAGAAATGGGTCGTGAGCTTTTGTGGCGTGAATACCCCACGGATCAACGAGGTTCTTATTTCAAAAAGTTCTGGGATTCCGAAACCGATGTAGAGTCTATTCGTAAAGATGATTTCTTTGACGTAAAATCCTTGCATACATGGACAAACAATCTCGGGAAAAATCATTGTGCAGGTAAAGACGGCTTGTTATTGTTCGCAATCAAGGGAGACCTTGTCAAGCTATACCCCTATACCGAGATATTCCTCCATAAGGCTAAAGCATCTGTAAAAACAGACGGCACAATAACATTCAGCTTTGCAGATAATGTTGACAATGCTGCGATCATAAAACCAGTTTCAGAAGCTTATATAAAGGACGTCCTTATTGTCGGATTTAAAATAAGCCTAGCAGAAGCCTTAGGCTCTCCCGAAGGGCCGAACCAAGGATATTTGCTAGCCTTTAAGCAAGTTGTCGAGGACCTTGCCTTTAAGGAAAAAGCTAGATCTGACGCGGAATTCGGCGACACCTCTGCAGGATATGCTAATGCCCACCTAGATACACCGTCTACAATCGGCCGCCACGTTTTAACCTTTCTTAAAAAGAATTAATGACAATGTCCCAAAACAATACTAATCGCCTAAACAACTTGAATAAGAATAAGTTGAACGAAATCCTCAAGGATACTATAGTTCAACGCCCGTTTATGATGTTCCCTTTGCGTTTGGAAACCCATTTTCGCAAGGTAAAAGAACAAAAGCAGCTTTGTGTAAGAGTAATTCCAGATGAAATTATGCTGGATTACCACACCGAGAAATTGACCAAGGAAGAAATTGAAGACGGCAAGTTCTTTTGGATTCAATGGTACATTGCCAGTGGTAGTGACATAAGGGAATATGAAGCATGGGAAGTTCTTTGCAGAAAGTATCCCGTTTATCGTGCCGCCTGGATTTGTAGATGTTTAAGGCCAGATTATATAGACGACTACAGGCCCGGCCAAAAATTATTTTATCGTCGCCCCTATAGTAATATGGCGACCATTGAAGAAAACTGCAAAACGATATACGACCATTTGTCTATTATAACGCAGCATCTTAATGAAGATGATTACAGAACGACCAGTAACGACGACGAATATGACGACAGTATTCCTGATGAGGACAAAACTCCAGCAACAGACGAATACCTAGTAGAATTTTACGTTCGTACAAAGTTATTCGATGTTCAAAGAATGCTTTTCGAAATAAAGACAGGCATTTCTAGTTGCAAATATGTCGTGGATTACCTATACGACAACATCAGCAATACAATCGCTTACCTTTCTCGAAATCTGGACGACTACATTAATTTCTACGAACGTAATTCTAAAAAAATTAGAGAAAACTGTCGCCGTCTTGAACTATGGGATGTTGATTATACCGTTCTGCTTTCGCTGCGGAAAGATGTGGATGAATTCATAAATACCATGGCAAAAAATAGAATAACTCTTGACGATATGATAAAGAGTTATCTAACCGACAAATCTCTTTTTAGCTTCAACAAGGTCAACGAAACTACGAAGCTTGACATACCGATATCTAACATATTGCCCCAAAAATTCTTCTTTATAGGAGAAGTTGCCAACGGAAACAAGGATCTAATTTACGCCTACTCCAATGATATTCCTTCGGACCTTCAAATGGGTATAGACCCCAACGAACAGGAAGTAGATGAAAACGGCCATAAAGTTTCTCCATTCCAAATCAACAGCAATGGAGATATGGTTATCAAGGGTGGCGCCAAATGGATGACTGATTACGATGAAGCTGAAAAATGCGGCATGGCCATAACTGTACCCATACCAAACGATGTAAATGAATTTAATTACATCTATGTCTTAGGAATAAACGACTTCTCCGAAGCAGAAAGCGCAGAAAAACTTACGGAACTATTTAACGGGCACAACTATACGGCGTCCGGAATTTCGTATGTCGCCGCCGGCACTCCTACGAACAGCCTTGACGGAAAATTTAAGGATGAAGCCGAGGAAATAAAGCGAGAACGCTTTGACATTGAAGTTAATGATAAGTATAAAACGGATGATGACCTTGCGGAAGAATCCTCTATATTGGCAAACTTCACCGGAATGGATTATGAATCCTGTTGGAGACGAGTCGCAGGGGGCAACCATAAGCAGGACTCAAAGGCAAAACGCGTTTATCAGGAGCTATGGAATCACTTTAAAGGCAACATTGAAAGTGATGACGATTACTTAAACAATTTGCTTGATACGGTGGGAGATTTTGTTATTAACAATGTCCGCGCCCGTGGTATTTTGCCCACCATAAAAGTGGATACGCTTCCGTACAGTTTTTTACCTGCCGTTGATTACCAAAAGTTCTTAGCAACCTTTAATAAGGACAGCGTTGAAGCCAAACTGCTAAGGCAGTTTGTCGCCCTTGCAGAAGTATGGAAGGAAATTCGCAAAAGTCAGATTCCACATTCTCAAAACTTAGTAGGCGATACAGCTGAAAAAAATTATTTGAAAATGGCAGGGCAAACGCCCTATTCAGCCTCGTATGAGGAACGATTTATAGTAAGGTCCCCCCTTCTAGAAAAGAATTTCTTAAAAGAACCCTTTACCGACTACATTTCTGATTTAAATGATTTGGGTTTCTTTGCGGATCAGCCTATAGACATCACTCGGGAAGCATCCCTTGAGAAGTTAAAAGATTGCCTTAGCGAAGATTTAAAAAACGAAATACAAGATGAAGACCTGACCATTTATGTGGCAGAGTTTTTGGACTTGTTTACCTATCGATTGGACGCATGGTTTATGGGCGTAACCAAGTCTGCCCAAGACCGTTTGAAGAGAGCGAAACATCGTGACGCCCCGCAAATCGGCGCCTATGGATGGATATTCAATCTTAAGGAAAACAGCCGCGAAAAAATCAATGATATCGGTAAATGCCAAGATATCATTCGCAACATGAAGCTGGACCTCGACCCGAATAAAAGCACAATTTACAAGAATACTGGCTACGATAAGGGACACTATGTTGTAGCACCATCCTTACAACATGCTTTGACCACTGCAGTTTTGAGAAGCGCCTACCTGAAATCCAAGGAAAGCGCAACAGACGCTCATATTTGCGTAAACTTGTCATCTATGCGCGTTCGCCAGGCCCTACGCCTTGTAGACGGCGTTAGACGAGGCATGTCGACCGGCGTAATTCTTGGCGTTGATCTTGAACGATACCTGCACGACGCTCACGATTTATTTAAAGTGGAGCTCGACCAATTCATTTACCCGCTGCGCCAGCAATTCAAACAAGTTGTCGATTTAAATTCTCAAACAGAAGAAGCCCAAGACTATTCCATGCAGGTAATCAATGGTGAGGCTCTTCTCAATACGTTTATTGCCGAATGGAATTGGTCTAAATCCGTTTCTAGTTGGTTGGAGGAAAATTATAAAGACAGCGGAAGTCTTGAATGGCTTCGCGATCTTAACGATCACACCAACAAGCTTTTAGTTGCCGAAGTAAAAGAACATTCGCAAACGCACTATAAAGTTACAGAAACAGGCCGCGTATTCTTCAAGCAAATTGAACGCTTGATGGATTCTTACGACGCCTTGAACGACCTATTGCTTTCAGAAGGTGTTCACCGCCTTGTCATGGGCGACAAGAGTTCCTTCTATGCAATCGGCCAATTCCTTACCGACGGCAAGGGCAGCATTCCGGAACCGGAAATTTTAAAAATTCCTTCGGAACACGTCGTCGTATCGCATAAAGCTGGCATAATGCTGCCGGAAGTTGACGAAACGCCTAAAAAAGCATTCAATATTGCAGAACCTTCTATAAACGCTTGGATCGAAAGCGTAATTGGCGACATGGACAGGTTGAAGTTCTTCGTCAAAGAGATGGACTCCGCTGAAAGCTTTACCACTCATGTCTGTTCTTTGAAGGATCTGGACATAAGCGGTTCTGAATACCTTTATTTATCACTTTATGAAGGATCGTTCAAAAACTATCTCAAAACCAAATGGCGACTGAAATATCCGAGAGTTTCTGGAGACATTGAAATTCTTGAGGACAATGTGGACGGCAAATGGATTCCCGAAGAAGGAGAATTGACCCTTGCAGAAGATAAAGTTCGTCTGAACGCCTTAAGATCAATCGTTCTCCATAGTCGAGAAATGCGCGCCTCGGACTTGCAAAGCGCTCTTTGGGAAGGTGCTGACGAAGAAGAATTCACCGATATTGACGAACTAAAAAGATACCGGTATGACCCCTTGATTGTATGCTTAGGCAATATCCATTCCAATATCGACAATTGGATTAGAAAGTCTAACAAGAAAGACTTATACAGCGACGGGTTTATTCGTGAAGCCTATGAATATCTTTGCACTTGCGTAGAGGCAGGTCTTGTCAATTGCCTCGGCAAGTTTGACTCTGATATATTTGCAGGAAATGTAGACCCCGATTTATGGCCTGAAAGAATGCAAAAGACCCTGTCCTTGCAACAGGAACTTTTGAACACCATGGAAGACGCAGAACGCAAACTCGCAGAGAGAATTGAAACTGCAAAGTCCTTAGTAGAGTCAAAGGAAGCCTTAACCATTAAAGGTCTTATTTCTGCCATTCAAACACTTACATTGGAGTCCTTAAAAGTTATCCCACGGTTCAATCTTTTGACGGGAAACCCCTCTGAAAAAGACTTGGTTAACCGAGCAGAACACATTGATGCAGTGGTAAAAAGTGGTCCGCATTTCTACAAGAATTTGAACTTCAACGCTTTTGACCAATGGGAAGACGAAGTTTCTGAAGTTAGAGACGGAATGAAAAATATTCACCAGCTTTCCATGTTCCAAACGGCCTTTGATATGGATTTGGGTAAGATTGCAGTACTACAGACGGAATCTTCCAAATCTGAAGTTGTTAGCGGGAATTGGCTCGGCCTATCTGTTGATAATGAATCGGAATTGCAAGATGTAGATTCCATGGTTCTTTACAATACAGACGCCTACAACTTACAGCGTTCGAGTGACAAGCTGACCCTTAGCACCAACGCAGGTCTTGTCGTAGACTCATGGCTTGAGTACATTCCGTACAAGAAACATGACGCTGGCTTAGTATTCCACGCTGACAGGCCGGACAACGAAGCACCACAAGCTATACTTGTTGCAATCAACCACAATATCATTAACGCAAAGCCCTCTGAGTATGAGCAAAAAAATATTCCGTCAGGAAAAACAAGCAATGCTGCCAATGATAAAAAATGGGATGTTGATTCCTTGCTTGACATTCTAGATGAAACAAGATTCTTGATGATGAACAGAGCTGTAGATCCGGACACCATATACAATCACGGCTCCTTGAGTCCTATATTCCCGTTACTTAGTGAAATCCACTTTAGAATTACAGCAGAACGCTATCCATCTTCTTATTCCACTTCAGCCTTCTACAAGGCCGGATTCCAGCCGTTTAATGTTTTCGACGTCATTAGTGGTGGTAAGAATATTAAGGAGTAAGTATGTCTTCAACAAAATCATTCTATACAAATCAGCAGAATTATTTTATTGCCCGCTGGAACTATATTCATGAATTGAATTATGAAACCGAATCAGGTCTATATTCAAGATTAGAGCCTAAGACCAGAACAAAAGACTTTAAGAAAGCTCTTTCCTTTGAAGTTTTTGACCCTTTATGGTTGTTGACTCGGCAATGGCAATTTGGGCGCTTTGACGGTAACGATTGCGGCACTCCGGTATCCGTAAAAATTAAGGCAGTAAAGAAAAGGTTCAATCAGGTCTGCTTAAAAAGCGAAAGTGGCGATGTGGAAAATCGTTCATATTCCACAGATACACCGCTTGAATACGAAGTGGAAAAAATGGATGCTGAAATAACTCCCTATATTCGCGTCCAGTCCGCTATGCATTTCAAGAAAAGACTTCTTCGTGAATTTGATTCAGCAACATATTCAAAGCTTCATGAATGGTTGATGAAAGAATTCTGTAGCGAGGACTTTTACAAGCATCAGAGCATCAACAACACCATTGAGACTTTGAAGCTCAAGAACAACACGGCGTTGAAAGATTTTTCTGCCGCCTATTCCAAGCGCACTTTTGACGGGTATAAATTATACCAAATGGTAGACTTCAATAAATTTGAAGTTGAGAAAAAATTAAAAGATATTGTTCCTGCATCCGCATCAAAAATGATGGGTTTATTGAAGGAATATGTATCTTGGTTTGACGCAAAGTACTTTCCTCACAAAAGGACCGATAGTTGTTGGAGCAACCAAAAGTTAGGATACCAAGTAGAAATTCATCAAGGTTCGACAAAGTACGACGCCGAAGACTATGATAATGGCCGACTTTCCTGGTATTCCTTCGACAACAAGGATCTTAATTTTGTCAAAAGAAACAATAATACTGTAAAAAGAGATTCTTCTGGATTCGGAACAATTCCAGCAGAGGGCAATATTTTAAATTATGTCAGCGGCGGAAAAAACATAAGCTCGGAAATCTCAACACAAAAGGATTCTCCCAAAGACGTTGAAGAAAAAATGTTTTCTTACATTCCCGTGCCGGCAAACTTTACCGGGGCCCCCTCTCAAAAGCTATGGGAATTTGAAAACACTAAAGTCAATATGGTTGCCGACGATGAAAAAGACTTTAGCATGTTGGCGACGGCAGCCATCATGCAGTACATTAGCATGTACAGCAATGATTGGATGATTGTACCGTTAGAAACAGAAACCGGAGTAGTCCTTGATGTGAAAGGCGTTGTCATAAAGGATTCCTTTGGCGAAAGAATCTATATTGAAGAAGACGCCGAAGATGTAGATGGCAACAATGATTCAGACGAATTCACCGATCGTTGGAATTTGTTTGGCATAGCAAGCGCACAAGCCTTTGCCAAAGACAACTTTACTACAGCAAGGGGACTATTGTTCCCTCCTGTGGTTCAGAAAACTGAAGAAAGTTCACCCATTGAAGAAGTCCAGTTCTTAAGAGACGAAATGGCCAATATGGTATGGGGTGTCGAGACAAAAATCAACGACGGCTGTGGCGGAACATTGGATGGCAAGACCTTATCCGACGCGGTATTTAGGGATGTCGATGAGAAGAATACTCAAAACGAAGAAGCTTCAACAAAAGAAAACGCAGCTGCCAATAAAACTGAAGCGGAGTATTCTTTGCTGGTTCAGAACCGCGTACCTTTGAACTGGATTCCCTTCTTGCCGGAACAGTTGGATGATTTCCGCAACATCCATTTCCGTCGCGCAAGAATGCCTCTGTTCTACAATAATGAATTCCTCCCTGTCAGGCCCTCCACAAAATTGTTGGCCACAGAAAAAGATCGTAATGGAGGTGTAAAGCCCTTCTACATTGACGAGAACCAGATTGCGGGTTATGGGACCAAACTTGTTAAAACAGCTCAGAGAACCAGATGGTTCCTCGGAAAAACCTTTAACTGGATTGGGAACCGCACCATCATTAGTGAATACCAAGCCAACAGTGGTTTGTTATTCGACGAATTGATTCCTACGAAAAAGCCCAGAACAATTGAATTGGACGATGGAAAACAGGAATCGGAAAACCAGGAATAACAGATGATTACAGGACTTCACGTCAATAGTACAGCGCCCTATTTTGCCAAGAACAAAGGGAAAGAATACTTTATAGAAGATTTTGAAATTCTGACCACAATTTTGTCCGCTTTAATGTGGAGAAGGTGCAATGGTCCCATAAAACTTTATACAGATGATGTAGGTTTAGCATATTATCAAAGCCTTGGACTTACGGACCTGTGGAATGGAGGCATTGACACCGAAACCATATCGAACATTCCCGATTCTATAGACCAGAATATTTTCTGGGCCGGAGCCAAGTTATTCGCCATTAAAAACGAAGGGGTTCCCGTCGCGTTGATCGACACGGATTTAATCGTTTGGACAGATCTTAACGAAATTCTTTCTAAAGAAAAGTTTGCCTGTTTACATCGAGAAGAATTTGTAGAGTGTTATCTGCCTTTGGAACTGCTTAAAAGGCGAAAAGGGTACGCCCCCGACCCTAAGTGGGACTGGTCGGTAAACCCGTGCAACACAGCCTTTGCCTATTTTGGGGACAAGGATTTTTTGGAATATTACACAACACGTTCCATTGACTTCATGACAGACAACAAGGAAATGCCTTGCGAATTCGTATCTCAAATGGTATTTGCAGAGCAACGTGTGGTAGCAATGTGCGCAAAAGCGATGGATATCCCCATCTACGCATTTTTGGACGATCCTTTCCAAGACAACAATGACAATTTTTCCCATTTGTGGGGAGCGAAAAACATAGCCCGAGACCGCAGAAGTCAACGAGTTTCTCTTTGTTGTGCCTTGATGAAAAAGATTAACAAGCTTTTCCCTGAATACAGAAACGACTCCGAAGTCTTTAATGTAATCATGGAAAATTACATTTAAAGCCGAGAGCCGTTTATAGTTTGTTACAACATTACACGCGCTTGAATATGAGCGATGTGTTTACGCCGCCGAAGGCGAAGTTGTTCGACATGATGTATTCGGTGTCGAATTCTCGGCCGGAGTCCATAATGTAATCGAGCGGGGCGCAGGCGGGGTCAACCGTTTTAAGGTTAAGATTCGGGTTGAACCATCCGCGGTTCATCATGTTAATGCTAAGCCACGATTCAATGCCACCGCATGCACCCAGGGTGTGTCCGATGTAGCCTTTAAGACTGGATATAGGCACGGCGCGTTCCTTGAAGGCACCGTACGTTGCCCAGCTTTCAGCCACGTCACCGTGACGCGTTGCAGTACCATGGGCGCTTACGTAGCCAATGGCATCGGGAGAAAGGCCCGAATCAGCAAGAGCGAGTTCCAGGGCAATCTGCATCGTTTCTTTTTTCGGCTGCGTAATATGATCGCCGTCGGTATTGTGTCCAAAGCCAACCAGTTCTGCATAGATATGCGCGCCGCGGGCCTTGGCGTGTTCATATTCTTCGAGAATGAGCGTTCCGGCACCTTCGCCAATCACAAGACCATCGCGATTGCTGTCGAACGGAGCAGGCGTCAGTTCCGGCGTATCGTTTTTTACGCTTGTTGCAAACAAGGTGTCAAACACGGCCGATTCAGTCGCATCGAGTTCATCGGCACCGCCGGCGATCATGACGTCTTGCATGCCGTACTTGATGGCTTCGTAAGCATAACCGATTGAAAGGCTACCGCTTGTGCAGGCGGTATTTGTCGTAATAATGCGGCCTGTCGTGCCGAAGAACACACTCACGTTTACGGCGCAAGTTTGCGGCATAGAACGGATATAAGTTGTTGCCGTAATCTTTGAACAGTCATGAGGCGGTTTCAGCATTGAGAAAAAGTCAAGCAGCGGATTGATGCTACCCATGGACGAACCGTAAGCAACACCGACGCGGCCAGACTTCAAGAGTTCCGGTTGTTCGGCAAGGCCTGCACATTGAATGGCCTTGTCTGCAGAAGCGATAGAAAGAAGAGCCACTCGACCCGCACCGCGAATTTTCTTGCGAGGATATTCCGGCAGATCGTACAGAATGGGGCTTGCCAAGCGCGTATTCATTTGCGCATACATATCCCATTCATTCATGCGAACGACGCGGTTTTTCAAGCTCTTGAGGGCCGAAAAGACGTCTTCGACTTCCATTCCCAACGAAGAAATGCAGCTGCCACCCGTAATAACGACGCGACGACTCATGCCAAGCCTCCGTTTACCGAGATCACCTGGCGGGTAATATAGGCTGCGCCTTCGGAAAGAAGGAACACGACGGTTGCCGCCACTTCTTCGGGCTTGCCCACACGCTTCATGGGAATAGCGGGCAGAATCATATCGAGGGGAGCGTCCTTAATCATTTCGGTTTCGATAACGCCCGGCGCAACACTGTTCACAGTAATGTTTCGGCTAGCAAGTTCTGTTGCAAGCGCCTTCGTAGCACCGATAAGGCCCGCCTTCGAGGCACTGTAATTAACCTGTCCCCTGTTGCCGATAATGCCGGACACAGACGAGATTGTAATAATACGACCCTTGCGCTTACGGCACATGGGCATCACCAACGGGTGAACCACATTGTAAAAACCGTTCAAGTTCGTATTCAAAACCTTGTCCCAATATTCGTCGGTCATGGCAGGGAATGCTGCGTCGGCGCATACGCCAGCGTTTGTAATGACGCCGTAATACACACCATTTTCAGCGATGTCCTTTTCAAGAACTTCGCGGCACTGTTCGCGATTGCTAATGTCAAACTGAATCTTTCGAATCGAGCCCCCATTTGCATTTACGCGTTCGGCCAAGGCATCTATTGGAGCAGAATTTCTATTGTAATGGGCAACTACGGTGTAACCTTCCTTTGCGACCGCTTCTGCAATCGCAAGGCCAATTCCACCACTTGCACCTGTAATCAAAACTGATTTTGCGTTATCCATGTTCTTTCCTCAAATTCAATTAATTCCTAAAGCTTCCTTGGCGTTGTCAACTTCAACCGTGTTGAGCGTTGCCGTCACAACTGTTTTACCGTCAATGCTTGCGATGCCGTCAAAGGTGACTGCGGAATCCATGCGGATTGTTTCGTGCACAGTCACGACCACTTTGTCGCCTTCTTTAAAGGCCGCGATATCGGACTTAAAACCGCTTACACTCATGATAAAGCCAACCTTGGGCTTTTCGCCTTTAGAGCGGCCATAAATGCCCGACAAGGCCGAAATGCTTTGAGCCATATATTCAAAAGCAACCCAGGCCGGCACGCCGCCCAATTCTTCTTCGTAAAAGAAGCTATCCCGGGAAATATCGATTTCAGTCGTGATGGTCACCGTTTCAACGCTATAGCTTTGCACGCGGTCAAGCAAGAGCATTTTGCCCTTGTGCGGCACAAGTTCGCTTACACTTTCTCTTGTTTTATATTCTTCAGTCATACCAAACCGTTTTCAATAACCAAGGACACATTACAACCTCCAAAAGCAAACGAATTGCTCATGCAATACTTGAGGTTCTTTACCGATTCACCGGGCTTTACCAAGTGTACTGGCGGAAGATTCGGGTCTACAACGCCATCAAAGAGATGCGCGGGCAACAGGCATTCGCCACTTGCATTACGACTCTTTAGCGCAAGACAACAGAATGCCGCTTCTAGGGCGCCCGCGGCACCGAGAGTGTGGCCTGTCAGAGCTTTGGTGGAGCTGGCGGGGACATCAACATGATTTGCTTCGCCGAAAAGACGATTGACGGCGCGCGATTCCATTGCGTCATTCAATTCGGTCCCTGTTCCGTGAAGATTCACATAGCCCACTGCAGATGCATCGATTCCTGCATCTTTCAGCGCGGCCTTCATTGCTTGATACGCTCCTTCGCCATCGGCGCGCGGTGCGGTAATGTGGTCGGCATCGGCACTTTCGCCAAGGCCTGCAATTTTAAGCATTTCACAATCGGGCGCGCAAAGTTCTGCACAGGGTTCCCGCGTCACGACAAAAAATGCAGCCGCATCACCGAGCGTAAGCCCCGAGCGATTTGCGCTAAACGGATTTGTCGGGCGGTCGCTCATGGCTTCGAGAGAGGCAAAGCCGAGAATCACTGATAGCGATGCAATATCGACTCCGCCCACAATTGCCACATCGCAATTGCCGGCGTAAAGATTGTTGCGGGCAGACACAAATGCGCTTGCACTCGATGCGCACGCCGTAGAATGCACCGAAAGCATTCCCGTAATGCCGAACTGGTTTGCAATAAACTGCGCCGGAAAATCGGCCCGCTGAAAATCAAGCACGTAGCCTTCAGGGAACGCACCCGTTTCCTTAAAGCATCTGAGGGCGGCCACCGAAGCTTCAGAGCCGTTATCACAAGAACCGATAAAGATTCCAACGCGGTCTGCGCCAAACTTGTTCGTGGCCTTACGGATAGTTTCTTCTATTCCGGAAAGGGCCGCTTGCGCAAGGCGGTTCACGCGATTGTCAAACTTTTTCTCAGCCACAGGCGGGAGTTGTTCGGGATCGATGGTGGCAGCCGGGCGTATAACGCCAGCTACATCGTACTGCGAAAAATCGCCGCGAACGCCCTTCGAAATTTTATCGAAAACTTGGTTCTTGTTACCGCCACAAATGCAATAAAGGCCACAATCGTTTATGTACAAAGGGCGATTCATCATTCATTACCAAGAGTTATGTGATACTTATAATGGCGAAGTTTATTCACCAAATCGATTTCGTTTGCCTTACGGGTAATTCGAAGAATTTCGTTCCCGTTTTCAGAAAGAACGCGTTCAAAAGAATTACTGTCACCCGCTAGATTCAGCTGTTCACGAAATTCAAAACCGGATTTTTCAAAATTTTCTTTCAAGGCTGCAAACGGATAAAAGCAAGCCTGGTAATCAGCAAGAATATATTCCGCCTTCACCTTTTCGACATCGAGCACGGAGCTTGCAAATGAGACAGAGTCTTTTGCGTAAGTCAATTCAGCGACCGTCGTTCCGAAATCGTTAAAGAACGTGATTGAAAGAATGGTATCGTTTGCAAGCACCCAGACTTGTCCGCTAAAAGAGGTCTTGCCAAATGTTCCTTCAAAACGCTGGGCGCCATCGATTGGGCCCGAAACAGCCTTGGTCGGCAGCAAATGAACGTACTTGGAATCGGTATAATAAACAGGATTCGAGTCCGGCGTCACAAGAGCTCGATGGCACGAAACCAGGCATGCAACGCACAGCATGCAGCCTGCAAGCACAAGGATTTTGCGAGCGAAACTCATGGTTGCCAAAGTTAGAAAATTAGTGTTTCGCGCTCAATGGTGAAAGCAAGAAACAACATGCAATACCCAGTAATACAGCAAAGCCAAAAGTCGAAACCGGAACAAAAGCGCTACATACAAGGCTCCCGAACGAAATCAGCGTTGTCATGGCCGAAAGCATTACAGCAAGTACTGTCACAAGATTGTTGCGACCGCCTTCCCAGAAGAACAACGCGTAGTCAATGCCAATGCCAAGCGTTAAAATGACACCGACAATGGCAAAGAAGTTAAAATCAACACCGGCGTACCCAAAGAAGGCCGCCACAAAAAGGCTCGAAAGGACAGGCGTACGAATAATTTTCAAAGCGACAGATAACTTGTACACAGCGACAAGAACTAAGAACACGACAAGGTACGCAATTGCGACAAGGGCAAGCGACATGCGAGAAATCTTGGTCAAGGACGCATTTACATTCTTGATTTTATTCACCGCATAAACATGCGGCATATCATGAGCAACCGTCTGAGCATCGAACTGCGCGGACACGTGGAGCGGCAATACGGCGCTATAAAATTGAGTTCCCGAATCCGTTTGAATCGGGCCAATCCAGAGCATTTGCAGAATCAGGCGAAGCGTTGACGGGAGTTTGTCTGAAAGGCTTGCCGGAAGCATTTTTTCAGAAGAGAATCCAGCAACAAGCAGAGAATCATTTTGCACGCCGATTTCTTTCAGATAACTTTGAACTGAAGGATGTAATACATTTGCAGAATCTAAAATCAAGCGCTTGATACTTGCAGACGTCACCTGCTGAATTTTAGCAGACGGAATAAAATTCGACAAAGCCAGATGAGATTGCAACAAGGTATCTTGTTCGGCTTGTCCAAGACGCGCCGAAAGAAGCGCCTCGCGTTCAAGGACTTCTTGCTCGCTGGAACCTTCTACAATGAAGTAATTCGAAGACACGCCCAAATTGTTGAGTCTTGCGGCAAGCGATTCCGCGGCTTTCGATTCCGCACTCATGGAATAAAGGCTTTCGAGGTCGGTATGCACATGGAGCATTCCAAGCCCAGGAATTAAGGCCAGTGCAAACACAATCAACACTAGGCGAACGCCTTTGGGCGGGAGCACAGAATACAATTTAAGGAATCGTTCCGGAATCGACATCGGGAGATTAGTCGCACTCGCCTTTTTCTCGGGCTGATTACGTTTGTCGAATACCGCATGGAACAACAGCGTAATCGAAAGGAACGAGCTCAACAAACCGACCATCGAGAACACTGCCATCTGGCGCAACAGCGGAAATTCGGTAAAAGTCAACGCCATATAGCTCAGCTCCGTTGTCAAGAAACCAAGCAGAAGGCCTTTAAAGATAACAGAGCGCACATTGCGCACACCCGATTTCAAACTCGTGAAGAAATGCACCGCATAGTCAATGCTTACGCCAATGACAGTCGTTCCGAAAACAAATGTGAAGACATGAATGTTTTCGAAAACGAACCATGTGAACGAAAGAGCGGTAAAGGCAGAAAGCGCAATGGTCGAAACCGTTGCTACAACAGGCAGCGGAGAGCGGTAAACAAACAACAGCAGCAAGAGAATCAAGCTGATGGAAACACCCGAGATCCAGGCGATTTCGGACTTGGCCTTATTCGAGCTTTCATAGCTATGGAACATGGCACCCGATTTTGCATACACAAGGCCCGTATTTGCCTGCTTGAGCGAATCCAGTACGCCATTCAAGCGTTCAAGAACATGACCATTTGAAGCCATGGCAGAAACATTTTCGGAAAGCACCGCATTCCACATGACATAGGTAATGCCAGAATCGGTTGCCGCAAGCACGCCATCGCGAAGTTCAAAAGAACCCGAAGACAAGGGCGAGTGATTCGCGAAATAATCAAAAGAGGCTTCGCCAAGCAAGAGAGGGTCTTCGTCAAGGCGATTCAAGTCGGACATTGAAAAGGAACCGTATATCTTTTGAAGGGCGTTGTTCTTTAGCGATTCCAAATCACCTGCCGCAATAGCTTCGCGAACAGGCGCACCTTGTATTGAATAGCGATTCTTGTAGAAGAATTCACGAGTTTCGTTCAACGAATTTTCATCAACAAAAAGGCGAGTCTCTTCGAGCGAGTTATTCTCTTTGAGCAAGCTATCGAGCGCAACCGCCGCGGCGCGCGCCACATCGAAATTTTCATGCCCGACAAGCACAGAAATATTGCGCATAGTTCGGGCACTGAGCGTTTTTTCAGCAGCACTTACGTTTTTCGTTTCATTTGAATCCGGCAAAATGGAATAAAGGTCCGAATTCATTTTCCAAGGAACAGAAACGCCGAGGGCAATCAAAACCGCATGAACGACAAACCAGAGCAGCACTCCGGTTTTAACATTCAGACTATTTAGATTCAAGCGTTTCATTTCCTTTTATGATTCGTAAATTCGTATGTTACAGGAGAGCCTTCGCCATCGGTAATCACAACCTTGTCCAGATTTTCAGACATTTCCATGACAATGTTTGCGACCACCTTGCGAATCGCAGCTTCTCGCGGGACAAGCCCGATACGGCTACCGTTCTGCGTTTTTTCGTAATAGAGGCTAAAGCGAGATTCCAGTTCTGAAAGGTTTCCAAAAAACGCAGCCTGAATCACTTTTGAAAATTGAGCGAAGACAGGGCTATCTTTTGTCGAGACCGTTTTCACTGTACCGTTTGCGCTACGTTCAAAAATTCCTTCATCGGACACGGTCATTTCAGAAACAAACGGTTTCTGCATTTTCCAGACAATGCCCGATTTTTTTGAAATAAGGAACGTGCCTGTAGATACAAATTCCCGATTCAGTTTCTTGATGGATTTTACCTGCTTGAAGTCGCCCGAAACTTCATCGTAACGGGTCACTTGCGTTAAAACCTGAGACAGTTCCTGCTTAGACTTTTCGTTTACCGGATTATCAAAAACGGCGGCAGAGGAGAACGACACACCAAGCCCTATTAAAACAGGCAACAGTAACCATTCGCAAAATTTCTGCCTAACGCAAATCATTTTGAACCACCTTGGCTTTCCAAATAGGCACGCACTTTTTCTACAAAGCAAGCAGGGCATGCCCAAAGGGATTCCTTCGTTTTCATGTCGACAGCCATCTGGGTGCTTTCGGCCTTGGTAAGTACGGCGCCCGATTCTGCATCCTTAAATTTATACGAAAGCTTCATGCAGACTTCGTATTCTTCGAGCGTGACTTCGGCACGAATTTTCTGCATAAAGATCATCGGGCGGATATACTTTATGTGCATGTCGACAACAGGCCACACGTAACCACTGCGGGTCATTTCGTTATAGTCATAACCGATTTTGTGCAACAGCGCGCAACGTGCGACTTCCATGAATTTAGCATAATTGCCGTGCCATGCCACCTGCATGGAATCGACATCGTAGAATTCAATCTGGAATTCAATCGTTTCCTTGATTTTATTTGCAGCCATAAACGATTCTAGTCCCTTACACCGTGTAGAACTTGTTTCGAATGAGTTCCAAGGTGTTGCGCAAATCCTTTTCAAGCTGACGGTCGCATTCCAGCGGGCTGAACTTGGAGAACACCTGGTCATAAGTATCCTTCAGGTTCTTGATGCGGTCTTCAGAAATTTCATTGCGTTCCAGGCGAATGCGGAGTGCCTGAGCCGAAGCCAAAAGCGTTGCAGCAGCCACCTGTTCCGAAAGTTCCAGCACGCGAATGCAATCGCGGGCGGCGATTGTGCCCATGCTCACCTTATCTTGGTTATGGCATTCCGTAGAACGGCTGAACACGCTCATAGGCATGGTAAGGTGAAGCGCTTCGGCGGTCCAAGCCGACACGCCAATCTGCACGGCCTTAAAGCCGTGATTAATGTCGTAGTCGCCCTTGCTACCAGCAAGATTCGGGGGCAGGTTACGGTTAAACTTGATATCGACAATCATGGCGAGCTGACGATCCAAAAGATCAGCAATGTTTGCCACCATGTTCTTCAAGGTATCCATGGCAAGGCAAATATGACCACCGTAGAAATGTCCACCATGGAAAATGTTCCTTGTAAACGGATCGACAATCGGATTGTCGTTTGCGCTGTTCAATTCAATTTCAATAAGCTGGCGCAAGAAGGCGCTAGAATCATAGAACAAGCCAATGATATGCGGAGCGCAGCGCAAGGAATACGGGTCCTGGATTTTTTCGGGAACCACATTCTTGACCACATCCAAATTCAAGGCTTCGCGCATTTTCTTTGCAGCGCAAATAAGGCCCGGATGCGGTTTTGCTTCGAACAGGCGTTCATAATAATGGTAGGCATTGCCCTTCATGGCAACCGTAATCATCGCCGTAATGCGGCAAGCCAGATCCGAAAGGTATTCAGCACGAGAATACGCCATGCAGGCCACCGCATTCATGGCAGCCGTACCGTTCATAATAGCAATTGCTTCTTTGGGGCGGAACTTGTGCGGGACAATTCCCAGTTCCTTCATGACATCGAGCGAAGGCCTGCGTTCGCCTTTATACAGCACATCGCGTTCACCGATTATGGCACCAGCCAAATACGAAAGCGGAGTCAAGTCACCGCTTGCGCCAACGGAGCCTTCTTGCGGAATGAGCGGCAAAATATCGTTCTGCAAGAACAGCATAATCATCTTCAAGAGCGCATAGCTCACGCCCGAAAAGCCTTGTGCCAAAGTGTTCAAGCGAACCGCCATAATCGCGCGGGTCGTTTCAGGGTCGAAATATTGACCAAGGCCGCAACCATGAAAACGAGTCAAGTTAATCGGAAGCTGGTAATAATGTTCCGGCGGCAGCACCTGCGTGCAAGAATCACCATAACCGGTTGTCACGCCATAAATGCCACCATGTTCGGCAAGAGCATCGTCCAGGAATTCTGCGCCAGAATCAATCTTCTTCTGGAATTCCGGAGTGCTGTCCAATTCGACGGCAACTTGCTTTTTGGCAATCGCCACAATATCTTCGATAGAAAGTTTTTCTTTTCCGATTACGACTGTTTTCATAAGAACATTTACCTAGTTTTCGATTCGTTCCCAAAAATTGTAAAAGTTATACCACTGGTAAGGATGCTCCTTGCAGAGCTTTTCCAAAATGCTTGTGTATTCCCGCAGCAAAGCCTTCATTCGCTCGGGGCGTTCCTTGCGCGGGCATTGCAGAGACGTTTTAGCCCGCATTACATGCAGTTCGTATGTCGAGCGAATATTAAAATCACTCTTGCGAACGACAAAGACAAAATAAACGGGCTCGTTCAAAATGCCAGCAAGCGAGAATGTGCCTTCGGGAAAGTTTGCGGGTTCTCCCAAGAATTCCGTTGCAATCGTGCGGTTGCGCGAATTTGCCGAGGTACGGTCGCCCGCAATGACCACCAAGTTTCCGGCAGAGACCTGTTCCTTCATCCATACGGCGGATTCAATCCCGATGCCGTTTGCATCGACAATGTGGTCCATTAAGCCCGGATTCAGTTCGCGAAGCAATCCGTTAAATTTTGACGTTACCGAGAAATCGATAACCGGAAACACTTCGAACTTTCTTTTGGTCATAAAGCCATCGTATGCCGTAAGCGAACGAAGCATTTCCATATTGCCCAAATGCGAGCAGAGCATAAACGCACCCTGACCGCGATTCAGCTGGTCTAAAAACATTTCCAAGTCATCGTTCTGCTTTTCAATGCGGTTGAGCTTTATAGCCCCACGCCAGCCGAGCAGTTTTTCCATCATCGAGAGCGCAAACGAATAAATATGCTTGTACGTGCCAAACAGGCCCATCTTTTTACCGCTGGCTTTGCTCAAGTGATCCAGATAAATTCGGGAACGGGCACGCACAGGCGCCGCACCAAGCCAAAAGAAAAAACTGCCTACAGCCGTCACAAGCTCTACCATAAAGAGTGGTAAATGGCATGCGACCCAAAGCATAAAACGGAAATGCCATAGGCCTCCGCCCACTTCTTTGAGGTCGGCCCAGTGCCCGTTTACAGCATCATTTTTGCTTTTATATTCGCGCTGTTCAGCCATACCCTATTTCTTGCAGAACAAACGACGGCCAAGAATCATCGGAAGTCGAACAAGCATACCAAAGAAAAGCATCGAATGCGTTAGCGAAATGGCGACGTTGTCATGGAACATTCTAAAGTTCGACACGCCATCTTCCGGATAGTTCACCTTGATGGGGTAAAAACGCATAACGAGTCCCGCCCACGAAAGCCTTACCAGAACTTCGATATCAAAGCCCATGCGGTTATTGCGGAAGCGACGCACAATAGGCCAAGACTTTTTCAGCGGGTACACACGAAAGCCACACATGGCATCGGGAATCTGCTTCGAAAGCGTTTCAACAGCAATCCAGAAATTCGTAATCTTACGACCTTTTTCACGAGCCGTCGGAACAGAATCATCGTACTGCGGGAACGCGCAAATCATGTCTTTCGGATGCTTTTGAGCGGCCTTGACAAAGAACGGAATCGCTTCCATATCGTGCTGGCCGTCGGCATCCACCTGGAGCGCATGCGTAAAGCCCATATTCACCGCAGTTTCCATACCCGTGCGTACAGCGCCACCTTTGCCGCGGTTGACTGCGTGCGTTACAAGGTTCACATGCGGAAATTCCTTGACAATTTGCACCAAGATTTCGTGGCCTTCGGGCGCATTACCGTCATCGATAAGAATCACGGGGATATTGTACGAAACCAGCTTTTCGACAACCGAGCGCGAAGCCTTTTCGTGCCTGTACACAGGCACAATTGCACAAACGTTAATCGGGGTATTATCTTTAGCGTTCTTAGCCAAGGGACTGCTCCGGATTCATAGTGAACGAACCGCTCGAATACTTTTTATCACCTTGCTCGCTCGTATAGCCAAACGTAACCTTGGCAGAATCGGCGTCGTAGGTAATTTTCAGTTCTACAGGATTTTCGGGCATAATCGGGTTTGCAAACTTGGTGCGGTGAATTTTCGAAAGCATTTTGGGAACTTCCAAAAAGTTTCTTGCAAGGCGAAGCGCCAAGTCAACCTGCGCCACAGCGGGTAACAGCTTGAATTCCGGGAAATGCCCGTCATAGTATTCGCTGGTTGCCGGGAACACAAGCTTTGCCGTGAACACGCCCGGTTCCCGGCGGAATTTCAAAATCTTGAAGTTCGGGCTTTCGGCAAGACCGAAAAGCGCCTGAATATCGCGCATGCGGATTTTACCTTCCGTATTCTGCGGGAGTTCTTCGAGGTAGCGCCACTTTTTCGGCAACACCGTATTCTCGATAAACTTTACCAAATAATCATGGAAGTAATTGTTGATGGCAAGCTTGGGCTGGCCCGCAAATTGTTTGCGACCGTCTTCGTTCAAGACAATCGCCGCGGCAAGATACTGGCGTTTGCCAGACATGGGAACCACGCGTACATCTTGCACAAGGCCCGTCTGCTTGATTCTGTTTTCGACTTCAGGAAGCGAGATACGCTTTTCTTCGATTTTCACGATAGAATCGGAGCGGCCCTTAAGCAAGAATCGGCCATCGTCATAAAGGTCAACCAGATCGCCTGTCGTAAAGCCTTCGGCTTCGAGAATATAGCTCGACTTGACATTCAGACATTCGTTTTCGGCAAGGCTCATCTTGCAGACTTCAAACGGAGTCCACACAGCCCCATTTTTCGATTGCCTATAAGCAATGCCGCCCGTTTCGGTACTGCCATAAATTTCCATGGGCCAGTATCCCGTGAGTTCGCTTGCTCTGCGGGCCACCTCGACCGGGAGCGGGCCACCAGAAGAATAAATCACCGGAGTGCACTTAAAGCCGACAGGCTTATCGGCCTCAGCAGAAAGGCGTTTCAAGAATGCGGGGCTAGAGGCCATGACGGCCGATTCAGACGCAATGCCCGAAAGTTCTGTCGGGAAATCGATACGACGCCTGCGGAACGGGAGGCCTGTTGCAATCGGCAGGAGGGCCGTAAACAAGAGGCCGTAAATGTGGTGATGGTTAACCGTGCTATAAACTTTGCGGTTCACCCAATCATTACCGAAAACCTTTACCAATTCAAAAAGTTCATTTTCGAATTGCAGGAACAGCTTGTGAACCGCCTTCGGTTCGCCAGTCGTGCCAGAGGTGTACATGACCATTTCGGCTTTCGACTTGTCGAACTTTCCGAACTTGATTTCGGCATTGTTTTTACTTGCAGCAAGAATATCTTGAATCAAGACACAAGAGCTATCGCCTGCGAACGGTTCGTCGGTCAAGAATCCATATTCCGGTTTCTTGATTTCTTTAATGAAAGCTTCTTGGCGGTTTGCGGTCACGAGCGCGCGGAATCCACTCTGGAGAATTGCCAAAAGCGAGACCGCGAAATAGTAGGAATCTTCGCAATGCAAAATCCACGACGCTATATTTTTTTGTTCCAGGAAATGGCGTACGCTGGAAACATCGCGCACAAGGTCGCCCCAAGTTTTGCAATCTTTGCCGGCATCACCTGCGCCAAAGCTAACCAAAGCGCCTTCGGGCCTAGAATCTTTTTCTAATTCACATACAGGAATGTATGACTGCAATTTATTCTGCACCATCTTACGAACCAAGAATTCCACGGTAAAAATAACCCCTATTAAAATGTAAGAAATTAATCCGTTGTAAAGCGCCCAGGCTTTGTCTGATTCCATGAAAACAGTAAGCGTCGCGACACTTGCATTCACTGCAAAAAAGACACACCAGACAAGCGTTACTTTAGTGCAATAGCATTCTACCGCAGGCCTTGAAGGCGAATCGGCCAACGACTTGTCGGCAAGACTTGCCATGCGAAACGCAAAGCTTGGCGGCTTGATCAGCGTAAACGCAAAAAAAGCAAGCAGGCTTACACTCACGAGCACCGGGTAGAACTTGACAAACAAAACGTTGTCCAAGAAAAACGCGGTGAACGCACAAGCAAGCACGAGAACCACAAGCAGGACAATCCGCCAACGATCCAAGTTCGACTTGCTACGCGTAAAGCCCAGAAAGTGGCTGAGAGCTAGCACTAAAAGCAGCACGCTCAGCCGCCGTGGAGAAAGTCCCCAGAATACCAGTCCGCAATAGACGATAATCGGGTACAATACAGAAATCGCGGCAAAGAAAATCTTTCCCGCCATCGATTTCATTACTTGCTTTCCGTGCTGTGAATCAGGTTATAGATAGCGTCCACCACATCTTGCAAGGTGCGGACAGCCTTAAACACTTCGGGGTCAATATTGCGCGGCAAGAAAGACTTCAGCTTGACAATCAAGTCAACAGCATCAATGCTGTCCAGTTCCAAGTCTTCGTAGAGCTTGGCTTCGGGCACGAGCTTTTCTTCTTCGATATCAAAGTCTTCTGCAAGAGCAGCTTTGATCTTTTCAAAAATTTCCTGTTTTTCCATATCTTAACCCTCAGTGTGTTCGGCAATATAGGCCGAAAGAGTATCTACCGATGCAAAATGTTTCTTGGCTTCTTCTTTCACCGAAGAAAAAGAGACCCCAAACTTTTCCTTAATGGCAATGCCCAATTCAAGGGCATCGATAGAGTCAAGGCCTAAGCCTTCACCCTTTTCGTTTTTGCCAAAAATCGGAGCGGAATCCACGATGTCAGCCGGAGTGACATCTTCCAGTTCCAGAGACTCGATGATAACTTCTTTAACGCGGTTATTCAAATCGGACATAACTTTTTAAAGACCTCGATTGAGCATTGATTTTACGGACCGCAATATAGAAAAATATTGTTATATTATGTTTCAGGATTTTAACATGCCCGATAAAAAATCTAGACAAAAAATCTATATCCAGAGATTATCCCGCTTTATTCCGACCGAAACGCAGTCAAAGCCGGATGTTTCGTTTGTTCCCATGCTCACAAGACGCCGTTTGAGCTATCTTTCGCGAATGGTTGTCCTTGTAAGCGACCAAGTTTCGCGCGACAACGACGGCAACAGGCTCAATGCATCCAAGGTAACGTTTGCTTCGCAATTTGGCGAAATTACCCAGCAATTAAAGATTTCGCAGGCGCTCATTGAAACCGGCAACGTTTCGCCCGCCCACTTTAGCCTTTCGGTATTCAACGCCTCGGTCGCAAACGCATCGATTCTCGAATCAAACACCGCAGGCTATGCAGCGACTGCTTCTGGAAAGGATTCTTTTGTTTCGGGACTTGCGGACTGCCTTGCCGCTCTTGAAAACGAGGAATGCGACACGCGCACGTTTATCTTTGCCGACGAACCCATTCCCGAAACTTATGCCCCCATTGCAGGAGTTCCCTATCCCAACGCCGTGTGCGCGATTGCGCTCAGACTCACGACCGAGGTATCTAAGGCGGACGCCGCCTTCAAGAATGTGGATGTGGCAAACCTGTTCGAACAGTTCAAGACTCGGCAAGACCACTACGACACCGCCGCAGAGCAAGCCCTCGCGTTTCTCCGCGAACTAGACTCGCAGAAGGAATAGCCCCATGGCCATAGGAATCCGTCACGCTTGGCATGTTTTCGTTAAGCTAGTCAGCTTTTTCATTTTCGGCTTTTTTAGTCTGACCGTTGCCCTAGGCCTATTCCCGATTATCCACCTGATAACAGGCTTTTCCGAAAGACGCTTCAAGGCATTTTCACGCAAGCTCAACCACGTTTTCTTTATCGTCTACGTCAAGGTCATTAGCGCCATCGGCTGCATTAGCGTAGATATCGAAAATAAAGAAGCGCTGACCCACCTCCGCTCCAAAGTTGTCGTCGCGAACCACCCCTCTATTCTAGACGTCGTCATCTTGTTTTCGCTCGTGCCCAACGCAGACTGCATCGTGAAAGGCGACCTCGTCAACAACAAGTTCGTTTCGCTCATTGTAAGGAACCTCTACATTCCAAACAATATTCCTTTCGACGAACAGCTGGAGCGCGCCAAGAAATCGATGGACGAAGGCAACAACCTCATTATATTCCCTGAAGGCACGCGTTCTAAATCCGGCGTTCCTTGGGAATTCAAGAAGGGCGCCGCTAGGTTCGCCCTCTATGCCAAGAAGGACGTCATTCCCATTTTCTTTGGAGGCAACGATAAAATCGGACTGCGCAAGTACGACAGAATCACGCAGTACCATCCGACCGAACGTCTCCAGTTCAAACTGAAAGTTCTCGAGCCCATTTCGATTAAGGAATACGAAGATATTCCCATGACGATAAGCGCAAGTACTCTCACCAAGAAAATGAAAGAAGTTCTCGAGCAGGAACTCACGGAGGCAAAATGAAGCTTGCCCTAAAAATACTGGCCATCGTGATTCTCGTGTGCGCAACTGTAGTTGCGACTGCCGTAGTCATGAAAAAGCTGTACACCGCCGAGACAAGAGGGCCGACCATTACAAGCGCTTTCGTAGAGCAGCAAATCAGCGAGATTGCGGAGCTAGCAACACTCCACCACCACTACCGCAAAAACGCGAACTACCAAGACGCCAAGAAACTCTTGAAATACATGCCCGACTGGAGAATCAACAAGTCCATCAAGGAATTCATGCTGATTTACCAGGGCGATGTCAAGCTCGGTTACGACTTGAAAGACATCAAAATCAATGTCGAGCCAATCACCAGGACAATCCTGATTTACTTGCCGGAACCTAAAATTCTGAGCCACAGTATCAATTTCGAAAGCATTGAAGTTTTTTGGGAAAAGAAGGGCTGGTTCAACGATATCAAATTCGAAGACTTCAAGCAGTTCTTTATTGCCGAGCAGAAAAAATACGAAGAAGAAAACAGCGAAGAACTCAAGCGCAGGGCTCGCGAACACGCCAAGCAAATCATACGGCTTTACCTAGGGTCAATCGTCAAATTCGCCGAACCCGAAGAAAACAACGAACAGCCGTTCGTTAAAAGATGGCTAGAACCCAATGATGGCTACCACATCAATCTAGAATAGCGTCAGAACCGCATTTACTTCTTTGTCGTCTTGATACTGTCGTTTTGCAGTTTCAGGATGATGTCGCCGGATTCCGGGTCCATCATCATGTCGAAACTGGATCGGATTGTAAATTTATAGCCCGCGACGTCATAGCTGATGTCCAGCGAATGCACCATGCACTTGTTCATGTAATCGAGGATCAGTTTATCGCGCGTGTAATCCAACGCGTTCATGACATTAGTTTCGTTTTGCTGCATCACGGAACTCAGGTACTTGTAATGGATTTCGTAGGTGTACTTGTCTTCGAGATCCTTGGGGATGTACGAGATTCCGCCCATGCGAATCACAGGAGAATTCTTGGTCAGGTTCCAGAACAGGAATCCGCGATAACCCGGGTCGTAAGATTTCGTATTCGTCGACACGCCCGATGCCATGAATTTTGCGAAAGATTCTTTACGGGCAAAGTACTTTTTCATTGCCAAGTCGTCTTCGGACATGAATGCCGAATAGATTGTTCCATACGGAGTCTTGCCAAAGACTTTTCCCACATGATAGACGCGCTTGATGTTTCCGTTGATTGTCTTTACACGGAAGGTCAATTGCTTTGTCGCGGTGCTTCTGCTCTTTACCTGTTCCGAAATATCCGTATTCGTCCTTCCGTAATCTTCGGGAACAATTGCATTCTTGAAGAACCGCCCGGCATAATTACGGAAATCATCGACACTGCTACATTCAAACATGTCAAGTATTCGGGCATTTACATAAAGAATTTCGCCAGTCTTTACACTGTACAGAATTACTCCGCCAGGAACAAACTCCATATAGTTCAAAGCCAATTGCTGCAGCATTTCGGCATTCTTGATAGAGCCATCAATTTTTGCCTTGAGCATGCCCCTATCTTTAATGGGCGTCAAGAGGAACTGAGTGGCGCCTATACGGATGCTTTCTTTGGCTAAATCTATGTTGTCGGTCATGACAACAAATGGAATTTGGAGATTGCGCCGTTCAGCTTGGAAATTCTGGATGAGTTTGAAACCGTCCATTTTCGGAAGGTTTGCGTTAATCAAGGCAAGAGCCACGTGACGTCCGTATTCAAGCAGCAAGCTAAGAGCCTGTTCGCCATCTTCGGCAAGCAACACGTGGTAATCCGATCTCAAAATACTTTCAAGGAATGCCCTCTCTTGCGGATTGGCTTCGGCAATCAATATAGTCTTCGTATTTGCCGGAAGCACCGACTCTCCACCTTGAGAAGAACTGTCATACGCACTCACATGCGTATTGCGGAAAGACAAGTCGTAAATGTGACAGCCGTTATTGTCGGCAACCAGGCGCCCCCTCATAATGACGTACATGCCATGCGTCACATAGGTCACTTCACAGGGAGCCTCGTAGGCGGCCCTTTCTGCCTCGTGAAGTGTGTAGTACACCGGGTTTTCAGGATTGTTCGAAGCATCCTCGACTTCCTGGACATCCTTAAAACCGAGACTCAGGAGCTGTTCTTCGTACTGTTTGTTCACAAACAGGAACTTGAAAATTCCGTTTTCGAAGGACATGATCGCCCTGGGAGTATTTTCCTGATAGTCGAGACGCCCGATTTTTGAATACACGGCACGCGTGTTGCTATCTTCGATGGCTATTCCCGAAGTTTCCATGTGCTCCATGGTAGCCTTCAACGGTTGCGGCTTTCCATAGTAGTAGCCCTGGACTTTTTCGCAACCGATGCTCTTCAGGAATTCCATCTGTCCCTTGGTTTCTACACCTTCGGCCAAGGTCTTTAACCCAAGGCTTTTCGCCATGCGGACCATCGAGCTGATAATGGTGCGAGATACCTCGTTAAAGTTCGAAAGGAAGGCCATGTCGATTTTAAGTTCGTCGAACTTGTAGTCCTTGAGCGTATTCAGCGAAGAATAACCGCTCCCGAAATCGTCCATCCAAACTTCGTAGCCAACCAGACGGAATCGCTCAATTTCATGCTGGATATACGAATCCGACGCCATGATGCTTTCGGTAATTTCTACACGGATGTAGTCACGCTCAATCTTGTATTTTTCAAGAATGCTTTCAACTACCTCAAAAATATCGCAGCCGGTAAAGTCCAATCGCGAAAGGTTGAACGACACCGGAACCACAGGGTAGCCCTGGTCCAATTGTTCGCGCATTTCTTTGCAAACAAGTTCTATCACGTGGCTGTCGAGCTTATGAATTTGCTTGGATTCTTCTAATGCGCCGATAAATTCACCCGGGTTCAAAAAACCCTGTTCAGGATCGATCCAACGAGCAAGCGCCTCCATGCCGCAGAACGTTTCCGAAATCGTACGCACCACCGGCTGGTAATAAACCTTGATGTAGCCGTTCTCAATGGCGTCGTCAATGTGGTTTACCACGTAATTGTGCAATATGAGAGTTCTGTGCAGGTCTTCGTCATATTGCCGAATAAATTTATCACCCTTTTTCTTTTGAACGTTGCAGGCGAGTTTCGCCTTTTCAATCGCGTCGAGAATATCGCTGTCTGTATCGGCCTCACAAATGCCCACGTAAAGGTCCATCGAAATTTTCGAAACCGTACCTTTAACGTATTTTCGAACTTCGCACAACTTTTCTTTGAGGTTGGCAATGTCTGCAACAACGACAAAATGGTCGTTCGTGCTACGGCATACCAGGTTATCTGCAAACTGCTTTTTCAGTACGGCCGCAAAGTGAATCAAGAACTCGTTTCCGGAGCTAAAGCCGTTGGCATTGTTGTAAAGCTTCATCCCGATAATGTCGAAGAAAACCACTGCAGGGGTTTTACCTGCATTTAAAAGACCCTCTACATAGTTTTCTCCGCGGATGCGGCAATACTCTAAATTCGGAAGCCCCGTCAGGGAATCGAAGAACCGGTCGGAATGATCGTTTACGCGCATGAAAATGGAGCGCTTGCCATTCCAGGAAATCTGCGACGCCTCTACAACCAGGTCTTTTCCCGAATACGGGCAGCGAATAATCGTCACCCCTTTTTCAAGGAGTTCTTCGACAAACAATGTATTCTGTTCGTTGGCAGGAAAGAAATATTCTTCGAACTTGATTCCCTGTTCATAGGGTCTTTTCGGTTTCCAAAAAAGCGACATAGAAGGATTCACCATATAGATTTCGTGCGATTTCGCATCGAAAATCACAAACGGATCCACCTTGGCCGTATTCAAAAGATCCACGACTACCGACGCGGGAATGTCGGATTTCTCACGCAAAGTCATTGCTCCCACCTTAATTCACATTTTCTCTCTTACCTATTAAATTAAATGATTTCGTTTGAATTTGCAAACGTTTTTTCACATTTCAACCCTAAAAACAGCCCTAACACGCCCTTTACACGCAAAAAACCGCCCCTAAGGGACGGCTTTTTGCGAAAAAATCTAGTGCCAAGCGAAGGCAATAGGCAATTAGCCTATTGTCGGAGCGAAGGGCGAACAACGACTAGCAAATCCTTTTGGAGTTCTCTCTTTTCGTTGTTCGCATATACAGTAGGTCAATCAGCGGCTGAAGCGTAATCTCCATCAAGAATGCACCAGACACCGTCTCCGCTCTTTTTAGTGGGGCGGCACAAGTTCGGATACACCCCCTCGGGAGCACCGATATTGCGCTGCATACAATCGACACCATTGTTGATGTAATCTTGCCGTTCCTTGCACTGTTCCTGCACCGTGTGAGTCGTATCAGGAACATAGTCAGCCGTGCGGCAGGTTTCATTTTCAAAAATCCACGTGCTTCCGATATCGGTAATCTTCACGTTGTACTTTTCAATGAAAATGGTGTCGATATACTCCTTTATAAGATTGCTGTCATAACCGACAATCGTCACCAGCGAATCTCCTTCAAAGGCATCGATTTCCCAACCCGTTGGAGGTGGTAAGGTAACCGTATCAAGCGCAGGTTCTATATACCATGGATTAGGCTTAACCCATACCGTGATTGTAGAATCTGTCAGGCGAATCAGTTCGTATTCTTTCACTGAATCTTGATAAGCATACAGATCTTTTATTTCCGTATAGAAAAAGACTTCGTTACCCACCGTAATCTTTTTCAAATAGTCATTTACATTTCCGCAAGCGCCCCAAGCGGGCATCTTGCAATCGCGTTCATCGGCAAGCATCAGCGAATCTTCACGAACTAGGATTGCGAACTTATAATCACCAGGCCAACCATTTTTATAGGAGAGCAGGACTTTTCCATTCGCATAGATATGGTCGATACCGCAAAACGGGGGCACTTTTTTCAGGGCATTAATATAGCGGCCCAAAACGACATCAGCACCTACCGCAGCGCGCTGTTCGGGCGTAAAAGGATCCAATTCGTCATACGTATAAGTGTAGAAATCCGGCTCGATTCCCGTGGTGTCGAACGGGAGAGTATCCAGGCCCACAATTTCTGACGGTTCAGCTTCAGACGAAGAACTCACAAGAGGATCCGGCGATGCAGGTCCCTCGGACGAGGAACTTTCTGAGCCGACTTGCGGCGTATCTTGTACAGACGCTTGGGAAGATGAATCTGAATCGCCGCAGGCCAAAAGCGCGAAAGCGACAGAACCCGTTACAGCCAAAGACAAAAACTTTTTCAGCATTTCACTCTCCTTTTATAAATCCCCTACCTTATATCGACACGGCCCGTCCAATTGCCAATACGCAACAGATACCGCCCGGCACGCGGGAACTCGATGTCAAAGTTAGCCGATTTAACGCGGCCCTTCTGCAGAATGCGCCCTTGCATATCGTAGGCTACATAATCCGAACCCACAGGCGCCGCCGACACGCGAACGTTCCTTGACACCACCTGGAGCGACATTCCGTAACGAGCCATCCAATCCATATCCAAGGCGGTCGTAAATTCGGAGTCCGGAACCGCGACCGCGCCATCCAATACACCGGAGAATACCGGATACGGATCAGTCCCCACCTTCTGGCCCCAGATTTTTCCGTCAATCCCGTTCGGATAGATTTTGGCAACGCTATCGAGCCATACGTATTTATGGAGCTTGGTCGCTAGATAACCATTCTTGAGCTGTTCTTCGGTAAAGGGGATTCCGCCATTATCGTCGATATAGCCTTCGGGATAATAGACATTCTTCATTACCAAGGAATACCCGGCCGGAAGCGATCCCGATATCGAAACATCTTCACCCACCAATCCGAAATACTTCTCATAGCATCCTTCGACCTTGCCTGCATTGTAGGAATTCAAAATAGTCGTTTCCCTATTCGATTCGCCGATAAGGCCTCCAACATTGTAGCAACCTTCCACATGTCCCACGTTGTACGAATTTACAATCGTGGTCTTTCCGTAACTCTGCCCCAAAAGGCCTCCCGTACCCTTCATAGAATGAATACCTTTTAAATAGCCCGAATTATACGAGTTGGCAATAATCAAGCGACCTTCCATGGTCCCCACCAAACCAGATCCTTGTTCTACAAGGCCCTCGTTATGGGAATTGGTGATAATCAATTCTCCGGTGGACTCACCGACAAAGCCACCCGCCCAGTACACTTTGTTATGCACCGTAGAGGCATTAAAGCAACTATCAATCGTCAGGTACCCATGATTCTCAGAAACAAACGCGCCCGCGTTGTACGCGATAAAGTAGGAATCCCGGAAACCAAGGTTCTTGATAACAAGCGTATCGCCATCTCGGACCTCTTCGAAAAGCGCCCCGATATACAGGCCCGATATGGTATGGCCCTGACCATCAAAGACACCGGTGTAACTACGCAGTCCAAACCAGTCTCGGAAATATTCATCAACGCGGTCACCGTCTGAATCGAGCACATTCTTGTTGACAACAATGTCTTTTGTCAGCTTGGCACATTTTTTCTGATTCTGCGGAACAAGTTCGTAAAAGCCATAAAGTTCGCCTGCGCTCGATATCAAGTAACAGCCTAAAGAATCCTTTGCCGGCAAGGTAGGCAGGCCGTCCCATTTCGCATACAGCACCTTGTGTCCATAATCGTTCTCGGTGATCTCATACACAAGGGAATCTTCCTTGCCTTCATAATACCAGCCCAAGAACTCATAGCCGTGCCGGAACAGTTCAGGCAGTTTCTTCTTGCTTCCATAGGAATACTGCACTGTATCGTTACCGACATAGAGCGTATCCTTCATCATAATCTTAAAGGGCTTGATATTTAATTTTCTGCCAAGCTTCGGGTAGTTGTCGTACAAGCTCGTGTCCTGCCCCCAAACTTCGCCATCTTTGCCGCGGTTAAGCGCGATAGCGACAACACCATCAAAAAAGGCATCCGCATCGGCATTCTGCGCGTTCAAGCGCGCCATGCAGGAACTGCTATCGTTTTTCCAGAGAACCTTATCGCTAAGATAAAAGCCATTTTGCAGGGATTCCTTACCGCTACAAACTCCGACAAACACATCCCTTTCCGTTGCTTGCGGACGAGCGTATATACCATCATAAATCCAGTAGACATTTCGAAGCGAAACGGAATCCTCGTTGTAGGCGACGAACACGCCCACGGTATCGTTGTCTTTCATCGTTGAAGCGGTCGAATAGGCATTCAGAATCGATACGATTCCCTTATTCTTGCCAACAAAAGAACTGGCAACCCGAGCAGAAGCATCGCCTTCGTCAAAAGATGCAGCCTCAATAGAGGCTACGGAACCTATCCCGTTATACCCAACAAGGCCTCCAGCAAGTTTTTCTGCGGTAACGGATGTAGCAATATTCGCATTCGATATTTTCAAGGTCGCACCATCAGCGTTTGCGCCGACCACGCCACCGGCAATATCTACACCTTCAGCGCGAGCCATATACGTAACTATACCTTCAGGATACGATGTCTCTAAACTATCTATCGACACTTCGCCATTGTTTACACCGACAACCAACCCTGCTATTAAACCAGCACTAATGCCAGAGGCGGCAGCTATATTTTTCAGAATCAAGTTTCCATCATTCTGCGCCACAAAGCTGCCAGAAACAGCATAAGCATACATGGAGCCAAAAGCAACAGAATTTTCAAAATAAAGATTCCCGCGATTGACAGCGACAATTCCACCACCCACAATATGGGGGCCCAGTTTCCAATAATGGAGTTTCAAGTTCTGAATCTTTACAGGTTCTGCATCGGAACCGACCGTAGTACGAATAAACGCCGCCGTATCTAGGCTATCCGCATATTCCAAAGCCCTAATGACGTGTCCTCGGCCATCGAAGGCTCCCGAGAATTCCCCAATCGGCGTCCAGTGGTGATGTTCGATTTCATTCGTGTCGACTTCGACTTCTTTACGGTTTTCATCGTATATGTAGAAGTAGTATTCCTTTTCGTATTCCTGCGTTTCAGGATTTTGGACCCACCTATAAGTGCGATGAACCGTTGTCGTGTCGTTGACCAGAATGTCCTTTTCAAGCTGACCACAAGCGGAAGGTTCTGCCGCACGGCCTTCTTCGAGAGTCCCGTTGACAACCGCGGCAAAGCCATAAAGTTCCTCTAACGAGGAAATAGAGTAGCACCCCTCTTTTTGAGCAGGTTCCACCGGAATGACATCAACGAATTTGGCAAAAACGAAACTACAGCTGACTAAAATCCCAAACAAATACTTCTTCAGCATTTTGTTCTCCTTTCTTAACTCTTGTACAAAATAAAAAAAATTGGCCGCCCCGCAAGGGAGCGACCAAATTTTAGAGCCTGTACTAGGCGATGCTCAGAGTGCCGAAGGCACGACCTCACACCTCGCTAGCTCAAAACCTCTTAGTTACCGCGTTCGAAGCGGATGAAGTTCACGACCTTCAAGCTGGAAAGACCGAGCTGCTTGGCAACGACTTCCTGGAGATAGTCCTTGACAGAGAGCTTCTTCGGGTTCTTTTCGGACATGAAGAATTCCTGGTCTTCGAGAACGATTTCCTTGAGCACCTTGGCGACGCGGCCGTCAATCTGGCGCTGCAGGAATTCAGGCTTCGGAGCCTTGCCAGAAGCTTCGATCTGAGCCTTGGCAATTTCCTTTTCCTTTTCGATCGTTTCAGCCGGAACTGCAGCATCGTTCAATGCAACCGGAGCGAATGCAGCGGCCTGCATAGCGATGTCCTTAGCGGCAGCCTTGAGGGCAGCTTCGTCGGCAGAGCCTTCGTAAGCGAGTTCGGTGATCACACCGATCTTGCCCTTCATGTGGCTGTAAACGCCAAACACGGAGTTAGCAGTCTTCTTCATTTCGGCGAACTTGCGGAAGTCGATGTTTTCCTGGATCTTGACGAGCACGTCCTGGAGCACATCGTTGATCTTCTTGCCGTCGACAACAGCGTTCTTGAGGTCTTCGACAGAGGCGATAGCCTGAGTTTCGACAGCCTTCACAGCCATGTTGGCGAGAGCGACGAAGTCGTCGTTGTTGGAAACCGGTTCAGTTTCGCAAGAGAGTTCGAAAGCAGCAGCCTTGTCAGCGGTTTCGATGAGGTAGATGCGGCCTTCCTTAGCGGCCTTGTCGGCGCGCTTGGCGGCAACAGCAGCACCCTGCTTGCGGAGGAGTTCAACGGCCTTGTCCATGTCGCCGTCAGTTTCGGTGAGGGCCTTCTTGCACTGCATCATGCCCACGCCAGTCTTCTGACGGAGTTCGTTAACGAGGGAAGCGGTAATCTGCATATTACTTTTCTTCCTCGCCGTTGTCGAACTTCTTAGCTTCTTCCTTGTCGGCCTTCTTGTCAGCAGTACGCTTCTGGACGTTAGCTGCGATGTAGTCGACGATGAGCGTGAGAGACTTCACGGCGTCGTCGTTAGCCGGAATCGGATAGTCCACGAGAGTCGGGTCGACGTTCGTGTCGCAAATGCCGATGATAGGAATGTGGAGGCGGCGAGCTTCAGCCACGGCGATCTTTTCGTGAGCGAGGTCGGTCACGACGAGGAGGCCCGGGAGGTTCACCATTTCACGGATGCCACCGAACACGGAAAGGAGCTTTTCGCGTTCGCGGTTCTTGTCGAGGACTTCCTTCTTGGAGAGAGCCTGGAAAGTACCATCAGCTTCCATAGCGTCGATCTTGTCAATCTTCTTGATGGACTTACGAACGGTCTGGAAGTTCGTGAGCATACCACCGAGCCAGCGGTTGGTCACGGAGAACTGGTTGCAAGAAGCAGCAGCGTCGAGCACGCACTGACGAGCGGTCGGCTTGGTGCCAACGAAGAGCACGGTCTTGCCAGATTCAGAAATCTTGGCAGCGGCCTTGGCAGCTTCTTCAAGGAGTTCACGAGTCTTGGAGAGGTTGAGAACGTAGATGCCGTTCTTTTCAGCCAAGATGTAGGGTTTCATTTTCGGGTTCCAGCGCTGAGTCTGGTGACCAAAGTGGGAGCCTGCAGCAAGCAGATCTTCGACAGAAGGCAGATTTGCCATAATGTATTTTCCTTTTCGGTTGTTACTACCCGGACTGCAATTAAGCCGCGAAGCGATGCCCGAACCTAGGGGTGTGGACCTCGCCACCGAAGCGACTCTCGCAAGCCGGTGATTGGTTTTACCCGAGCGTAATTGCCCGAGCGGCGCATAATATAGAAAATAATCATAGGCAGGTAAAGCGCAAAAATCCGTAATTTTAACTAAATTTGCGCCCATGGCAGATAAAAAGAAAATTCTCGTGATGGTTGCAAGCCCGAAAAACGAACGCAGCGGAACCCTGATTCCGACCAAGGCGTTCGTAGAAGGCCTAGAAGAAAGCGGCGAATACGAGTCGGAATACCTTTTTATCGACCGTCTGAATATCAAGCCCTGTCGCGGTTGCTTAAGCTGCTGGGGTCGTGAAGACGGCAGCTGCTTCATGAAGGACGACGATGTGCCCTGGATTCGCGAAAAGCTCACGAATTCCGACATCGTGATCTGGAGTTTCCCTTTGTACCTGTTTAGCGTGCCGGGCCAGATGAAGGTACTCATGGACCGCATCGTGGGCATGGTTCACCCCTACATGGGCCAGAAGCTTAAAGAAGGCGCCACCGCCATGAACTCGCACTTGCACGGCTTGCAGTTCCAGAAAGAAGGTCAGAAGATCATTCTGCTTTCGAGCTGCGCCTGGATGGATTTGGACGTTGTGTACGAGCCGATCCGCAAGCAGTTTGACATCATTCTTGGTCACGAAGGCTACACGCTCATCGCCTGCCCGCAGATGCGAGCGCTCGACCACCGCGGGGGCCCGCGCCGCCTCAACATGCTGCGTGAAAAGTACAAGAAAGGCGGCGCAGAACTTGCCAAAACTGGCAAGCTTTCGCAAGAGGCGATCGACCTGATGCAAAAGCCGATTTTCAGCGACGAGGCCTACGAGACGCTGGTCGTTGAATTCGTGACGCACATGTTCGACCGCCCGGATAATTTCTAACAAACTAATCAGACAACCAAGAGCCGATGCTGAGATTCCTCAGCATGACACGCTAGCAGCAAGCGTATAAAAAGAAAACCCTGGCGAGAGCCAGGGTTTTCCGTAAAAGCAAATTCGCAGATTAGCGCTTGCTGAACTGGAAGTGCTTACGAGCCTTCTTGCGGCCGAACTTCTTACGTTCAACAGCACGAGAGTCGCGAGTCATCAAGCCTTCCTTCTTGAGGGCCGGCTTGTCTTCAGCGTTGTTAGCAACCAGTGCGCGGGCAATGCCGAGACGGACAGCGCCCATCTGGCCAGCGATGCCACCGCCACGAGCGGTAACTTCGACGTCCCATTCTTCCGCGTTGCCGAGGATGGCGAACGGGAGGTTTGCAATCATGTTCTGCACTTCAGAATGGAAGTAATCCTTGAAATCACGACCATTGATAGTGCGCTTGCCGGAACCCGGCTTCAGGATCACAGCAGCGATGGCGTTCTTGCGACGGCCAGTGCCGCGGTAGATCTTCTTATTTTTTGCGGTAGCGATAGAGGTATCCTCCGTTCTTAAAGTTCTACAACTTCAGGTTTCTGCGCAGCGTGCGGATGTTCGGCGCCGGCATAAATTTTGAGCTTCTTGATCATCTTGTGACCGAGAGCGCTGTGCGGGAGCATGCCCCAAATGGCAGCTTCGAGCGGTGCAGTCGGGTGCTTTGCCTGAAGGTCGGCAAAGTTGATCCAGCGTTCACCGGCAATGTGACCGGTGTGGTGGAAGTACTGCTTCTGCAGGTTCTTGTTGCCGGTAACAGCAACTTTTTCAGCGTTGATCACAACCACGAAGTCGCCAGTGTCGACGTTCGGGGAGAAGATGGCCTTGTGCTTGCCCATCAGGAGCTTTGCAACTTCAGAGGCAACGCGACCCATAGGCTTTTCGGCGGCGTCCACAAGCTTCCACTTGCGTTCGACGTTCTTCGGGTTTACCGTAATGGTCTTCATGTAAATCCTTTTTGAGTTATTCCGGAGCAAAGTCGCCCCGTGAAATGCTGCGCTAAATTTAGAAGAAATTTCCGGGCTTTGCAAGGGCAAAAAAGTACTATTTTTCGAAAAATCCGCGTCATTTAAGCATTTTTCATTCTATCGATTATATCAATTATATTAATTATAATATAGTTTTGCTATAAATTACCCCATTTTCGCCCTCAAAAGCACACAAACTACACTCGACCACCCGAGTCTTAAAGACAACCGCTCGTCACAAAACAAGCTTGCAAACTATCTGTAATTTTTTTCAACCTATCCATATTTTTTTCAAGCACACTCACTTTTTTGGAACTAATTAACTTATATTTTGGTCATAACTATATAATGCATTTCTCTCAAGGAGTAAGAATGAAGAAACCCATTCTAGCAATCTTGGCAGCTACGCTGATGCTTTCTTCCGGCGCATGGGCCGGCTTTACGATTCACGTTGACAATGGCAAGAAAAAGGAAAGACCGGCCGACCCTCCTCCTCCGCCGCCACCTCCTCCGCGTGAACGCCTGCAATGCCGCTTTGAAAAGCCGGATTGCCGCCCGCGTGACCGCCACTTCCGCGTTGACTACCGCAACCGCCGTCCGATGGTTGAAGGTTCTTGCTACCGTGGTGATGCAGAAGGTCGTTTCGACTACTACTGCAACGATGGTACCCGTTGGATGACTGTTGACTTCCGTCGCAACCGCCCGGATCGCGTTGACTGCCTCGACCCGCGCCGTGGCCGTATGTTCGCTGCCCGCGACATCCGCGACTGCATCGACATTCACGATCGCTAATCGGTAAATTCAAATCGAATTTCGAAAAGCACCAGTTTCACTGGTGCTTTTTCGTTTGCACAAAAATCCCCTGAATAAAAAACAAGTCCCGAAGCATTCGCTTCGGGGCCCGTTGTTTGGTGTATTGAGTTTCTAAAGATTAGCGAATAACTCTTACAGACTGCATCTTGCCAGTGGTGCGGCTGCGCAGGTAGTAGATACCGGAGGCCTTCACAGCGCTGGAGCTCTGGAGGATTTCCTTAGCAGCGTCGAAACCGTAGGCAGTGAGCACACCCATGTGGACACCGTTCTGGTCGAACACGTGGTAGTCCTGACGAGAGTTGTTGTCGAGTTCCACCTTCTGGGCGATTGCAGTAATGTCACCCTTCGTGAATTCGATGTAGTCGATGTCGAAGTATTCCTGAGTCACTTCCATGCGGAGGATATGCTTGCCGGCCGGGAGAGTCACCTTCTTGCTCACGTTGGAGAATTCGTCGTAGCTAGTTCCCGTGACTTCGAAGTCGGCGAGAGCCTTGCCGTCGAGGGAGAGCGTGAATGCGCCAGTACCTTCGGTTGCGACAGAAGCTACAGCGGTGTATTCGCCTGCTTCGGCAACGTTGATGGTGTATTCGTACCAGTCACCGGTATTGTTGTAGCCGAGAGCAATGCCCGTACCCTTCTTGTAAAGGTCGGCACCGGTATCCTTGCGGTAGTCGGAATCACCGTGGTTTTCGCCATCGTCGGCATAAGAAGCGTTGCTCGTGCCGTCTTCGTTCTTGCCCTTGCCCGGAATGTCGAAGTCTTCGACTTCGATCTTGCCCGGGACAGCGAGAGCTTCACCCTTGAACGGAGTCTGCGGTTCAGGTTCCACCGGAGTGATTTCGCCCGTAGGAAGGCCCGTCGTGTTCACGCCCTTGTTCTTGGAGAGGTAATCCTTCAACCAAGTCATGGCCGGACGGTCCTGGCCGTTCCTGATAATACCGGAGTTACCGCCAGAGGTCCAAGTAGAACCGTAGATGTAACCCCAGAGGGTGATACCGGCAATGTGTTCATTTTCCATGAAGTAGGAGATCTGCTGAGAGTAGCAGTTCTTCTGGTCGTTATCGTCGTTAGAAGCGATATCGTATTCAGAGATGAACATCGGCATCTGGGTCTTGTTCCAGATTTCTTCAATAGCGCTCTTGAGCGTATTGATGTTCAAGCAGGAACCGCCACCGCCTTGGCCACCTTGCTGACCACCGGAAACCTGCATATCGTGAGCCTGCAAGCCATAGGCGTCAACCGGAGCGCCAGCCTTTTTCAGCTTATTGATAAGGTCGATACCTTCGTTCTTCTGCCACTGAACGGTATTGTAGTCGTTATAGATCAAGATAGCGTTCGGCCAACGCTTACGGGCCATTCTGAAGGCTTCAGCCACGAATTCGTAGTTGCCGTTATCGCCACCGAGAGCCGCGATGATATTGTTGTTCTTGCCGTAGCCAGAGTGGTAGCTGCCACCCGACTTAATAGCTTCGTTCACCACGTCGATCATTTCGAGTTCGGGGTAATGCTGCTTGACGGCATCCATCCAGTTCGTGATTGCCGTCTTGGTGTCGGCTGCGCTAAGGCCGTTCAACCAGTTCGGATACTGGGAGCCCCACACCAGGGCGTGGAACTTGAAGTGGCCACCGTTGTTCTTTGCCCAGTTATAGGCAGCGTCGCAACCAGACCAGTTGTAACGACCGCGGGTACCTTCGATAGAAGCCCACTTACATTCGTTTTCAGCGGTAATCTGGTTCCAGAGAGACGTAAAGTCGCTACGGACCTGGCCGTTAGTGGTAATGTTACCGACGAATTTGGCTGCACCATCAGCCAAGCCCGGACCGGCAAAAGAGAAAGTTGACGCTGCGAGAGCAACAGCAGCAACTTTCGTTGCTGTAGAGATTATCTTTTTCATATCCACACATCCTTTTTGATGGTTTTTCATCCCAAAAACCATTATAAATATATCCCGCAAAACGCCCTATTTTACCCTAAAAAGCGAAATTGCCATGGACAAAATGTCCATAGCGTAACATTTTTGTAATAAAAACAAGCCCCGAAGCACTCGCCTCGGGGCCCGTTGTTTGGTGTATTGAGTTTTGAAATTTACCTAGAAATTCTCACAGACTGCATTTTTCCGGTCCAGCGGTTACGCAGGTAGTAGATACCGGAAGCCTTGATGTCGCCCGTGTTCTGGAGAATTTCGGCAGCGCCTTCGAAACCGTAGGCCGAGAGCACGCCCAAGTTCACGCCGTGTGCATCGAACACAAAGTAGTCCTGCAGGCCGTTTTCATCGATCTGGATGCTCGGCTGGACAAACATCGGATCATCTTCGATTTCAATCGGTTCGGGGTCGGTAGCATCTTTACCCTTCACGAAGGTGAAATAGTCGATGTCGAACCAGGAGCCAGTCACCGTCATGCGGAGGATATGCGTGCCGGCCGTGAGGGACACGTTCGCCTTGACCTTGTTGTAGTCGTCGTAGTTTTCTTCGCCGGACTTTGCTGCAGGAACAGTAATCACGTTGGTGAGTTCCTTGCCGTCGAGAGAAAGCTGGAAGCTGGAAGTCGAACCTGCGGCAGCCACGGCTGCGAACATGGTGTAGTCGCCCGCTTCTTTTACGTTCACGGTGTATTCGAGCCAATCGCCTTCGCTGTTGTAGCCCACGATGATGCCGGTCGCCTTCTTGTAGAGGTCGACACCCGTCGTGTCCTTGCGGTAATCCTTCACGTCGCCGTGATTTTCGATATCGCTTTCGCTGTAAGAAACGTTGCTCACGCCATTGGTTTCGCCGACACCGGAAATATCAAAGTCTTCGGCTTCGATTTTGCCCGGGATGTCGAATGCAGAACCCTTGAACAACTTGCGCGGCACAGGTTCGACCGGAGTGAGCACACCCGTCTTGAGGCCAGTCGTGTTCACGCCCTTGTTGCTCTTGAGGTACTCCCTCATCCACTTCAAAGCGGCGCGGTCCTGGCCATTCTTGACAATGCCGGAGCAGCCACTCGCAGTGCCGTTACAGTCGAGCCAAGTGCGACCATAAATGTAGCCCCAGATGGTAATGCCGGCAATGTGTTCGTTTTCCATGAAGTGAGAAATCTGTTCGGAGTAGCACTGCTTCTGGATATTGTCGTCGGTAGTTGCAATGTCGTATTCGCTGATGAACATCGGGGTCTGGGTCTTGTCCCAGATTTCCTTGGTAATGCTCTTGAGCGTATTGATGTTCAAGCAGACGCCGCCGCCACCGGTACCGCCCTGGCCACCGCCCTGGCTCATCATGTCGTGGGCCTGCAAGCCGTATGCGTCGACCGGAGCACCGTTTTTCTTGATGGTCTGGATAAGCTGAATACCTTGGTCCTTGTTCCACTGAACCGTGTTATAGTCGTTATAAATGAGGATAGCCTTCGGCCAACGTTCGCGCGCCATCTTGAAGGCGGTCGTTACGAACTGGTAATTGCCACCGTTATCGCCACCGAGTGCCGGAATGATGTTGTTGTTCTTGCCGTAAGGAGAATGATAGCTGTTGTTGCCCGTGCGGATAGCTTCGTTCACCACGTCGATCATTTCGAGATCCGGGTAATGCTGCTTGACCGCATCGAACCAGGCGGTAATCGCCTTCTTGGTTTCGTCTGTGCTAAGGCCATTGAGCCAGCTCGGATACTGGGAGCCCCACACCAAAGCGTGGAACTTGAAGTGACCACCATTCTGCTTTGCCCAGTTATAGGCAGCATCGCAGGCGCCCCAGTTGTACTTGCCGCGCTGACCTTCGACGGAGCCCCACTTACAGCCGTTTTCAGCCGTAGCCTGGTTCCAGAGCGCAGTAAAGTCTGAGCCGACACTATTACTCTGAGTAATGTTACCAACGAACTTGGCTGCGCCATCGGCAAGGCCGGGGCCAGCGAACGACGGAACGGCACAAGAAAGTGCGACCGCCAAAGCAGAGAAAGAAAGTTTCTGTTTCATGAAACCACATCCTTTTTTAAAGTTACACCATGCTCCTATAAAATTATCTCGGCAAAGGCGGAATCGCTCACGGTCTTCAAGGATTTCCATTGATAAAATATCCATAATAATGTAAAGAGCAAGAAACGAGCCCCGCAGCATTCGCCCCGAGGCCCGTTGTTCGGTCTATGTGTCTAAGAGAGAGATGGAAAAATCGGTCTTATTTCGTGATGCGTACGGACTGCATCTTGCCGGTGCTACGGCTGCGCAGGTAGTACACGCCAGAAGTCTTGACGGCGCCGGAATTCTGGAGAATTTCCTTGGCGGCATCGAAACCATAGGCCGAAAGCACGCCCATGCGCACGCCCTGCATGTCGAACACGTAGTAATCTTGAAGTTTGTTGTTCGTGAGTTCAAGGTTCTTGCCAATAGAGGTTTCCTGGCCCGGATTTTCGATCGGTTCGGGGTCAGTCGCGTCCTTGCCCTTCACGAAGGTGAAGTAGTCTACGTCGAACCAGGCGCCCGTTACGTCCATGCGGAGAATGTGCTTGCCTGCCGGGAGGGTCACGTTGGCCTTGACCTTGTTGTAGTCGTCGTAATTTTCTTCGCCTTCCTTGGCGGCAGGAACCGCAATCACGTCAGTGAGCGCCTTGCCATCGAGGGAGAGCTGGAAGCTGGAAGTAGAACCTGCGGCAGCGACGGCGGCAAACATCGTGTAGTCACCTGCATCACCCACGTTCACGGTCCATTCGAGCCAGTCGCCTTCGCTGTTGTAGCCCACAATCACGCCAGTCGCCTTCTTGTAAAGGTCGACACCGGTGTCCTTGCGGTAATCGCTATCGCCGTGATTTTCGGAATCATCGCTATAGGACTGGTTGCTCGTGCCGTCTTCGTTGACGCCCTTGCCCGGGATATCGAAATCTTCGGCTTCGACTTTACCCGGAATGGCAATCGGTTCTCCCTTGAACGGAAGCTGCGGTTCGGGCTCAATCGGCGTGAAGGTCACATCGTTCTTGCCCTTGCTTAAGTTGTTTGCAAAATATTCTTCGAGCCAGTTCATGGAAGCGCGCTTGCGGCCATCCTTTTCGATAAGGCCGGTGTTTGCAACCCAAGTAGAGCCGTTGATATAGCCCCAGATGGTAATGCCCGCGACCCAGGGAGTTTCCCACATAAACGGAATCTGGTTTGCGTAATCGTTTTTCTGCTTGGTATCGTCGGCTTCGCCGATATCGTATTCCGAAACCAGGAGCGGGAGGCCCGTCTCGTTATGGATTCGAGTCATCTTGCTTTCGAAATCGTTCTTGCTCATGCCCTTACAGTCGTGAGCCTGCTGGCCGTAAGCATCCACCGGAGCGCCGTTCTTGACAATAGTCTGGATGAGTTCGATACCTTCGTTGATCTGCCAGGAAAGCGTATTGTAATCGTTATAGATGAGCACAGCTTTTGGCCAGCGTTCGCGGGCCATCTTGAAAGCGGTGGTGATAAAGTCGTACTGGTGCTTGCCATTTACAACGCGGTCACCGCCGAGGGCTTCGATAATGTAGGAGCCGCCGCATTCGGTATCGTCGGTGCTGTGGCCTTCGGCACCTGCAGCAGGCTTGCCGTAACCGGAGTGGTAGTTGTTACCCGCCCAAATGGCTTCGTTCACCACGTCGATGTATTCGAGGTCCGGGAACTTAGCCGCAACGGCATCGAACCATTCGGTAATGTACTGCTTGGTGAGTTCTACGGTAATGCCCGGATTTTTCTTTTTGCAGAGGAAGTTCGGGTACTGGGAGCCCCAAACGAGAGCATGGAACTTGAAGTGGCGTTCGCCCGGTTTTTCCTTGGCCCACTTGTAGGCGCTTTCGCACTTGTCGAAGTTGTCCCAGGCAAACTTGCTTGTACCGCTGTTGCCGTTAGAAAGGGAATGGATAGAGCCCCACTTACAGCCGTTTTCGGGAGTAATCTGGTTCCAGTATTGGGCAAAGTCGCTACGAATTTGGCCGCCCGTAGTAATATTGCCCAGGAATTTTGCACCGCCATCGGCCATGGCTGCGTTAGCAACGGTCGCAAAGCCTGCAATGGCTGCAATAGCAAGAGAAAGGGAAAGTCTTTTCATAACCAACATCCTTTAAAAACGTAAACACCTAAGTTAAAGGTACTTTACAAAACGGGATTTTCTCCACATTAAAGGAAAGATTGCATGGACAACAAATCCATACACACCAACACCCCCTACCCCACAAAACGCTTTTTACACGGAAATGTGTAAGATTTATCCGTGGTTTCGCAAACTTTACGCAAAATATATTGCATTTCGGCAATAAATGTGTAAATTTATTATGGAGTGAAAACAAAAGGGTATCATAAAAAAGGAGTATTTATGCGTAACCCCAAATTCGCAAGTATCGCTAGCCTGGCACTGTTCGGCTTGTTCAGCAGCCAGGCTTTTGCCTGGAGCATTGACGGCGTGGTCAAATCCAAGGTTTCCGGCCGTTTGCTCGGCGGTGTAAAAATCAACACATTCAACTTCGGCGGCTATGAAACCACTAGCGCCGAAGATGGCACATTCCGCCTCAGCAGCGATGACAACACGGGCATTGTCGCCAACGCCTACACCGCAAATGTCGCCCTCCACATGGAAGGCAACATGCTCACCATTTATAACGCGGACGCACGTTCTCTCAGCGTGTCCGTGATCAACTCCCTTGGCAAGGTTCTCAAGAAGAACAACATCGAAAACGTCCAGGGAATCGTCTCCCTCGACTTGGGCAAGCTTGCAAAAGGCGCGAAGTTCATCCGCGTCAGTGCAGACAACCGCAACAGCACCTTTATGTTGACCGACAAGGGTGCAGTCAAGGCTCTCAAGAAAGAAGGCGACCTGTTGCCGATGCTCCAGTTCGCGCTGGATGGTTATGCCAACTTTGTCTACCAAATGCAGAGCGAAACCGAGACCGGCGTGACCATCGAAATGGTAAGGCCCTCTGCCGACGCTTCTTCCAGCTCTGAAGCTATTGAACCGCCGAAATCTTCTAGCTCTCAACAGGTCGAACCGCCGAAGTCTTCCAGCAGTGCCGGCAACGACGGACCTATCGTAGTCGATTGCTCTGGCAAGACTGCAAAGGTCGGAGACAAGCAAAACATGTCCGTGACCGTCGATGGCAAGCAGCGCACCTTTATTATGCACATTCCGAGTGCCTACAAGGGCGACAAGCCCGTACCGCTCGTTATTGACTACCACCCGATTGGCGGTTCCGGCAATGGCGAATTCGGAAGTTCTCCGTACAAGGCCAAGACTGACCCCGAAGGCGTAATCACGCTTTACCCGGACGGCACCAGCAAACCGGGTGGAATGGGTAACGGCTGGAACGTCGGCCCCTGCTGTTCCAACGACGACGACGTCAAGTTCTCTTACGCAATGATCGACAAACTCAAAGAAATCGCCTGTATCGACCCGCAGCGTATTTACGCAACCGGTTTCTCGATGGGTGGCGGTATGAGTAACCACGTGGCCTGTATGATGTCCGACGTCTTTGCAGCTGTCGCTCCGGCAGCTATGGACTTGAACAAGACCAACAGTGCACAGTGCAAGATGTCTCGTCCGATTTCTGTCATCAACTTCCGCGGTACAAATGACCCTGTCTGCAAATATCAGGGTGGCGATAGCGGATTCAATGACGGTCTGAACTTCTTGGGCGCCGAAGGCACCTTCAAGTTCTGGGCTGAAAAGAACGGCTGTACCGGCGCTCCGACCAAGAACGCCAATGGTTGCGACGAATACTCCAACTGCCAGGATGGCACGAAGGTTGTTCTCTGCACCAAGCAGGGCGGTGGCCACGACTACGGTGACGCAAGCATCGGCTGGCCGTTCCTGAAGCAGTTCACGCTCCCGGCAAGCTTCGTGAAGTAAGTTCTCTCTCACAAACGAATCTTAGTACTCCTAAGAATACCTCCTAAAAACCAACCAAAGAATCTCTCGCCTAGGCGAGGGATTCTTTTTATATAAACAGCCGATGGGGTATGAGCACTCCAAAAGGTTAATCAGCCATCGGCTGTCCTTCGTCTCGACGGCAAGCTTTTGCTTGCCGCCTCTACTCGGCGCTTAATTAAAGCGACCAATGACGTTTGAGCACTCCAAAAGGATTAGCCATCGTCCGTATGCATAAAAGAAACCCCTCGCTTACGCGGGGGGTTCCTTAGGTTGCATGGAGTCATTAAGCGTTCTAGGCGGCACTTAGCGCACGGTTACGCGGTGGGTCTTGCCGGAGGTGCGGATGATGTAGACGCCGTTTGCGTAGCCTGCATTCTTGAGCGAAGCCGTGAGCGATTCGGTAGCGGTAGCGCCGCGGTCAATACGACCAAGGAACTTGCCTGTTGCACTGAATACGTCGTAGCTTGCATTCATGCGCTGCAATGCCGGAGTGCCTGCGATACGCGTGGTTTGCGACGGGTCCACGAATTCGAGCCAGTCGAGGTTCACGTAGTTACCCACGATTTCGAGCTTGAGCACGTGTTCGCCTTCGGTAAGGTTCACTTTGCCTGCTTCGTATGTCGAATAGGTTTCCCAGTCGGCACCTTGCGGCACGATTATGTTATCTGTAACCGCATTACCGTCGACATAGAGTTTGAAGCCTACATTTTCAGACGATGTGGCGTAGCTTGCGTTAAGATTGTATTCGCCCGACTTGGCAACCTTCACCGTGTATTCGAGCCATTCGCCTTCTTGCGTGTAACCGATAGCGTAGCCATTGCCTGCTTTAACGATATCGACTGCATCGTCGCGGTATTCTCCGCCCTTGTTGTCGTCGTCCTTGTCGGAGTAGGCCTTGCCCGAACCGCCGACGTCGTAGTTTTCGACTTCAATCTTGCCCGGGATTGCGGCGGCGACATCCTTATAAGGCGCCTGAGGAATGATCGGTGTAATGTACACGCGATAGCCATACTTGGTATTCGTGATATTCACCGGCACCGTAATCTTGCCGTCGCTCACGTCGTATTCCTTGTCGGACACCAGATTCGTCGAGGGTACGGCCTTGTCCTTGTTTTCCCAAACCACGTATTCCACCGTCACATTCACCTTGTTGCCGAATGCCGAAGGAATGCCCGAAATATTCACATTCACATCGCCCTTGGTGTTACCGCCGAGCACAATGCTTGCAAAGCCTTTCTTCTTGTCGAGAGCAGCAAAGCCGTCGACGCCATCGCTCTTGTCGTTGGGGGGTACAACCTTTGCCATATAGCCGCTCATGTCGCCATACCACTTGTACAGCCACCAGCCGCCACCGCGTTCGTTATCCTTGGTGAGCAGGCTACCCAAGCGACCCGGAAGCGGTACGAACCACCAAGAAATCATGGCGCTTTCGACACCGTGACGTTCGAATTTAGCGATAAAGGGAATAGACAAGCCCGGGCAACCTTCTTCGCTGTGTTCGGTCGAAGAATATTCGTTGATGCTCAGCGGGCGCGGCTTGACGTTGTATTTCTTTTCGAGGTTACGGTAAGTTTCGACAGAACCCACGAAGCCACCGCTACCCCACTGGTGCCAGCTGACCACGTCGGGCATGCAGTTGTTCTGCGAACAGTACTTCACGAATTCTTCCATCTTGGAACCATGATAGAAGGAGTACGACGGGCCAATGATTTTGGCACCGGGGTCCATCTGGCGGATCAAATCGTAAGTCTGTTTCCAGAGACCGGAATTGAAGTCAATGCTTGATTTCCAGGTATCGTTCGGTTCGTTCCAAATTTCGTAACCGTCAAAATTCTTGTTGTTCGATTTGAGCTTGTCGTTAATGACGGACTTCACTTCGTTTTTCCAGTGGTCCATATTCTGGAACTTGTACGGCCAGCCCGGCAAAACGTCGGCCAAGCGAATCTGGATTTTGGCACCGATGCTTTCGACACGCGGAGCCACAAGGAACGCGCCACCGATAGGCTGCTGGCGACCGCTACCGCTACGCGCCGGCGAAAGGAACACGTTCGGTTTGAGAGGTGCCACATCTTTTTCGATATTGCTCGGGAGCGTCTCGGTCAAGCCATAAAGCGAACCGGTCGCCACGTGTGTCACCGGCTTAATGCTGTCGCCCAGGCTTACGTTCAAGTTTACCGCGGCAAAAACGCTCGCCGGCAACAAAAATAGCGGGAAAAACGTTTTAAAGTTCATATTTACCATCCCTTGTGCAAAGCGCACACTTTTACCAATTTAAAGATACACCCCCAAAGTCCATTTTTGTATACCCCTCACAAAAACACTTTTGCAAAAATTTCAATAGCAAAACCCGCCCGTAAAACGCCCCGGCCGAAACCGGGGCGTTCATTGCATGGGGTGTGGAGGTTCGTTTGTGCGTTAGCGCACGTTAATGCGGTAAGCCGTACCGGTCTTGGACTTGACCAAATATGTACCTGAGCGCTTGACCGCGGCCTTTGTCTTGGCCTGCAAATCTTCGATACCAACTGTCGTAAATTTAGTAACAAGTCGACCCTGCATGTCAAATACGCTGTAGTCGCGGACGGCATTATTTGCCATTTTCACGCTATTCGGCAGAATCGGGGTCAAACCTTCAGTGTTCGGATTAGCACCTTCCGTGATATCCTTTTCCGGCTGGTTTTCGTAAATCTTCTTGATTTCAGTTTCGCCGTACTTAGCCGGGGCGATTTCCTTGTTCCAGCCGAAGTTGCGGAATCCGAGCAGCGAGTATTCGGTCGGGTCGTTCAACTTTTGGCGGATCGGAGCCAGGCGGAAGGTATGGGAGTATTCGCGGTTCGCCTTGAGCAGGTACGCATCGAGCGGCTGGGCACCCCAGGAATTGATACCGCCAACGCCCATCTGGTGCAAGTCTACGCGGAGCGTAATGTCCTTGTTGCGCTTGAGTTCCCACGGAAGCTTTGTATCGGAAAGCTGTTCCGGAGTGTAATGCTGGGCGCTGAATTCCATGCGCGGGTTACCCACAATCATCAGGCCCTTGCCGTCGTTGTTGGTGAGCGTTGCCCACTTGACGTCGGTGCGCTGGCCGGTTTCGCCGATTTCCATGTACTTGATTGTCATAGAATCGGCGAGCGTCGAATAGAGGCCCATGAAGCTTCCGCGGTTACGGCCCATGTAGTTTTCGTCGGGGCCGCGACCAAACCAGCGGACCTTTTCGTAGCCACCCGGCACGGTAAAGATTGTACCCACGTTCGGCAAGTAGCTCTTGGAACCATCGGGGTTAAGCGTGTAGCTGACCACGATATCGCCGCTACCGTACACGTAGTAAGTCATCTTCATCTTGGTGCTGCCCACATCGGGGAAGCTGAAGTTGAAGGTCACCTGGGTTTCTTGCTGAGACACTTCCTTGACTTCGGAGGTCACGTTGCGCTTCAGGCTTGCCTTGCGCCATTCGCCATGCCCCTTTTCCATGTTGAAGCCCTTGTCGTTGTCAATCGGGGCGCGCCAGAAGTTCGGAATGCCGCCGTTCTTGATAATGGTATCGTTACCGAGCACGTAGCTTGCAAGCGTGCCGTTCTTTTCGTCGAAGCGGATCTTGAAATCTTTGCCCTCGATTTCGAGACCGTTCGCCTTGTTCACCTTGTAAGTCGGCAAGGTGCTGATATCGATTTCAGTAGACCAGAGCTGGCCCAAATCGATGCCGAACTGTTCGTGGGCAATGCTATAGCCGGCCTTAGCCCAGAGTTCATCGTTCTTGAGGCGGAAATCGAGATCCAAGAAGTACTCGGCACCAACTGTGGTTTCGATTTTCGGCATGTCAATCGTGATTTCTTTCTTTTCGTTCGGGCCAACGTTCATCTGCGAACCGTTCAGCTTGCCCTCCTTGATGACCTTGCCGTTTTCCTTGATAGACCAGTAGCCATCGAGGAAATCTCCCAGGTTCTTGTAGAGGTAGCGGCTTTCAATCTGAATCTTGCCCTTGGCGGCGTCGACGTTCTTGACGCGGACCTGAGCGTACTGATACTTGACTTCCCAAATTTCGGGCTGCAAGGCGCGATCGGGGAATACGAGGCCGTTCGCGCAGAAGTTGTCGTCGTTCTGCCAGTCACCCCACATGCCGCCGAATTCAAAGTACGGCGTACCCTTGTGGCGGAGTCCCTGGTCAATGAAGTCCCAAATAAAGCCACCGAAGCTGCGCGGGTTAGCGTAGAAGGCGTCCATGTATTCTTGCAAGTCGCCCACGGAGTTACCCATGGCGTGTTCGTATTCGCAAAGCATAATTGGCTTGTTGGCGTCGTTGTAGCTACGCACGGCGTCGGGGCCAAAGTACATCCAGCTGTTCACATCGGCGTTGTTCCAGTCGCCTTCGTAATGCACAAAGCGGGTAGAGTCAATCTGGTGGGCACGTTCGCGTTCAGAGGCGAACACGTTACCGTTACCGGCTTCGTTACCCAATGACCACAAGATAATACTCGGGTGGTTCTTGTCGCGCTGCACCATGGTGTTCATGCGGTCCACAGCCGGAGCGCGCCAGTCGTCGCTGTTCTTGGGCAAGCTGCTGTTTGCACCATGACTTTCGACGTTTGCTTCGTCAATCACGTAAATACCGTACTTGTCGCAAAGATCGTACATGTAGGGGTTATTCGGATAGTGCGACATACGCAGCGCGTTAATGTTAAAGCGCTTCATGAGAATCACGTCTTTTTCCATGCGGTCGTATGTAACCGCGCGGCCGTTATCCGGGTCGAGTTCATGGCGGTCAACACCATGGAACTTGATAGGCATGCCGTTCACATACAAGCGCGGAGCACCATTATCCTTCTTGATTTCAATCTTGCGGAAACCGATCTTGTTGCTTTCGACCTGCACGATGTTGCCCTTGCTATCCTTGAGGGCGAGCACCGCCGTATACAGGTTCGGAGTTTCTGCAGACCACAGCTTGGGCGCGGTATACGGGATTTCGAAGTAGATATCCTTTTGGCCACCGTTCGAGCCAATGCCCGAAACCGACTTGGACACAGGAGCAATGACTTCGGTTCCATTTTCGTTGTAGAGAGAAAGTTCTACAGTGTAGTCGCCAGAGGCAGAACCCGTGGAGTTGTAAATCCAGGTTCTGGTCTTCAAGATACCATCTTTGTAGTTGCTAGCAAGAGTGGCGTCGATCTGGAAGTCCTGAATATGCACTTCGGGAACGGCGTAAATGTACACGTCGCGCATGATACCGGCGAGGCGGATAAAGTCCTGGTCTTCGAGCCAAGAGCCGTCGCACCAGCGGAACACCTGAACAGAGATGTTGTTTTCGCCCTTGCGCAGATACTTGTTGATATCGAATTCGTGACCCGTGAAGGAGTCTTCGGCGTAGCCTACGTAGTTGCCGTTCACCCAAACGTAGTAGGCGGATTCAACACCTTCAAAGTGCAGGCGAATGCGTTTGCCGCTCCACTTTTCGGGAACGGTGAAGTTACGGCGGTAATGACCCACCGGATTAAAATTGGTGGGGGCTGCAGGTGCAGACACGTTATGGGTCTGCGCCCACGGGTAAACCACGTTGGTGTAAATCGGGTGGTCGTAACCAAACAGTTGCCAAGACGACGGCACCGGAATTTCGTTCCAGCCGGACACATCGTAGTTGTCTTTGTAGAAATCGTTATTGCGCTGGGCGGGCTTTTCGACATGGAAGAATTTCCATTTGCCCGAAAGCGTCTGGTACCATTCAGACGCATGACGGTCGCCCTTGACAGCTTCTTTGACGGTGGTGTACGGCATAGAAGTCACGTGCGGAGTAAGCACGTTTACCGCGAAAACACGCGGCTTGCCGTTCCATTCATCGTTAGGCTGAGCATTTGTAGTGGATGCCAACGTAGCGCAAAGAGCTGCGCACGTAACAGCAGACGAAACCAAGAAGCTTTTCATAAGAAACCTCACTTTAAAATCCACACCAATAAAAAAATACCCCTTTTTAAGGGGTATTTACACGCTGTTTACACAATTTCTGTTGACATTTTATCAAAGGGGCTAACGGACTTGTACGCGGAGGGTCTTGTTCAGGCCCACGGCACGCATAATGTACACACCGTTTGCGAAGCCAGCATTCTTAAGGGTTTGAGTAAGGTTGGCACCCACGTTATCGACGCGGCCAAGGAACTTACCCGTTGCCCCAAACACATTGTACGAAACATTGGCCTGAGGAGCCAAGCGCACTTCGCGGGCAATCGTCGTTGCATTCGGATCAGTGAACTGAATCCAGTCGACATTCAAATAACCGCCGGTAATCAAGAGCTTGAGCACATGTTCGCCCTTCTTGAGATCCACGGAACCCACGTCTATCACCTTGTACGTAGTCCATACGCTGTCGACCTTCGGGGCAACAACCGATTCCGTGATTTCCTTGTCGTCAATGAACAGCTGCATTGCAGAAGTTTCGAAGGCGGTCGCCACATTCGCCGTAATGTCGTACTTGGCATCCGCCGTGACATTGATGGTATATTCCACCCATTCGCCATCGTTCGTGTAACCGATAGCATAGCCCGAGCATGCGGCGTCGCCACACTTGGAATCGCTAATGTCTACGACGTCGACTTCGTCTTCGCGGTAGGCCTTGCCCTGGTTTTCGCGGTCGTTGTCGTAGAAGGCCTTATTGTGGCCGCCCACGTCGTAATTTTCGGCTTCGATCTTGCCCGGAATCTTTGCAGCCACTTCCTTGTAAGGAGTCTGCGGCACAGCGGTCTTTTCGCTTTCCATGTACCAGTAGTCAAAATCGAACCCGCCCTGCTTTACCACGAAGAACAAGTCATCGACGCCTGCGGCATCAGTCAAGTCGAACGAATTTTCTTGCCAGGCAGAACTAGACGGAATATTCATTGTAGCAAGGAGCGCACCGTTTTCGGAGCCGGCATGGAGTTCCAGCTTACCGCCGTTACCCCTGGTGCAAACGATAATGCGGTCGGCACCGTCGCCCATGTCAACAGAGCGTACCTTGGTATAGAAGCTGTTACCCATATTGGTCAGGTAAACCGCACCGTTTTGAGCCTTCACATGTTCGATGATGGTGTAGCCGCCCGACGTATTGACTGTCATGCCGCCCACCCAGGACTTGGTTTCGGCTTCCACGCGCACGAACGGGTCAAGGTTCTTGATGGGCTTCACGACGCCATTGTTGGTAGCGCGGATCGTGGGAATGGTACCGTCGGCATTCCAGGTGAATTCTTCGATAGCGGTAGAACGGCTGTAGCCGCCACCCTTCACGTTCTTCTGGTTGTGATAGAAGAAGAAGCTGCGGCCCTTGAAGTCGACAATGCCGGAGTGGACGGTGAACGCGGCACCCGGTTCGCTTTTCGGCATAATGACGCCCTTGTAGGTCCAAGGACCCGTCGGGGAATCACTCCAGGAATAGTCAATGGATTCGGGAATGCCACCGGCGGCGTAAATCATGTAATATTTTTTTCCGCGCTTGTGGATCCACGGGCCTTCGGTATACTTGCCGTTAAAGGTGCTCATGTCGGAGACCTTGATGTCGCTTGCGCATTCAATCATGTTCTCCTTGAGGGGGCAGTAATAAAGCTTGGGGTTACCCCAGTAAAGCCATGCCTGGCCATCGTCGTCAATAAATACGGTAGGGTCGATGTAGTCCCAGTTGGGGCCCGCCAGGTGCTTGCCGTTCAGTGCATCCTTGAAGGGGCCTTCCTTCTTGTCAGACACGGCCACGTTGACGGCGCGGCCGCCGCGGGTGGATTCCACAGTCACGTAATAATAGTACTTGTCATTGCGGCGAATACATTGAGATGCCCAGTCGCCGTTTTTCTTGGCAGAACCGTTGAAGTCACCCGCTTCCAAAATGAGGGTGTTCATGTCGGTCCAGTTCACCATATCCGTGGTGCACGATACGCGCCAGCCGTGCATCGTAAAAAAGCTACCGCCCTCGTCGTTGCCGGAATAGGTGCAAAGCGTATCGCCGAACACGACAGGCGCCGGGTCCGGAGAATAATAAGTCTGGATAAGCGGGTTTTCGGCCATGGCCTGCGTGCAAAGCCCGAAACCAACCAAGGCGACAGCCGCCTTAATGTTCTTCACAAACATCATAATTCATCCCTTTACGCCCCCACTGGAGCGATTTTCTTTACTCACCCCTCTAAAATTAGCCCCAAAAAAGGCCAAAATTCCACGCGAAAGGGCATTTCGCGTGGACAAGTTATCAATATGCCTTGATTTTGAGCGTTTTTTGCAGGTTGCCGCTCTTGACAACCGCAATGTAGGTCCCTTGCAGCAGGCGGCCATTTTTGCCGAATTCCACCAGCGAATTCCCGCTACCCTGCCGTTTAGCCACCATATTGCCGTTCGCCGTATACAGGCGGGCTTCAAAATCGCCATCAGCATTCACCATCAGGGCCACCGAGGCGCGGGCCATAGACACTTGGCGAACCGAGAGTGCGCTTGCCACACGCACCGCCGTCGGAATCGCCGTCGGATCGCTATCGAAACTGAACCAGTCCACATTCATCAGGTACGTATCGCTTCCGTTATAAGTGAACTTGAGTTTCTGTTCGCCCTTGGGCAAATCGATCGCGGTCGAAGTTTCGTACCAGTCATTCCAACCTTCAGTCTTTGCGGGGTCCACCGTAAGCGTCGCAAGCGCCTTTCCCGTAGAATCGGACACCGTAATGGTCGACTTTTCTTCGGCGCCAGAGGCCACGCGGGCGGTAAGTTTGTAAACACCTGCAGCCGGAACCTTCACCAAGTATTCGCTGTAGTCGCCATCGTTAATCCAGCCGAGATTCGGTTCGCCTTCTTCGTCGGGTTCAATCTGAACGCCATCCATAGCAACATAAGCTTCGGCCTGAATCTTGCCCGGAATGACCACCGGTTCGAACGGCTGATTCGTGAGCTTGAGGTTGCCGTCGAATTCGTAAACCTTGCCCGGGATCGTCGTCGTGGTGAACTTGTTAGAACCATTCACAATGTTCAGCGTCTGGCCCACATCGGACTTGATGGCCACATAGGCGAGCTTGCCGCCCTTCCAGGCCATAGAATCAATTTCGAAACCGCCACGGGCACGAATACCCTTGATGCTACCGTCCTTCCACTGAGAAGGCAGTGCCGGCAACAGGTTGATTCTGCCGTTATGGCTCTGCATGAGCATTTCGTTCACGCCCGAGACCGCACCGAAGTTACCATCAATCTGGAACGGCGGGTGGGAATCGAACAAATTATTATAAGTCTTGTTCGGCGTCAGCAGCATGCGAATCATGGTGTAAGCGTGATCGCCGTCGTGCATGCGCGCCCAGAAATTGATCTTCCAAGCGAGCGACCAGCCGGTCGCATCGTCACCGCGCTGCTTAAGCGTAACGCCTGCGCCCTTGATCAGGTCAGGGGTCTCTTCGGGCGTAATCTGTGCGCTCGGGAAAAGGCCGTACAAGTGCGAAATATGGCGGTTCTTGTTGTTCGGGTCATCCCAATCCTGCAGCCATTCCGTAATCTGGCCATACTTACCCGTCTTTGTAGGCGGGAGCCGCTTTACCACCGCTTCCATCTTGGCGCGGGCCTCTTCGTCGACGCCCAGAATCTTGGAAGCCTCGATGGTGTAATTCAGCACGTCGCGAATAATCTGGTTATCCATGGTCGGGCCAAAGCACACATTGTAACCACCGTGATCGTTTTCCGGAGAATCGCTCGGCGCCGTGACCAAGTACTTGTTGCCGGTTTCGGGCTCTTCGATAAGGCTATTCACAAAGAAGAGCGCCGCCCCCTTCATGGTAGAATAGACATCCTGCAAATACGCCTTGTCAGTCGGGTTGAACAAGAAATGTTCCCACAAGTGCGTGCTCAGCCAGCCTGCGCCCGTAGGCCACAAGCCCCAAGCGCCATCAATCGGAGCGGTACGGTTCCAAAGGTCGGTATTGTGGTGTTCCACCCAGCCTTCGTCAACGCCCCAGTGCACCTTAGCCGTCTTTTCGCCCTGCGGCACCATGCTCTTGATTTTATCGATGAGCGGCCACACGCATTCGCCAAGGTTAGCCGTTTCGACCGGCCAGTAGTTCATTTCGAGGTTGATGTTGGTGGTATACTTACTGCCCCAAACCGGGCTTGTATCCTTGTTCCAAATGCCCTGCAGGTTAGCCGGCTGGCCACCCTTGCGCGAGCTCGAAATCAGCAAGTAACGACCGAATTGGTAATGCAATTCAACAAGCGAGGGGTCGTTCGTGGAATTGAAATTCTTGACGCGAGTGCTGGTAATGTCGCCTGCGCTCTTGTCGGGTTCGCCCAAGTTCAAAGAGACGCGATTGAAAATCGTCTGGTAATCCTTGAGGTGCGCGGCAAGCAAGTCATCGTAAGATTTTTTTGCGACCTTCGACATAATCTCGGTTGCGATTGCGCCCGGATTGCCCGAGACATCGTTATATGACTTGAAATTCGTAGCCGTGGTGAGCACGAGCATTGCGGAGTTTGCGCCCTGCACGTTGATTTTGCCGTTCGCGACCGAAACCGTACCGCCGTCGGCCACCACGTTCAGGCGATTCTGGAACTTGATGGAATTCACCGTCACGTCGTAAACAAGCGTGTTGCCGCTGCTGGACATGCTGTTGCTGCGGTGCGGAGTCGTCATGGTGGCGCCAAAGCTCACCGAGCCGCTCTTGTCAGCCGTGAGGCGCACCACGATCACGTGGTCCGGGTAGCTTGCAAAATATTCGCGGGTGTAGTTGACGCCGCCTGCCGAATAGGTGGTCTTGGCAATAGCTGTTTTCAGGTCGAGTTCGCGGCGGTAATTGGTAGCGCCCGAATGCGACGTAGTAATCACCAAATCGCCCACCGGCTGGAAACTTGCCGGGCCCGGACCAATCATATAATTAGATACAATGGATTCTGCCGTGCGGTAGTCGCCACGGAACATGGCATCGCGGGCATCTTTCAAGTGGCTTGCAGCGCCCTGCTTGTTGTTGTCGCCAGGGCCGCCCGACCATACGGTACTTTCGTTCAGGCCGATAATGTCTTTTGCAACGCCACCGTAGACAATGCCGCCCATGTAGCCGTTGCCAATGGGCAAAGCATCGGTAAACGAGGTACCCGCATCGCTATTGTACCACAGTTTTAGGGGATTTTCGGCCGCGGCCGTAAACACAGCAGCACACGCCAAAGTACCAAACACTAAGCCCAGCGTCTTCATAAGAACTCCTAAAAATTTCCAACCACAATAAAATTAGCCCCAAAAACAGGCTAAAAACCGCCCCAAAAGACACTTTTTATTGATTTTTTATCAATGGGAGTGGGTAGCGGGAAGTCAACACCATCTGTTGACACTCACATCAGGCAGATGCGGCGTTGTCGAGCAACACGTTCACGTAAGTCTGGTAAGGGATGCCCGCGGCGGCGGCCTTGCGTTTGATCGATTCCACCGTCTTGACCTTGAGCCTTATGGAATACATCTTCTTTTCTTCCTTGGCCTCGGCAATAGCGCGACTGATACGCGCAATGGATTCCTCCAGCGTCTCCGACTCATGACCGCCGGTGATAACCATCGGATCTCTCATCGATGTGTCGTTTTCAAGCGCTTCAATCTCCTCTTTAGACAAGAAATCGTCAACCAGCTTGAACCCCTTGGGCAGCCTAACCTTCTCGCGCTTTTTGCACTTCGTCTTCATGAGCTCTCCTTACAGTTATCAAAGTTTTCAAATCGTCAGAGACAAATAACGCCCAAAATCGATCATCAACTTCGGTAATGATTTTAGAAACACCTTCTTTATCAGATGGGTCGCGTACCAAGCCTTTTCTCCGCAGAACCTTTCCGAGCATTTCCACGGTGAATCCTCTTTCACGCATCCTCTCAAAAGCGTGCCTTGTGATATTCATCTATCGTCCTCTCTATTATAGAAAATGTATAGATACATGTCAATACACATTACAATACAAATTGAAATACATGTTTTTTTTACTCCTCTTCGGCAGTGCTACATTTTTGAACAGAATAAATCACCCCCAATCAACTGCTGGTTTTCCACAATGCAGTTTCGTGTTCCACCCCAACTTGATGTGCATTTTTTGCACATCAAGTTTTGCATTTCATCCTCATTCAATTGAAACCGAAAATCCTCCGCAAATCGATCAATGTTGTTTTTCACCTGACGATTAAAAAATCTCGTCTCGTAGCCGTAAATCTCGGCCAAATCTGCATCGAGCATCACCTTGACCCCGCGGATGGTATATATCCGCGATTTGAGCAGGGTTTCGTCGATGAGAGGAAACTCCGATTTGACTGGCGCAACCGCCATATCATTCTTTTTAGCCATGCAGCCTCCATGTAGCCGCGTTCGCGGCTAGTTGATGTTAGAGGCGTCCCCTTTACCCCGAAATTCTGGAATAAAAAAGACGCGGTTCTCCATTTGACAGAGAATCGCGTCGGGCGTTAATGTACCTAATATCGCCAAACGTGGCAAGGGGAGCAATAAAATTTTACAACCCCGCCTTGAAAATTCACGCAACCGGTAGCCGGAGCGTTCCGGTTAAGAAACTAACAACAAGAAACACAACTATAACGACTGGCAACACTATAACAAGCCAAAATAAGACAGTGGCATCCCGCGTTTCTTTCTTCACGTAGCGTCCATCTCCATCTCGATAACGGCCTCTCGAAAGTAGGAACATGTCGAACACATTCCAGACAAAAACAACTTCGAGCGAATGACAAATAAGCAACAGAACGCCGTCGCCACCATTTGCAGTAAGAAATGCACATGCATTCGACGCAATCATGGCACTCAGTTTGACACACCCCTTTACGGGATGCTTCATGTAAAAGTCGAAAACGCCGAAATAACCCAAAAGCGCCAGGAGCCATGCCGCCGTGCGATCCTTCCTCGGGGAATAACGTTCTTCTACATTTGAATTTTCAGCCTGCACATTCCAAAAGTATATCTTATCGAATACCCTGTCAAGCGATATCAGATTTTTTGACCTTCCTATACCTTCAAACTGCAATTGGCTTCTCAATAGCTCGCGGTGAATGGTCTTGACCACCATAACGTGTGGATATAAATTACGCACAAGCAATCATCTTAATAGAACTATTTTCAACATGGAGGAAATATGTCCGGCGGAGTTTTTGAATACCATGAAATGTACATCAAGGAAATTGCAGAGTGCATCAGGAACATATACGTAAAACAGAAAGACAAGAAATGGGTCACGTGGGCTCAGAATGAAGATATGAACTTCACCCCGCACACAAAAGAAGACCTAACTGTATACAAAAAAGCTTATAAAGCCATGCGTATAGCGCATATCTACGCAAAGACTGTTGACTATCTTGAAGCCGGGGATTACAGCGACGATGTTTTTTTATCAAAAGTCAACACGCAACTTGAAAATTTGAACATCGAATTGAATTCTGGGCTAGAAAACATTGATGGAAGCGAAATCAGCCATGACGGCTATGAGTTGCCAAGAATATATTGGGAAAATTCAAATGATGCATAAGCGTTCCCCGGCTCGGTTGGCCCCTGTCACCCTTCGCCGGGTCGGGCTATATCGCAAGGCGCCCCGTGCGCGCCTGCGGCACCCCCGCGCCGCTCTTGCAACGGAGCCGCGCAAGCGCGTCTCCGCCCCAAGGGGTCACTATCCCTAACGCGAATGCGAACGCAGTGCGTTCGCATTTAAAAAAATGTCTATTGGGGCATTAGCCAACCGCGCATGTCATCGCGTCGGATTAGCCCATCACCCCATATTTCTTCGGGCAACAGGCTAAAAACGTCACAATTATTGTCATCAACAATTCCCTTGATTTTCCGATAATCATCATCGGAGCCTTCCTCTGAATTGTCAACAACTTCTCGTTCCAATGCTAGAATTAGACATTTTGGCGTTGCTTCTGACCGAAACACACGGCCCACAAGCGCTCGGAAATTGTCATTAACAAACGTTTCAAGGTTTTCTGTATAACCATCATCTTGCCAATTTGGCAAATAAAGCGCCCAGAAATAATACTTTTTCCTGAGTAAATTCAAAAAATTCTTGCGGAACTTATCACGGGCTTCATTCTTGAATTCTTCACGAAGAGACGAATGCTTAGAAGTGAACGCCTTGAGCACATATAAGAAATTAACGTCATAAATCTGAAGCAGCAATGTATCTCGATCAAAAAGTCGATTTTTGAAATGGCGATTGCGGTTTTTCCACATCCGCTCTATCATCGCTTCTTCTGATTCAACATTATTTTGACCTTTCTCTTGCGCCAAACGAATCAAAGGAGTTCCATCACCTCGCTTGATGAAGTAATCAGAAGAATATTGTGAAGATTCCTCGTATTTTGGAACAAAACCACGAATAAAGAAGTTTGGAGTAACGCTATAGCCTTCAGTCAATTTATCTCTATAACGAATGCCATGGTGCACATCATTCGCATCATGACTTTCGCCATCATTAAAGTATTGAGGACTAAAGAAATTCTGTATCATATTTTTGGCATACGTATATTGCTTTGCAATGGACGTATCCTCAATGTCCTTGGCATCTTGATAATACTTACTATCACCTATATGCCAAACATCATCATTGCAGCCAGAAGAGAAAATCAATGATTTTTCTCTATAAAGATGATCAATAATCTTGCCATCTTCATTATCCTTCAAATCCGCAAATTCAGGATCACCAATCAATTCATCTATCATAGCCTCAAACACATTGTTGAACGAATTGGCGATCAGGTATTCCTGCGCATTATTATTCGTATTGCTATATCGGGCGCCCCATGCGAAGAAGGCTTCCATGATATTATAAAGCTTAACAAGCCTATCTTCAAAATACTTGTACTTTATTTTCTTGAGTTCACGCAGGCCACGTTCGTTTTCCAAAAGCCGTTCCATCTCAATCATTCTGAGCGGCTGATAGAACTCGCTTTGCGGCATCTGATATCCAAACTTATCCTGGATATATTTCATTGCGGAAAAATAAAGAACCAACAGACGATCATCTAAATCAAAAACCTTGACTTTGTTTACGGGGTTCATGTAAATGGGAACTCCGTTTTGTATAAAAGGAATCGTTTTGTTGACGGTACGCTGCCAGTTTATTTTGTGATTGTCGCTATGTTTGTTCTTTGCGATAAAGACAAAAAGACTTTGATTCTTTTTATAGAACAGTTCCATACTGCTCATAACATCAAGCAATGTGGCATATCGGTCACTCTTTTTAAGCCGCCGATGTTCTGTTTGCGGAGGAGTTTCAACTCCACTATCCTTATTTCCCTTCTTGTGGTACTTGTCAATAGCAGAATAAAGCCAAAGAGACAACGATGAGAAAAAATGGCGTAGTTCAGGCACAAGAGACGCATTTTCCAGATCGTTTTGTCCGCCAAAAACGTCTTCACCCTTACGATTTATCTGTATGTCAAAAGCCTTCCGTACATCATTTCCGCGTTCATCCTTTACGACATTTCCTCGCTCATCTTTTTCGTATTCAAGAAATACCTTGGGCAGCACAAAAACCGGCTGACCATTGTAAAAACAATAGCCAACACCATCAATTTTTACTCCAGCCTTTATTGTTTCCGTATTAAATCCGCTTTTACTCCGACTTTTAGAATCGCCGTCACCATAACCGATGACGGTTTTCAAAAAAGTCGGATCGTAAGGGAACTCTTCAAATAGAAAAATCATGCAACAAGCCTATCGCGACATGTTCTATTACGCAGGATCCGGATCCTATGCGGGGTCAACGTCTAAATTAGACATAATTGTTGCTATACGCGTTATCTGGGTTTCATCGTTCCCTTCAAAAAGCGACTGGAACGTCAACGTTTTATCTTCTTCGCCTTCAAGCCTGAAATGAAACACCTTTTTCGCGTCGCCATTACCTTCTTCATCTTTATACACGGAATCCCAAAGATAGAACAGAACTTTGGAGCGGAATTCCTTATAATCAACAGAATGCTTTATGAAGAACTCGCCCATCTGCTTGTCTTCACTTCTAGTTACTTTGCTGATATTTGCATTTACTGCTTTCAAGAAGTCAAGCCACATATAGCGGGAATTTCCAACAGAAATATCAAATTGATCGGCGTTCCATTCTGCACCACATGTCGCATCACTTTTGTACTTGATCGGCACATACTCCCAGTCAAAGCGGCGTTTAAACGCGCTGTCCATTGGGAACAACGACTGGTCGCTTGTGTTCATCGTGGCAAGAATGTTGAAATTCGGAGGAAGTGCGATTTTGCAAAAATCATCGCCTGCACGTTCTTCTCCTTGCACGGAACTATCCCATTCCTGAATTTTATTCTTGTATTTACCCCAAGCATCCTCTACGTCTGTATTATTTTTCAATTCATTTTCAATGTATTTTGCAAAATCCGAGTCAATATCTATCGGATATGCGGAATGGCCGCACTCTCTATCGAGTAGCTGAAATATGTCGCCAAAAATCTGGGCGCAATTCCCTCGATTTATTTCTTCAATTACCAGATAAACCTTTTCCCCTATAGCGTTTTGATCCTGATCTATCGCTTTAAGATACTCTGACCATGCTTTTACATAAGCTTTTGCAAAAACCTGCGGAACGAATGAATATGTAATGGATGATGAGTTGTTTCTCTTATCCAGAAATCCCGCGATAGATATAGCCTTGGGAACTTCAGCGTTTTGCACAGACTCTGGTATTGCAGCTTCATCAAAAAGTTCTCTCTTTTCTTCTGCGGATAGCCTTTTTAATGACTTGAAATAGCACGATGCAAATTTATGAACTGGATTGGGACGCTGCTCCGCCATGAATCGTCTCAATTCGCGCGATAGATCGTCTTTATTTAATATAGGAGTATTTGACGTTTCTATTGGTTTGTACGAACCGACAAATTGAGCGTAATCATAATCAGGATGGAATGTGGTGCGGAATTTAAGCTCCTTGTCTATAGTTCTTAAACCGTACCCTCTTTCAGTATCGTTGATTTTATAGGATTTTCCAGTGCCAGGAGCCCCATAAAGAATTATTTGTCGCGCAGATGTTGCAATCACCTCAGCATTGTCTTGATTGACAATCGCTGACAACCGATCAAAGAGCTCTGGTTGTGTGGTCAAGTTATACGCAAAATAGCCTAGAAATCCAGCAGATTCGCTTTGAAGGGGCGTGATAGATAAAATATATCCCTTAAACAAATCCTTTGTTGGCCTAAAGCCATCTCCGTCTTTAAAATTCTTTACTCCAAACGCTGCTAGGAAGAAACAAAGCGAATGCCGATCTTCCGGATATTCTCCGCAATGTTCTATGTATGCAGTGCAATTATGATTAATCAACCATGCATCAACTTCATCAAGAATATCTTCTGTCGCATCATCAAATTTTTTTGCTCTGCCAGCAAATTCTCTTTGCAAGTCGTTCACTAATGCAGCGTATTCATTCTTGATTGAGCCATCAAGAAAGTCAAAATAATTTTTTAGGACTATAGCGCAGTCATGCGCAATCGATGCAAAAAGCAAATATTGATTAGGACACACAATCTTGAGTTGTCTATCCGTTGTTACTTGGAAAAAACTTTTTTTACACTCAACTCCATTTGGATAAAAACGAAGTAAAAGTTCCCTTAAACCTCGACAATAATCATCGGACAACACGACATCGGGCAGATTATTAGCCATCTGTCGAGAACTGTTAAAGAACGATTGGACGTTTTCAATTAAATTTCCTAAAGGCATATCACACCTCCAATAGTTGTTTCTTAATTTCTTTCGCCAAGGTTCTAATCACAGGAACAGCAACGCTATTGCCGAATTGATGATAAGCCTCTTTATTTGACACCACAATTCTCATAGTTGGCAACTTATTCTTGTTGTTTTGGTTGTTTGCCGCTTGCGGATCCTTCCAACCATTGCCGACAATCTTATACCCTTGCAAACGACCAGCTTCAACAGGAGTTAGTTTACGAGGATTTTTTTTCTTCTTTGACTGATCAATCAGAATTTCACTGCCGTCTTTCCAATAACGTGCGGAAATGGTGCTACAATAGGAGGCATCTTCTTTGAACAAAGAATACCCAAATCCTTTCCCGTTCGCCCTATTACGTTCTTTGCGTAATTGATGACCAATCCACATCTTGTCGCTGATCGTCATTTTTTCCGGAATAGACGAGTCCGGTTCAAGAATGTCAGAAACCTTCGTTGAAATAACATTTTGCAATTGATCTTTTTCAAATATTGATTTCAAATTCTTATCAAGGCCAAGGGGAAATTTAAAGTCTTCAGCCACGCACTGTTCCTTATCCCAACAAATAAAGAACAACCTTTCTCTATTTTGCGGTACGCCAAAATATTTGGCATTCAAGACCATTGTTTTGACTTCATATTCCAAATCTTCTTTCAATACACGCAATAACGTTTCGAGCGTTTTTCCATGGTCATGATTTTTTAGACCTTTAACGTTCTCAAGGAAAAGAACCTTAGGCTTTTTTCCAATTTTTATTTTATGATTAACAATTGCTGCGATATTAAAAAAAAGTGTTCCTCGAGTATCTTCAAAACCTTTGCGTTTTCCGGCAATTGAAAAGGCCTGGCAAGGGAAGCCTCCGCAAAGGACATCAAAATCTGGAACTTTGTCTAACTCAACATCGTTTATGTCTGCATTGAAAAACTTATATTCCCCATCCTCATCTTTTTCAAAAAGGTCCGGCTCAATCGCCTTGTAATTTTCTTCGTAAGTTATTCGAGCATTTTTATCCCATTCACTTGCAAAAACGCATTTTCCACCAACGGAATGCATTGCCGTGTGAAATCCACCAATACCAGCAAATAAATCAATAAAAGTAAATTCGGGCTTTCTCTGTCCCATTTAAACGTTCCTTTTCTTTGAACACAAAAATAATCAAATTCGAGCGTAAAAAAATGACATTCAGCCTATTTTGACGCGAATAGCAAAAAACCGGCCCCTTTGGACCGGTTTCTCGAAAAAAAAGACACTCTCTGGAAGATCAAATCCTAAACATAGCGATTTCCTCAGGGGTTAGCTCGCTAATATCTTTTCCCGCAGAATCCGCATATTTGGCTAATTCCAAAAGGTTCAGCTTACATGGTGGCGGGTCTTTGTACGGATTCGGAACCGCAGAAAATGGAATTCTGATATCCGCCAAGATGTCGGCATTTTTTTTAATTCCATTCATAGGTGTAGGTCTCCAGTAATTTCCTTGCATTGAGAGGACCCAGCATAAAATGATACGGATGAAGAATCCCTATATGCGAGCATCCCATTCGTTCAATATAGTGAATTAACAGAGTTTTGTTAAGGGCATATCCGTAAATAACGCCGTCGTACCCCCATTGTATTGATTTATCTATTGCAATGGCAAACAGGTGCCCTCCGACACCCTTGTATTTCTGTGTTCCAAACGCATGCTTGTTGTTTTGGGGAGCACAGCAGGCCCAGTGCAAATAGACAGCCTTACTATCAGGCATATTTTTGACGCCAACAAGTCCCTGAATTTCGTTATTTTCCTTTAGCGCCAATGCGTAGACTTCCGTGTCTTGTGGCATTTCGATCCAGTTGATTTCCCATCCATTTTTCTTGGTGAATTTCTTTAGGAAAGAACGGCTTTCGATTTTAAAGACGACGGTTTCCTTAATTTCTCCAGTACTTGAATCTTCAAGGCAGGGCACTATTTCATCGAGCCAAATACCGACGCAACCGATGTTCACAAGATTATTCATCTTTATCTCCTTCCTCGCGGACAAGCAAAAACTGCGAGGCGTTAAGTTGAAAAATGTAGAATGCACGCATGTGCACTACGTAATATAGCCAAAGAAATTTTTCTTGTCAACTGATTTCATTTTTTTTCTGCGATTTTTTTCGCAAGTGTTCCGTTTAAACGAACGTTTTCCCAATACATTTTCATGGAAATTTCTTCATCAAATCCGCTATTTATTTCAAACGCTCCTGGAAACACCATGCAGGCGTTTCTTGACAACGAATTATCAAAATGCGATAAATTCATTATTAGCGTGGCGTTTATTTCACGTAGTGGATTGGCACCATTAAAGCAAACTTTGCTAGAGCTAGAAAAAAGAAATGTTCCCGGAAAAATTCTCACAACGGATTATCTAACATTTACCGAGCCATCAGCCCTCAGGGCACTTTCGAAATATTCAAATATCGAATTAAAAATTCTTCGTTGCGACAAAAATATACGAGGATTCCACACCAAGGGTTATCTCTTTTTCAAAAATAGGGTTGTCAGCGTCACTATTGGCAGCTCGAACCTTACTGGGAACGCCCTTGCTATTAATAAAGAATGGAACACCTGCTATTCTGTTGAAGAAGACGAAGCTTTATGCAAGAATGTCATCAACGACTTCAACGAACTTTGGAATAGTCCGAACGCATTCTCTGCTTCAGATACAGTCCTTAACGAATACGCTCAGATTTATATCGAGCAAAAGCGAATTCGTCGGGAACTCCAGCGACAAAAAATAGCCCTAGAAAAAGAAGCAGCCATCAACGAATCGAAAACGGTCTCACTTGAGCAGATTTTACTTGAACCAAATTCCATGCAATTGGAATTTATTCAAAAGCTGAACGAAATCCGCGCCATGGGCGAACACAAAGCGCTGCTAATTTCAGCCACAGGAACGGGTAAAACATACGCAGCCGCTTTCGCAATGAGAGAAATCAACCCTAAACGGGCTCTTTTTCTTGTTCACCGTGAACAAATCTTGCGCAATGCCATAGAATCTTTCAAGAACGTATTTGGAGATACAAAAACCTTCGGTTTGTACTCCGGCTCATCACAGGAAACAGACCGTGATTTCGTCTTTGCGACTATGCAAACCATGGCAACCCATTTTAACGATTTTGCAAAAGACGAATTTCAGCTTATCGTTGTTGATGAAGCACATCGCGTAGGTGCTGAAAGTTATCAAAAAATGATGGCGTATTTTAATCCCGATTTGTGGATTGGCATGACAGCCTCGCCTGACCGTAGCGACAAATTTGACGTCTACGCCGCTTTTGATCACAACATCGCCCACGAAATCCGCTTGCAAGAAGCCATGCGGCTCAACCTTCTTTGTCCATTCCATTATTACGGCATAACGGACATCTTTGTCGATGGAGAAGAGAAAGAAAAGAGAGATTTCGCAAAACTCGTCTGTGACGAGCGCGTCAATTACATTATTGAAAAAGCAGAATATTTCGGTCACAGCGGAAATCGCGTAAAAGGTCTTGCTTTTTGTAGTTCGCTAGAAGAATCAAAGGAACTTTCCCAAAAGTTCAACAAGCGAGGATATAAAACAATTGCTTTGTCGGGAGCCGATTCCCAAGAGGCGAGAGAACAAGCCGTAAAGCAATTGGAAAACGATAATCGCGACAACGGTCTCGATTACATTTTCACGGTAGACATCTTCAACGAAGGCATCGACATTCCGCAAGTGAATCAGATTTTGATGCTTCGCCCAACAGAATCACCCATCATCTTTGTGCAGCAACTAGGGCGCGGATTACGTAAGGCAGAAGACAAAGAATTCGTGATGATTCTCGATTTTATCGGGAATTACAGCAATAACTACATGATTCCTATTGCCCTTTCTGGCGACCGAACATACAATAAGGACAACATCCGGCGATATGTTCGTCAAGGCGTAAAAGCTCTAGAAGGAGCTTCCACTATCCACTTTGATGAAATTGCTCGCAAGCGGATTTATGAATCCATCGATTCCGCCAATTTCAGCGAGATGAAGCTAATCAAGGAATGCTATAAAAACCTGAAATATAAATTGGGCAGAATTCCAAGTTTAATGGATTATGAAGAATACGGCGAAATCGACGTCATGCGTATTTTTGAAAATGCATCTTTAGGTTCGTATCATAAATTTCTGAAGAAAGTCGAGAAGGACGAATACAAAGTTGATTTCAGTACCATCGAAGAAAAGTACCTGGAATATGTCTCAACGAAATTTGCAAATGGCAAGCGATTGCACGAACTTCTGATTCTTGATGAGCTGTTAGGTGAAAATAACGGGAATGTCATGTCCCGGGTGATGAGTAAAATGCAAAACGATTTCGGCATTAGCGTCAACGAAAAAACTCGAAAGAATGTTGAAAATATTTTAACCGGTCAATTTGCGTCAGGCGCTGCTAAAGACACTTATGCTGACGTTACATTCATCGAAAACGATGGAAACGACTTTTGCATTTCCTCAAAGTTCAATGAACTACTTGACAATAATGAGTTCCGGCGACAAATGACGGAAGTCGTAAAGTTCGGTCTATTCCGCAACAAAAAATATTTTGGTCATCGCTACAAGGACACTTCATTCTGCCTTTACGAAAAATACACTTACGAAGATGTGTGTCGTCTTTTGGATTGGGAAAAAAATGAAGTAAGCCAAAATATAGGTGGTTATAAGCACGATAAAAACACAAACACAATTCCGATTTTTGTCAATTATGAAAAAGGAGATAACGTTAAAGAATCGATTCGCTACGAAGACGGTTTTATTGACGAGAAGACCTTAGAATGGATTTCTAAAGTAAATCGAAAGAAAACATCTAAAGATGTCATTTCTATTCAGAATTCCGATAGAATTGGTATAAAAATAGACCTGTTTGTTCGAAAAAACAAAGATGATAAAACATCTAAGGAATTTTATTATTTGGGACGATTACATACATCGTCGGAACCTATAGAGTTCAAAAAATTCAACAAGGATCTCGGAAAAGATCAGTCTTATGTTAAGTTTATCTATACCCTAGAAACACCTGTGCGTCAGGACATTTATGATTATTTAGTAGGATAACATGAAACACATCGAAGTAGTAGCAGGCATTATCAAAGACGGTGACAAAATTTTCGCAACTCAGCGAGGCTATGGTGAATTCAAAGACGGTTGGGAATTTCCCGGCGGCAAGATGGAACCTGGCGAAACTCCGCAACAAGCGCTCGCTCGCGAATTGAAAGAAGAACTCGCTATCGATGTAAACGTCGGCGATTTTCTCTGCACCGTTGACTATGACTACCCCACTTTCCATTTGACAATGCATTGCTTTTATTGTTCCGTTATCGGTGGAGAATTAACCCTGTTGGAACATGAAGCCGCCAAATGGTTGAAAACGACAGAGCTGCATTCTGTCAATTGGTTGCCGGCCGATGTTGAAGTTGTCGCGGCACTAGAAAGAAATCTGTAAAGCGTTCCGCGTGCAACGTGCAGGTTCTTGGCAATGTCACTCTTAGGCATGCCACGAGAGATCATTTCGCGAATCCAATCGCGATTCTTTTCGCATTGCTGATTTGGAATAGGTGATTTTCCTTTGGGGCGCCCAAGGATTACCCCTTCCGCCTTTTTGCGAGCAAGAGCCTCTTTGGTGCGCTGACTTATCAAATTTCGCTCAATCTCAGCAGAAAGGCCAAATGCAAACGCAAGAACTTTACTTTGAATGTCGTCTCCAAGGCGGTAACCATCTTTAATTGTCCATACGCGGCATTCCTTGTTCATGCAGATATTCAAAATTTCCATAATCATGAACAAGCTGCGTCCGAGGCGTGAAAGTTCGGCACAGATAATCAAATCACCCTTCCGCACTTTTTTCAGAAGACGTCCGAGTCCTCGTTTAGTGTAATTCTTTGCACCGCTGATCGTTTCTTCAATCCAGCCGTCTATTTGCAGGTTCTGTTGTTGCGCAAACCGACTTATTTCAAAGCGCTGATTTTCGACCGTTTGCCGGTCGGTACTCACGCGTATATAGCCGTAAACCATTATGTGAACATTTTTCCATTTTGAAACCTATATAAAAATCAGCCTCAGAAAAAACATCACCGGCCATATAAACAAAAGACATGCAAAAATATAAGAAAACTTTATACAAACCAGGGGGACGACTCCCCCACCACCGACCGTCAAGAATCAAGTTCCTTTCCTTATTCATCGTGTGTTTTACGTCACGCCCAAATATAGACACGCTAAAATGTCATTTTTTGTCTACCAAATTATATTATTTTTACAATATATAGGAAATTGACCATGAAATATTTGAAATTCATACTGTTCGGCTTAGTCGCCACGTCCATATCTGCACAGGCTGCAGGCGCGGCATCGCTTGTCGGCAAAAAAAGCAAGACCAAGGATTACAATTATTCCTGGGACACAAGGGAATATTTCGTAGAGGATTGTTCTCAAAACGCAAACAAGTGGATATGCAAATGCGTCTTGGAAAAGCTTCAACACGAATACAGCGAAGCGGAATTCCTGTATATCAACAAAGATTTGTACAATAACATAGACCATCCTGAATTTGTCGACTTTGTTTCGACGGCAGTAGACCTGTGCGACTCAGAATACACGAATTCGCGCAGAAATGATTCGTATGGAACTGGTGACGGTCTTGCCGGTTTACTTGGTGGCGGCGGTGGCGGAATCGCCACTAAAGCCAAAGGTTCCATCAGGACACCGTCTGAAAGAGATATCGACATAAGCGACGGCGCCGAAATCCGTTCCGCTGCAGACATCATGAAAGTTGTACGTCAGCGTACTCCAGGTTTACGTCACGTTTACAACAAATTCCTAAAGAAGAAACCTGGTTTCCAGGGTAAAGTTTCCTTAAAATTCACAATCGCTTCGGGTGGCGAAATCATCAGCATCTCCGTCGCCAATTCTACAACCGGTTACAGCGCATTTGACGATGAGGTCAAGGCCGATGTAAGCCGCTGGAAGTTCAACAAAGTGAAATCCGGCAACACAACCGTCACAATTCCATTTACATTTAGCGAATAATTATAACAAAAACACGTTTATGCAAAGGACTAAAATGAGATTTTTATATTTTACAACACTCGCCTTGTTCACGGCATTATTACCCTTTGCATTCGCCAAAAATCCAATGTGCGATAATTATGACGAAAGTATGGTATTCTACTACAAATGTTATGCTTTTAACGACGATCAATTCGTTCAAGTATACAAACACTGGCCAACCTTCGATGACGGGACTTCTTTCGAAGACGAAGGAGAAATATTTTGGGGATCCAACACCGTCAGAAGCCCTCGCGACGAACGCGAATTCACGAAAAACGGCATTGTATTCAAAATATACCCCTATGCAGCAGCATACAGCTGCAATTACAGCGTTTTTAAAACAGACGAATTCAATATCGGGGATATATACTTCAACAATTACGATCAGGAATTCGGCGTAAACTATTATAACTGCGGTTACAATAGAGAATTTGAATTATCGACCCCCGACACGACATTCGCACAAACTGAATTTCAACGATTCATTTCAAAAGAAGACATTGTTAGTGCATTACTAACACAAAACATTGAGGATCTTGGACCTTGGAAAATTTACCGAAAAGACGGCACACTTAAGTTCATCGGCGATATTCATGGCGGTTTTTGCATGAGCAATAACGGGATGAAGAAAACCAAGAAAGTTACAAGCGCAATTTATTGCAAATAAAACTTGGATATTAAAGAAGAGGTTTACTATGTCGGAAAAATACAAGGACCACCATTGTCTCGCCTTCTATTATGATTACGACAGGTTCATGAAGACATTCCTGGACCATTCGCTCTTCTTTAATGTCATCCGAGAAAAAGTGCTAAACGCAAAAGAAGATCTACCTTGTCACAAGCTTCTCATTAGCGTCTTTATCGACTACTTTAATAGCCGAATAATTGAAGATTACACAAGAGCAACTGCACACTTAAATAAAACGAAAAATTCTATTATAAGCGTTATCAATTATTGCTACGGCCATCACTTTAAAACCGATAAAATTCCTGAGAACCCTATTGAGCTAAAAAAATCTATTCTACAAAAAGAGGAATGTCATAAATTTTTAAAGTGGACAAAAAATTATCGACGAGAGTACAAATTAAACGAAGCTGATATTTTGGCATTGGCAGAAGTAGATTTCATATATTCACTGGCATCATTCATGTTTTCCAAAAGAAACATCGAACCCGCAAGCTACTTCAATCGTTTCTTGTTTATTTATCCTTATGAGAAGGAAAGCAATTTAAACAATAGCCAAGTGAAAGAATGGAAGGAGAACCACGCTAAATTCTTTGATTTTATAAAGCAAGATAAAGACGCAAACGAGGCGGACCAAGACATGGCCAGGGATTGGTACAAAGAATTGGTCGAGAAATCAGACTTTAGCGATTTTAGCGAAGAAGATCTTTCCCTTTTCTTTAAGGAAGCCTTGGTCGCATTCGGAAACAAAACTTCTAAAAAAAAGGGATGTTTTGCCGGTTACGTGACCCCATTAAAAAATTTACTTTGTATGGGACGTTATTACAACATTATTGGGCTTCATACAAAATATTTGCAGTTTGAAAAAGGAAGCTCAGTGGTAAAGACACTTTCTTTATTAGCCCACGCAACATGGAGATCTTTCCTTGATCTCAATCCTATTTTCGATTTAGAAAAAATAAAAGAGAAAGAAAAAATTCAAGCGTGCATTACGCTTGACGAAGACATATTCAAGAAAAAAGCACGAAAATTCAGCATAAAGGATTTGAAAAAACAAGGGTCCTACGGAGAAATAATCACCCTTTCTAACAAGCAAGACATAGACATTTACGAAAATACAATCTCACAAATATCTCTGCCCGAAGTAGCAGAACTAAAATTACAAGGCGCATCTTTTAATGAGGCTATGGAGATAATATTACCAGATATTTTATCGAAATCAGGCGTCAGCAATTTTTTAAAAGGCGTCAGCAAAAAAGATATAAACAAGCACTTTGAAGAGCTAGGAGAAAAAGACTATAGCGAGATGCCTTTGCAATGTTACAGGGCAATGTTCATTCTTTCAACCGCCAAGGCAATCCCCATTCAAACCAGTTACGACACCTACAAAAATAATCATGACGCATTTAATGCAGTTGACATCAAAAAGCTCTACCAGCAAGTTATGACAAAAATGGTGTAAAAAGTTCTCTTACCCCCTTTTTTTCTTTTTGCCCCCTTTTTCAGTTTTTTCCCGGTTCACGAAACGCCTTGTTTAGCAACTGCTATCAAGGTATTTTTGTTCTTGCTCCTAAGGTAATTCAGCCTTGGAGATTCAAAGGATAAAAAAGATGAAACCAGAAGATAACGTTAGCAACATGAACAACTCCAACAAGGGTACAACGGGGTTCAACGAGCAGTATCTCGATGCGATGAAAAACAAATCGCGTATTTGCAATCCGACAGATGTTAAGTACCAGGGAAGGAGGAAATAGTGTGTTCTTGTAGTGGCAAAGATGGCAAGAAAAAGAACCTGTACCATTCTGAATCTGAGGCGAACATTGTCGCCAACCAACGCAGAATTGCAACAGGTATAACGATGCATGTTTACCGCTGTCCAGAGGGATCCGGATGGCATATAACAAGCAATCAAAGACAATGGTAAACACGGCGCCGCTCTCAGCGGCGCTTTTTTCGCCATATAAACAGAAAAGAGCCTGTCACTCTTCCATCAATACCACGACGTCGTCCTTGTCGTAATCTTTTTCGAAGGCTTGCCGGTAGCTCGATTCCAGCGCCTCTTCGGGGGTGCAGTTTTCCCTGAACAGGGCCATGCCGCTGTCCAGGCATTCCATGTCGAGTTCGCCGTCGGTGTCAATGCTTTCCGGCCGGAACATGGACCATAGGCAATAGTCGGTGAACCCTTCCCGAATGTCTTCTTCGAGCAGGTTGTCGCCCGTGCCCGCCTGGACTTTCAGAAAGACTTTCGCGCTTTTGACCCACGACAGCGATGCGTTGAACATGATACAGAGAAAACTAATTCCGCAGCGTCCAAAAAGCAATGGTTTGCTCTTTACATTGACTTGCTGATTTCAATTGTTTATATTTACCCTCGTATTACGACAATCCCTGCGACAGTCGGCATAGGCCATGCGCCCGTACGTGCATCCGCGGTGGGGTTCATCAACCTTCTTGTTGATGTTGTTGGATAGCTGGCAGGAGAAGCAGCCTGCTCGAGTGTGTGGCGAAAGCCGCGCCAGGTAACGCCGGGGAAAGCCCCCGCCAACAGCACCGCAAGAGCTTCCCAAATAAAACTACTAGAAAGCTAAGGCTCAACATACGTTGTGCGTCTGCGTATTTGCGCCTTCGTATTGTTATTAAAGAGAGGTTTTTTATGAGCAATCGAAAGATTGAATCTCACAATATCCATATTGATTCTGATTACATCAACTGGATTACGGAACTAAAGCAGCGTTACCGCTCGGCACAGGTAAAGGCGGTCATCAAGGTAAATGCCGAAAAACTGCAGTTCAACTGGCTGCTAGGGCGCGACTTGGTGCGCAAAAAGGCCGAGGAGCGCTGGGGTACGGGAGTCGTGGAACAGCTCAGCCTGGATTTGCGGCGGGAGTTCCCTAATGCAGACGGATTTTCAGTGTCGAATCTGTGGTTTATGAAGAAATGGTACTGTTTTTATACGCAGAAAGGGGCTAATCAAATTCTCTACCAAGCTGGTAGAGAATTAGCCAAAACTAAGTCTAGCCGACTTGACAGAGAAAAACTGCAACAGCCTGTTGCAGAATTAGACATGGCAAAACTGCACCAAGTTGGTGCAGAATTACCAGCAATCTTTGCCGGTATCCCTTGGCGTCACCATGTAGAAATTATCACGAAATGCAAATCTGTAGATGAGGCCCTGTTTTACATCAAAAAGACTGTGGAACAAGGGATGAGCCGCGCTGCGTTGATCAACTGCATCAAGGCAGATCTTTACAGCCACCAAGGCAAGATAGTCAACAATTTTACCGAAAAACTGCCCGATTTGCAGAGCAAACTTGTTCAAGATGTGCTGAAAGAGAACTACGATTTTGGCTTTGCGACTGTTGGTCACGAAATTTACGACGAGGCTGAACTGGAAGATGCCCTTACGAAGAATGTCACCGATCTCTTGCTTGAGATGGGTACGGGTTTTGCCTTCATCGGACGGCAAAAAGAGGTACTTGTTGGTGGGCGAAGCCGCAAAATTGACTTACTGTTTTACCATATCCGCCTGCGTTGTTTCGTCGCCTGCGAGCTGAAGGCAAAGCCGTTTGAGCCGGAATTTGTCGGCAAGCTGAACTTTTACGTGAACGCGGTAGATGAGTTGCTGAAGGCACCCGAAGACAATCCGACAATCGGGCTGTTGATTTGTTCCAACATGGATTCAACCGATGTACAGTGGTCTTTCCGTGGGCTGGGCACGCCGATGGGGGTCGCGACATACAACAACATCCGCATCAAAGATGCGTTGCCTTCGAAGGAACTGTTGGAAGAGCGCATGCGCCTTCTGCAAAAGGAAATGCATACTACGAAACGACTCATTCGGAAAAAGGACGAATAGCGCGTTCATGGAGGGGCGGTAAAAAAGGAGGTTTTTTGATGAAGAATGATGAAAAACCGCTAAAATCGCATTTTTTGAATTATTTCTTTGGAAAATATCCGAAAACGGCGAATTATTTGTTTGGAAAATATCCAAAATTGACTATATTTTTCTTTGGAAAATGTCCGAAGGCGGTTCTAGAATGTATTTTGAGCGAAAAATTGACAGATTCTTGTTGGAATGGTCCAAGCAGAAAGACCACAAGCCGCTACTGCTACGTGGAGCACGCCAAGTAGGGAAATCTAGTTCTGTTGAACACCTGGGTGAGCACTTCGAAAATTGCGTCAGCATCAATTTTGAAAAGAATCCGGAATACAAAGAGGTTTTTAACAAAAATCTGGATGTGAATAGAATCGTTGCTGAAATTTCCGCTATAAGTGCCAGGCCTATTATTCCTGGACAGACGCTCCTTTTTCTAGATGAGGTTCAGCTTTGCCCCGAAGCGATCATGTCGCTCCGTTTTTTCAAGGAGGATTTGCCCTGCTTGCATGTGATTGCCGCCGGATCACTGCTTGAATTCGCCCTCCAGGAACTCCCGACTTTTGGCGTGGGCCGCATCCATTCCATGTTCATGTACCCCATGACCTTTGACGAGTTCGCGCAGGCAAATGGTTTTGACAAGCTTCTAAAAGTCCGCGATCAGGCATCGAGCGATAAGCCGTTGCCGGAAACGGTTCACAATAAATTCGTGGAACTTTTCAGAACCTACCTCATGGTGGGCGGAATGCCAGAAGTAGTCGCCAAGTGGATTGAAAGCAAGGACTACCTACAGTGTCAATCTATCCAAGACGACATTCTGATTTCGTACGAAGATGATTTTGCCAAATACAAGAAGAATGTCGACCCTACTTTACTCAGGTCTGCATTCCGAAGTGCGGCATTGCAAATCACAAAGAAATTCACGTATGCAAAGGTAGGGAACGGTTACAAAACAGAAAAAATCCGTGAAGCCATGCAGTTGCTTACCCTTGCGGGAATTGTCACTCCCGTAACACGTTCTGCAGCAAACGGACTCCCTTTGGGGAGCGAAGCGGATCCGTCTTACCAAAAATACCTGCTTCTCGATTCCGGTTTGCAATTACGTTTAATGAATATGTCCCTTGGCGACATTTCCGAGACTATCTCTGCAATTCTCACGGCAAGTGCCACGGATCTTGTGAACAAGGGCTCGTTGGCAGAAATGGTTGCCGGGCTTGAACTTTTACGGAACAAGACGCCAAATATGCGGCACGAATTATTCTATTGGACGCGGATGCAAAAGAATAGCCAGTCCGAAGTGGATTATGTAGATTCCCTTGGTGGGCATGTCATGCCTATCGAGGTCAAGGCAGATACCCAGGGGGGCATGAAGAGCCTATGGAATATGATGCGCGAGAAAAATCTTTCGAACGCTTATCGTATTTCTCTTGAAAACTTAGGGCAATTCGACTACTGCGATGTCGAAGCGGAAAATGCAATTCGCCACGTTCAAATATGTCCGCTTTACGCCATATCGCAGATAAAGTAGAATTGGTTGAGCAAAAGTTCTTTAAGGAGCCCCAAACCCTTCCAAAACCTTGTACAGCGGGAAGCACAGCTGGTTTTCGACAACTTAACCATTGTAAAAAAAAATGTATATTTCGCGCGGCTTAAAAGCGAAAATGGACTTATAACAAGGAATCATTATATGAAATGCATATACCCTATGTTTTTTGCTTTATTTGCTGCTACGGCACCGTTTGCTGCGACAGTCGATCTTTCTACGTTAACAGGCAATTATACAGCGCAGAATGGCGATGTCCTGACGGGCTCGCTTCAAAATAAAATCAAGATCTCCATCGCCAACGATGCCAAGGTCACACTCAGTGACGCGACAATCAACAGCTCCAACTCAAAAGGTTGCCCGTGGGCGGGCCTTACCTGCCTGGGTAATTGTACCGTCGTTCTCAAAGGCTCTAATACAGTGAAGGGTTTTTATGATGAATTTCCTGGCATTCAAGCTGCGAAAAATGAAGGAGCAGGTGATGAATATACGTTAGTGATTGAGGGCAATGGCTCCCTTGATGCTAGAAGCAGCGGTTATGGCGCCGGCATAGGCGGTGGTTATAGTGACAATGACGCCGAGTTTGGTAAAAAAAACTGTGGTAATATAATTATCCGTGGCGGTATTGTTACAGCAACGGGTGGTAGTTATGCAGCCGGCATAGGCAGCGGCGGTAGAGGAACCTGCGGTAATATAACAATCAGTGGTGGCGAAGTTACAGCAACGGGTGGCCCTCAAGCTGCCGGCATAGGCAGCGGCTCAAGTGGAGTAAGCGCCGCTATAACAATCAGAGGCGGTATTGTTACAGCAATGGGTGGTAGTTATGCAGCCGGCATAGGCAGTGGCAATGGAGGAACCAGTGGCGCTATAACAATCAGTGGTGGCGAAGTTGAAGCGACGGCTGGTAAACAAGCTGCCGGCGTAGGCAATGGTGATCAAGGAAAAAGTGGCGATATTATAATTACCAATGACATAACTAAGGTTATGGCAACAAAGGGGATTGATGCTCCCTATAGCATCAATGTTGGGGATGAGGAATCTGCCTCTACGATTACTATCGGTGGAGTTGTTATGGGGCCTATTGCAAAGAGTTCCTTTGAATTCCCTGCGGCACTTGTTGATGTTGAAACCGCTGGTAGCAAGACCGTCGCCTTTATTAACGGCAATTATAACGGCGAAGACGCCTTGAGCCTTACAGAAGATGCGTCTGTTGATAATGTTATTTTTAAACGCACCTTCCCTGCCATCGATGGTGAAAATAATTATTCTACTATCATGTTCCCATTCGAAATCAGCGCAAATAAAGTTGGAAACGTAAAACAGGTTGTTTCGTTCCTCGGCATAGGCATTGATAGCACAAACCATAAGTATGTGGCTGTGGAACGGGTCTGGTGCAATGAACAATCTAACACAAAATGTAATTACGGCACTGCCAAGCTTGAAGCGTACAAGCCGTATCTAATCCAGCTTGAGTCTGGAAAAACGAGTATTTCCATAAATAATACGAACCCGCTTGTGCTCAAGGCTAGTCCGACCGACGCTGATGCATACGACGTGGCGCAGGACGACGATTATAGTGCATATGGTGATTTCGTGTTCCGTGGCGTTGTACAAACAAAAACCTGGGATGCTACCGATCCAGAAATCGAGGGAACAGCCAAGGCCGCGGCCTACGGCTTTGCGGGTTCATCCGCTACAGATATCTCGATTGGCCAGTTTGTCAAGGTGGGCGAAGGAGCCTACATCAAGCCGTTCCGCGCCTATATCTATAAAAAGCCGGTACCGCAATCAGCACCGCGGGCGCAGTCCCATGCCTTGTACCAGCCCGCACCTGTCGACGACCTTCCGGACGAGATGGAGGTTATTATTGTTGACAGAGAAAAGGATGGCTCGGAACAGACGACGGTTATTGGCCAGTTCAACAGCCGTACAGGGAAAATCCGTCTGAACCGTACGACGCGCACCTACGACCTGAAGGGTCGTTCTGTCCGCGGTGGAAACCGCATGGCAAAGGGCGTTTATTTAAACAAGTAAGACCTTGTACAGAGGGAAGCACAGCTGGTTTTCGACAACTTAACCATTGTAAAAAAAATGTATATTTTACGCAGTGTAAAGGCGAAAGCCCATTTAGAAGAAGGAGTCATTATATGAAATGCATATACCCTATATTTTTTGCTTTATTTGCTGCTTCAACATCGTTTGCAGGAAAGGCATACAATATCTCAGTAGTCCCTGAAGTTGGTGAAGAACTTTTGCTAAAGGATGGCGATGTCATATCTGGTACCATTGATGGGACTAAAAGGAAGGTCAGAATTTTAGTCGCCAACAATGCTAAAATCATGCTTTCAAACGCTGAAGTTCTTGGTGTGAATGAAGGTCAGTTTAGGTCGGCTGGTATTAGCTGTCTGGGGAACTGTACCCTCGATCTTAGGGGGAAAAATATCATGAAGGGGTATTATGAAAGTTACCCGGGCGTCCAGGTGCCAGAAGATAAAGATGGCCAAAAATATACGATGACAATTGAGGGTGATGGTTCCCTTGAAGCAAGTAGCAATGGTTATGGAACTGGTATCGGCTGTAACCGTTATACAAATTGTGGCCATCTCGTTATCAAAGGTGGTAAAATTAAAGCAGTGGGAGGTTACACTTCGGCCGGCATTGGCTCTTGTAAGGATGATGCTATTGGCAATATCGTTATCGAAGCTGGTGAAATTACCGCCGCTGGTGGTCAATATGCAGCTGGCATTGGCGGTGGCGGTTATAGTGCAGAATCGAAGTGTGGCGATATAACTATCAGTGGCGGTAAAATTATAGCAATGGGAGGTGACGGAGCTGCCGGCATTGGCCGTGCAGACGAAGGGTCCTGTGGAAAAGTTACAATTACAAAAGATGTTGCTAAAGTTATAGCAATAAAGGGAAAGAATGCTCCTTATAGCATTGGAGGATCTGATGGATTTGTCGGTACTGTTACCGTCGATGATGTAGAAGGAAGTATTGAAGAAAATCCTTTCATGCGCCCAGCAAAAGCTGCCGAAATTGTAACTCCTGGTAGCAAGACTATTGGTATTATTGACGGCGATTATAGCGGCAATGAAGCTGTGAACTTTGCGAAGGATATGGTTGTTGACACGATTATTTTTAAACGTACGTTCCCTGTTGTCGTGGGGGGAAATAATTATTCCACTATTATGTTCCCGTTCGAAATCAAGGCTGAAGAAATCGAGAATTTAGATCAGGTCTACATGTTCCTCGGCATAGGCGTTGATAAAAGTAATAATAAGTATGTGGCTGTGGATTTTGTTTGGTACAGTAATTGGTTAAGTGTATCATATACGATGGAAGCGTACAAGCCGTATTTAATCAAGCTCAAATCCAATGCAACGAACATTGTAATCAAAAAAACGACTGACCTTGTTCTTAAGGCGACTCCGACAGAGGATGGTGATTTTGATGTAATGCAGTCTGATGATTACAATCAGTATGGTAATTATGTATTCCGTGGCGTTGTCCAAGGCAAAACCTGGGATGCCAACAGTCCGGAAGTGTTGGGTACGAACAAGGCTGCAGCCTATGGCTTTGCGGGTACCGCCACGTCTGACATCTCTGTTGGCCAGTTTGTCAAGGTGGGCGAAGGCGCCTTCATCAAGCCGTTCCGTGGCTATATCTACAAGAGTCCGGTCCAAAGTGTTAATGTGAATAATGGCAGCAGTTTGCGCCCGATTGCCTCCATCGATGACGATCTTCCGGAGGTGATGAACATTGTTGTCGTTGATGGTAAAAAAGAAGGCGAAGAACATACAACTGTCATTGGCCAGTTCAACAGCCGTACCGGAGAAATCCGCCTGAACCGCACGACGCATACTTACGACCTGAAGGGCCGTTCTGTCCGCGACGCAGGCCGCATGGCCAAGGGCGTTTATTTAAACAAGTAAAACATTTAATAATACGAGTTGATAAATATGAAAAAAGAAATCGAACAGAAAAAAGAATACTCAACCCCTACAGTGAGAGTGGTTGAACTCAAGCACCAGGCCCAGCTGCTGCAAGCTTCGTCGTCGGATCCTTTAACAACTCATGGCGAGTTGAATTAAAGCCCTTCCAAGACCTTGTACAGCAGGGTGTACAGGGTCTTGGCTTCGGTGTCGGAGAGGTTGACGCAGCTGGCCATGGACTTGGGGACGCTTGCAGCTTTGCGCTTGAGCGATTCGCCTTCGGGGGTGAGGCTTACGGAAAGGCAGCGTTCGTCGCTTTGTTCGCGGGTACGCTGGATGTAGCCCTTGGCTTCGAGCTTTTTCAGAAGCGGGGTGAGCGTGCCCGAATCGAGGAATAGCTTTTTGCCGAGTTCAGAGACGTTGCACTTCTTTTCTTCCCACAGCACAAGCATCACAATGTACTGCGTGTACGTGAGGTCAAGCGGTTCCAGGTACGGGGCGTAGCGGCGCGTGATTTCTTTGGACGCGGCGTACAGCGGAAAGCACAGCTGGTTTTCGAGTTTTAGCTGGGGACAGTTCATGGGGGTTCCTAGAGCAGTTTCTCTACACAGGCGCGCACGGCGTCCATGTCGGCGGTGGGTTCGAAGCGTGCAACTACATTGCCTTCGCGGTCCACGACGAACTTGGTGAAGTTCCATTTGATATCGGGATTTTTCTTGTAGTCCTTGTCGATGCTCTTGAGCAAAAGCGCCATGGCGGCGGCCTTCACGCCGAACCCGAAACCTTCAAAACCTTTCTGCGATTTCAGGTAGGTGTAGAGCGGGAGTTCATCGGGGCCGTTCACGTCGGACTTTTTCATCTGCGGGAATTCGGTGCCGTAATGGAGCGTGCAGAATTCGTGGATTTCTTCATCGGTACCGGGAGTCTGGCCTTTGAACTGGTTGCAGGGAACATCGATGACTTCGAAACCCTTGTCGTGGAAATCGGAGTACATCTGTTCGATGGGCTTGTAATGCGGCGTGAAGCCGCAGCCGGTCGCCGTGTTCACGATGAGCATTACCTTGCCCTTGAAATTTGCGAGCGGGACTTCGTTTCCTTTGCCGTCGGTGAGCGTGTAATCGTAGATGGTCATATTTTGCCTCCGCGTTTTATAGATTTAATTGCATACAATTCAATTTTATAAAATTAAATTAGAAAAAGCAATAGCTAAAAGCAAAAAATAAGCTTATGGTCGATTCTACATGTCAAATTCGGTCAATTTATCGAATTTTTTAGCCGTACCAGTCGGTTCCGGAAGAATCTTTTTCAGGCAAGCAAAGAATTTCGTCTTGTTATTCTTTTCATAGTTATGCGCGAGGGTAAAAGCATTACCGGACGCATCTACACTGTCCGTAAAATCCTTAATGTACTTGGCATTTTCTTCTGAGCACAGGAACTTGGGAATTTCTTTGGTACGTTCGTCATAATAGGTACAAGTCGTACTATCCGATGTCACCTGCAGTTCAGCAAATAGGCTAGATTCATAGTCCCCGCCATCCAAATACTCCGCTCTAGTAATTTCTACAGAATATGTTTTTCCGCCAATTTTGAACGTTTCTCCGGTATCCGTAATCGAAAGGCTTTCTATACCAAGGGATTCTAGCTGTTCATCAGTATACTCAGGATACACAGTTTCATCATCACCTATATAGGGATACACCATTAAGCTTGTGGCTCGGAATTCGACAACTTTCCCGGTATAAAGCGATTTATACAGATAGGTACGAACACCATTAATCTTGTACCCAAAATCAACACGCTTGAGTTCCAATACGTCTGAAGAATCCAACACATCAGACACGCTGCCAGGAGCAATAAACGAGACGGTGTTCTTCGCAATTCTTATATCTGTGCCTATCCGACTATTTCCATCGCGACACACCGTCTCTTTTTTAGATTCCCTGTACGAACAAGACGTAGGAGTCCACGTTCCTTCAATATTTCCGGCAGATCCCCCGACATACATGCTGCCATCACTTTCAAAAGATCCATTGAATCGCTCAGAAAACAGAACCAAGGTATCTCCTACAAATAGGTATTTATAGGAATCCATCTTAAAAGATTCATCTACTATGCCCCACTGAAACTTTTCATTTTTAACAAGACACTTCCAAGACGGCCAAATAGTTTCCTCGAAAGAGATAACTTGTTTTTTCTTGTCAACCGTATCATTAATAGACATTACCAATTTGTCATTTTCGACTGTAATCGAATAGGCTTCCATCAAGCTGTCTATCACAGACCGAGTATCTTCGCCCGAGCTAGACGAGGCCGAGTCACCACCGCAGGCAACGAACAACATCGAAGACAATGCGCAAACCGCACCATATACAAAAAAATTTCCGACTCGCAACATTCTATGTTACCTCCTGAATGGTCGAACATCATAAATATAACCAATCATAGATGAAAAAGCCACCCGGAAGGAATCCCAGGTGGCAATTAGGCAAGGAGTAAACTCTACTTGAGCTGCACGCGGAGCGTCTTGCCGGCGCCAAGCACCAGGTAGATTCCCTTTGCAAGGCCAGCCTGTTTCAAGGTTTCGGTGATCGAGAGGCCTGCGCGGTTATTGACGACACCCATCAGGCGACCGCTTGCGTTAAACACCTTCAGAGAGCGATCCGCATTCGGCATGAAGTTCACGCTGTAGTCGCGAATGCCGGTGGTGTTAAGTTCTTCCTTGGTGAGCGCGAACTGGATCCAGTCCAGATTCACATAGCTACCGGTAAACTGCACGCGAAGCACATGGTCGCCCTTTTCGATTTCGCTAGTTTCGCCGTCCATGAGCGTATAGGTGTTCCAATCTTCGGTCTGCGGTACCGCAATGGTATCAGTTACAGCCTTGCCGTCAATGAAGAGGCGAATGCCACCGCCTTCAAGGCCGTCTGCCACACTGGCGCGGAACACGAACTTGCTTGCGGTCACCACGTTCACAGAGTATTCAAGCCATTCGCCTGCCTGGGTGTAACCAATGGCATAGCCCTTGCTGGCGTCAGCAGAATCCACCTGCACAATGTCGACACCGTCTTCGCGGTACACGCCGCCTTCGTTCACAAAGTCCTTGTCGTAGAACGATACGCTCTGGCCACCTTCATCGTAGTCTTCGAGCTGCACGATTCCCGGAAGGGTGAACTGAGCCTTGTACGGGGTCTGTTCCACAGCACCGTTAAAGTCGGCGAGCGGAATTTCCTTGATGTCGCGGATGTAACGGAAGGACTTTTCGATACCGGCGTTGTTCACGACGTCATCGCTGTAATAGTTGTTGGACTGCTGGAGATTATTCTGACCCGCCTGATTCTGGCCCACGCCTGCAGGGGAATTCTTGAACACGTTTTCCTTCACGGTAAAGCCGCTGGAGCCTTCGTCCAGGTAGATGGGCACATTCCAGTAGTCGGCCCACTTGGAAGTTCCGTTATCGTGGATATAGTTGTGCTGGATTTCGCTACCGGTGCCCTGGTTACTCAAAGTGTAAATCGGGCCGGAGTCGCAAAGCAGGCGGGCAATGTGGTGAATTTCGTTCCAGTTCACATGGTTATTGGTCATGGCAGTCTGATTCTTTGTCCAGCCAAAGCCAATGGAAATACCGGAGTAATAAGTGTAAGAAACTTCGTTATGTTCGATTACCACATAGCGGGGGTAACCGGCGCCAATACCTACGGCACCCTGATGTTCGTTCGTCACGTTGGTGACCAGGTTGTTCTTGACCGTATCGCGGGTGCTGATTTCGTCCTTGTCGCTCGGGTTGTAAGCGATATGGATTTCGGTCGTAGAATCCTGATAGAACTTGCCCAGCATAATGCCCGCGGCACCGATTTCAAAGAAGGCATTGCCCTGGATCATGTCATCGTTAGTGCCCGAGACAAAGTCGAGGCCCGTGGCTGCAATCTGCGAGAATACGTTACCCTGCACCAAAAAATGATGCGCATTTTCGACGCGGAAAGCCGCATCGGGGCGCCACAGCAAATACTTGTTACTGTTCAACTTTTCCCAGTTTCCGCGACCCGGATCCGGAAGAACATCTACATTGAAGTTTGCTGCCTGCAAATCCAAAAAACCTTCTTCGCTCGGGCGGGTATAGTTGGAATGAGCAAAGATGAGGCCTTCGAAGCTCATGTAGCCCACTTTGTTCTTGGTGTCTTTACCCAAAACGCTGAACAAAGTATTGAGGCGGGGTGCAACCACGTGGGCAGTCGCCATGCTTTCGCCTTCACGGGGCTTGTAATAAAGCGTTTGATTCTTTTCGTCCAGGTACCATTCACCCGGAGCGTCAATCAAGTCGTAAGAATTTTCCAAGTAGAAAACCTGCTGCTTGGGCGGATTGCTCATGAAGGCGGTGCCGAGCATGGGGAAAGCGCGGTGGAACAGCTTGGTGCGTTCAGGATCCTTGGGGATGAGCTTTGCGGTGCCGCCGTTTACCTGGGCCTTTTCCAGGCGCAAGATGTTTTCGGACCAGGCAATCATCAAGTGGATTTCGACATCTTCGATGTTCTTGATATTCTTGACGTAGTCGGCGGAGACATCGAAGGCGCGGCCCGAAGAGTCCACCTTCGTGAGGCGCACGAAATCGTGGTCGAAACCGCCGTTGCCCTTTTCGTTTGCGGCAATCACGTTGGGGAAACAAGCGCGAACCGCCTTGCGGTTGTTCACGTAAAGCTGGCGGAAACGGCCATCGACGCCTTCGGCTTTCCAGATGTTGTTCGCCTCGTCGTGAATGGTCCAGCCGGTAATGCCCATACCGCCGGTAATCAAGGGCTTTTCGCCATCGGCCGCTTTATAACGCACGTAGTGGCCGTCTTTACCGCCGTCACGTTCGTCAAAGTTGATTGTTGCGGGGAGCGCGTAGGTGCCTTCGCGGAGAATGACTTCGATGTCGCCTGTCATGGAGCCATTAATGGCACGCACGGCTTTTTGTGCCTGCGTGATCGTCTTGAACGGAGCATCTTTTGTACCCGCGGCAGCATCGCTTCCAGAAGGAGAAACATAGAACGTTGCCTGGGTGGCAGCAGCGGCAGCACCGGCAAAAGCGAGCGTGCAGCCAAACGCCAAAGAAAGAATCTTTGTATTCATAAGAAACCTCACGAAAAATCCACACCAGTAAAAAAAATACCTTTTGATGTCAAAAAAAGAACTCCCTTTTCGGGAGTTCTCGTTGACAAGTTGTCAATGCCGAAACACTTATTTGATACGGTGTCCGGTCAAGTCAAAGCGCACGCCGTTCTTTTCGACAAAGAGCTTGCCGCCTTGTTTGCGCAGGCGCGGAGCCGCCTTAGAAACCGCCGCCGGAGCGATGGCACGGATTCCTGTCTTGTCTTCGCAAGTTTCTTTTTCGCAGAACTCTAGCCAGTCTACATTCACATAGCTACCTGCAATGACAAGCCTTAGAATGTGTTCGCCGACAGTAAGGCTTGCGGCTCCGAGATTAACTTGTTTGTATACATTCCAGGTTGTGTCGACCTTTTCGAATGTAATGGTATCGAGAAGCACCTTGCCGTCGACAAGCAACTGGATTTTTGAAGTTTCGGAAGCGGTCGCTACATTCGCGCGAACGCCGTACTTGCCATCGGCAGCGACCTTCACGCTATATTCAAGCCACTCGCCCGCCTCGGTGTAACCAATCGCGTAACCCTTGCAAGCGTCACCATTGCAAGTCGCACCATCCAGGGTAACGACATCCACAGCGTCTTCGCGATAAGTTTCGCCCTTGTTGGTAGCATCTTTGTCGTAGAAACTGAAGCGGTTACCGCCCTCGTCGTAATTTTCGGCCTCGATTTTTCCCGGAATTTCGGCAACCTTGTCACCGTATGCCTTGCGTTCTGGCGGGTTCGTTTCGACAGTGTCGGCCCAGGCCATTTTCATGCGGTCTACGCCCGACTGGTTCACGATTTGGAGCTTGATGTTCGCCCCTTCGCCGCTGCGCTTGGTCATACTATACCAGTCACCATCACGCAACCCCGGCCAGTAAAAACTGCCCATTTCCCATTCGCGCAATTGATCGGACATGCCGCGAATGTAGGCCATAAAGTAATTCGTCGGAGTAGAATTATAGTCCATGTAGTCGTAATGCACGCCCGCCTTGTCACCAGGGCTCATGGCACCGCCCCATTCCGTACACACCGTGCGGTCAACGTACTTGCCCACTTTGCCCTTGAAGCTGTTTTTCCAGCCCTGTTCGGTGGTAATGCTCATGTTCCAGAACGTGTATTCGTGCACCGCGAAAAGGCAACCTTCGAAGCGCGGGTCGTCGGCAATGTCGGGCACATTCCACGCAAGGCCCGAGCCGTCGAGCAGAATGTGGTCGCGCGGCACATTCGGGAACTTGCTCAGCCATTGGGCATAAAGATCGCGCAGTTCCGTTTTGCTGTACATGTGCGGTTCATTGAAGATTTCAAAATAGGCATTCGGGTGGTCGCCGTATTTTTCGACGATTTTTGCCCACATGCTCCACCAATCATTCATATTTTTCGGGCCCGAAGGCTGTGCGGGGCCCCAGTAGCCCATCACGATGCGGCCCTTGGAAAGGCCCATATCGATAACACCCGTGTAGGTATCCCAGAACTTGAGAACCGTGGGTTCGTTCACCGGAATGCGCACGCTGTTGGTGCCGAACAGCTCCTGGAACTGCCCGATAACGCGGTCTGCCACCACAGATGCCGACTGGTAATTGTCCGACAGGCTCATGCCCGAAAGCACCAGCACGTCTGACACGAAATTGTCACGTTTATCGGCCCAGTTCACGCCGCGGAACTGGCTCGTTACCGCGAAGGAACTCACCGACGAAATGGCCATTGCAGCCAAAATACCACAGGCAACATGCCTGACCTTAAAACCAAACTTCATAAGAACACCTTCCTTTTCCACCTTTCAAACAACCTGATTATAAATTACCTTTTAAACGAAAAAAAAGAACCCCCTAAAAGGAGATTCTTTTGACATAATGTCAATGGAAAGTTAAAAACCCGATTTTCCGCGGCGTACGCCCCATAGGTAATCGTGCGTGCGGTGCACCGTATTCTTGCCGTCTACCACAATTTTGACTTCGAGACGCGCAATATAGACGCCTGTACCCACCAAACGCCCGTTTTTGGAGCGCATGTTCCAGGCCAGGAACACTTTACCCTTGTTTTTGAGGCAGCCTTCGTCGCCGTACACTTCTTTGTCGGAACACTTGATGGAACCCGACGTTCCGCCCACATACTGGCCAAATTGGCTAAAATAATGCGTGCGGTAGTAAAGTTCCACTGCATTGTCGGCCACAACCGTCTTTTCGCCGCTGCGGTATTCTTCGAGGTTGTATTCGGTCACATCGCCCCGCTTGATCGCCTCGACCAGTTTTTCGCTCACCCCCGCCTCGGCGAGTTCGGCATCCAATTTTCCGCTGCGAATCAATTCGAACATGTCGCCCTGAGTTACCGTTGTAACGCCGCCTATGGTAATGGTCGTGTCGCGGCTTGCATCGATATTGGCTTCGGTCATGGTCGCAATCACGCCAAGTTCCTGTTCGCCCACAAAGTTCTTGTAGTTTTCTTCAGTAATTGAGCCGTCCAAGATTCCATTGATGGTCTGTTCGCTAAATCCGTACGACGTGTCTAACAGATTCACGCGGATATCGTTGAACAATTGCGCAAGCGCTTCTTGTTCGCTAATGCTCGTAATAGTCGTGTCGTAATCGGTTTCGCTCCCGATGCGCGACTTGACAAAGATTTCAAGAGCATCGACCGCATTTTTCGTCTGTTCCACCATGATTTTTGCGATATCGAAATCAAGAAGCGACCCTTGCACGCCCAAGGAATCCGCTATCTGCTGGGCAGTCTGCGTTGTGCCCGTAATGAGCTTCGGCTGCGTTACGGAATTGTTCTTGATGATGTCGTACGGGTCTTCGCCAAGAGCGACAACGCCTGGATTTTCTACGCCGAGATCCTGGTTTCCGGTAATTACGACCCACGGGTTTTCGGCATGTGGCGCATTGCCGACCAAATCACGAGCAGAGCCGCGAGGCGCAAAGCGGATCATGTCTCCGGCATTCGGGAGCACCGCATCCATTTCGCTTACGGCATAAACCAGCATCATTTGCGCGCCCAAACCGCTCTGCAATACAGGCTTTTCGGGCACCTGATTCGAGCCCGAACGTATGCAGGTGAATTCAAACATCTCGGCAAAGGCGGACCTGGATTCATCTGTAATCGCTTCGCTAAAGGTAATGTTCAAGATTCTGCTTCCGTCTTTGCTTTCGGTTTTCGAAGCCGCAAGAACAATAGGGCCAACGCCATCGCTTACCGGTTCATTTTCGATGTAGAAGTTGCTTACTTCGCCTTCGTTTTTGTAGGTGAACCAATTGTTCAAAGTCCCTGTGTAAACACCGGACGCATCGCCCGTAAATTGCCTGCTGCCAAAGCCGCAAACGCTCTTGCTGCAACCTTCGCCGGTCATGTCTTCAGCCGTAATCACGATATCGGTTTCGTTTATCACCTTGAATTTCGATGTCGGTTGGAACGATTCGCCAAAAGTAAACTGGATTGAATCAAGTTGACTACTGCCCTTGATAGAACGTTCGAAATGCACATACAAACTATCTGCACGGCCGTCACCGTTTCTATCTACCACAATAGCGCGTTCTACACGGGGTGCAGGCGGTTCGGCAAATTTCAAGTTACTCCACACCGAAACACCCGCTGCAGCGCCCTTGGCCGTAAGGTTCACGCCCGACACAGGGGAATTCGCATGTACGTAGAACGTGGCGCGACCGTTTTCGTCGAGAGTCACGGCATTGATTTTCTTGCCGCCCACCGTATCTAAAATATCGATATCCGGGTTCGAGAAAGAAAGGTTAATCTTGCGGTTGTAATTGTTGACCTTCGCCCATTCTTCAAAGAAGGTAATGTTCACCTGGTAAGTCGCATACGCCCAGGGGCCAATTTGGGCGGTGTCGCCCGAAACCTCTTTACCGAGAATCGTCCAGTCTTCTTTTGCAAACGCAACACTCGGCACAGAATAAGAGGGCACCGTAATTTCGACCTTCACCATTTGACTCGGATCCGCTTTGAGCGTGATCTCTAAAAAGTAATGGCCGGGGGCAAGCGCAAAGCTAGAAACAATCGCTGCAGAGTCAATGGAGAACGTCGAATCGCTCGTAATCTTGATACCTTCGTAATGGGTGCCAATGCCCAGAATTTCTGGCCCTGCGAGGTTTCCACCCGTAAGCTTGAAGGTAGACACGCCACCGGTCGTATCGAGCTCGGTTGAATTTGCATCAAAGTTGCAAGAAAGCTTGTTCTTCTTGTTTATCTGCCAGACTTCGTATGTGGTGCCGCCGTCGCGATTGTCCGACGACAAGAAGATTGACGCATCGACCTGCAAATCAATCGAGGTACGCATGCGGAAATTCGAAGAGCCCGTATGACGTTCCACATAGAAAATATGGAAGTCATAGATTTTGCCGGGAACAAGTTTGTCGCCCGTATTCTGCCCGATGGTATCGAGATCCACAGCGCCCGCCACCTGGCCATGCTGCCCACCAATGTCTACCGCCAGGCGGTGATCGATAAATACCCACACATCGTCGTCGCCGTAAAAATCAAAATACTGCCCCGGAACGTATTCAAACGTCGCCTGGATTTTTGCGGCATAACCGAAGTTATGCTTTCCGATTTTTGTTCCCTTCAGTTGGTCGTAATAAGGGTTCGGAACTGTTTTCGCTTCGTCGAGAAATTCAAAATCGTCCAGCAGGAACATGCCGTCCGAATTGGCCTCGTTGCCTTTAGAAATCTGGTCTTTGGAAACTTCGGCAAGCCAAAATCCTTCGTCGTCCATAGACACATAAAGGTCGCGGCAAGTCATGTTGGTGTATTCGTTGCCTTCGTCGTCTTTGGCGATGACTTCGGACAAAAACCAACTGTCGAGATGTTCCGTAATCTTGCATTTTTCGGGGAACGGATCTGCGCGCACGGGGACTCCGTTTTCGCCGAGGTTGTATTCGACCATGCCTGTCACAGCCTTGTCTTTGCCGGAACATCCGCCCGAACCAAAGTCGGCACTGACACCGTTTGCGGGGTCGCCATTTTTGCCGCTGCCGTTGCCGTCGCCTTTGGTACCGTGCAACCAGTCATAAACGGTCACGGGAATTTTTTTGAGCGGGCAATCGCCGAGTACGCCAGGGTAGCTCGAAAACTGCGCCGGAACGTCGGTCTTGTAGCCCTGCACCCAAATGGTGTCCGAAAGCGCGGCCACGGAATCGAGCGAAATTTCGCCCGCGGTCATGGGTTCTTCGGTCACCATGCCTTCGGCACCCACGTAATTCAGGCCAACGGTCTGTTTGAAGTAGACGTTGAAATTCTTTTCGGGAGCGTCGACGGTCGCCTTGAACCAGCCACAATAATTGTCAAGCGCAGTCATTGTCGCCACGGAATCGCCGTTCATGAACAAGACTGCATTGGTATTCGACCACGGCGTAAAAAACACCACCGTCTTTTCTGCCGAGGCAACGCCTGTGCCCAAAGCGGCGGCCAAGGCCGCCATTTTGAACTTATTCACCCAATTTACCATATATCCATCCCGGAGAACTTTTAAAATGTTCTCAAATTTTATATGGTAAATATAGTTCTATATTAGCAAAATATCCTAAATTAACTAAAATTTAACAGAATTAAGCGCAAAACCAAGCATTCCGCAGAATTCATGTTCTCAAATTCCGCGAAATGTTCTCAATTTTATCGGTTTTTTCTGAAAATCGTCGTGCCGTAGCTAAAGCCTTCGCGCTGGATCTTCAAAATGTACATGCCGTTTTGCATGTCGCCAAGGCCGATGCTGAAGCTGGATTGCCCCGCCGCAAGCGCCTGCGATTTTACTAAGCGACCGTTCATGCTGAAAATTCTGGCGGTATAGCCCTGCGAAAGCGCGGTTCCGGCATCAATCTGCAATTCTCCACCGTAAACGCGGGCCTTCAAGTTGAGCGAAGATTTCACCTTGGCCGCAATATTCGTCGTCGGTTCCGGCTTGGGTTTGTTGCGCAGCAGGCGCACGCCATAAAGGCCACCCACCATGTTGCCGGCACCCGCCTTGAACGTCACGCGGACTTCTTTTTTGCCCTTGACCATGGCATCGGGAATCGCATAGACTTCGTTCACGAATTCCTTCTTGTTCCACTTGCCTTCGATGCTTTCGGTCGCAAGCTTTTCGCCATCGATCATGATATCAAAGGTGCGCGAGCAGGATTCGTTGCCCCAGTAGCGAACCATCAGGCTCAAGGAATCTTCGCTATTGGTTTCGAGCACGTAGCTGATCATGCCACCGTCGCCCGCATTGCACTTACCTGCGTCGCGGTAGAATTCACCGTTTGCCGTACCAGAGGTCGTATTTTCGGTCTTCATCTGGTGATCCACTTCAGGCTGTTGCTCACCAGGAGCCACCTTGTCAACCGTCTTTTCGTCGAGCGCCAGGGCTTCTTCCTGTTCCTTTTTCAGGCGTTCCAGAATCGAGGGGTCCGTAAGCACCATCCAATACATCATGTAACGGGCGTCATGCACTTCGTAGAAGGGTTCCAGAAGCAAGCCGCCGTCTTTCTTGTTTGCGAACAGGTACGGGGCCTTAAAGTGCAGCGGTTCGCCCTTTACAGGTTCAAGCTTCGAGGGGATATCTTCTTTCTTGCTTGCGAGCATAGGAGCCTGATCGAGGGATTCCAGCGCACCCGAGGCAATATGGCTCCAGCGACCGTCATCGGCTACGAGGCCGTTCAGGTTTGCGGTTCCCGTTTTTGCAGAAAGCACGATCGGGCCATGCAAAAGCGCCACGTAATCAGACACATTGGGCAATTCTTCGACATGCGTGTACATCGGGTAAAGCACTTCGATCACATCGCCGCTCTTCCAAGATTTTCCGGCCGACACGTAGCTCGACGGGTCCGATTTTTTGACCACGGTATCGCCGTTCACGATCACCTTGAATTCGCCTTCCTTGACCCAGTACGGGTGACGAATCTGCATGTCGAAAGAGCCGGAGCCGGTAACGGTGAACTTGGAACTTTCACCCTTCGGGAATGCGGTCTCTTGCTTGATTTGCACGTTCTTCGCCTTCCAATTCAAAATGGATGCAGCAAAGAGGTTTACGTAAAGTTTGTCGCCGTCTTTGGTGTAAATAAACTGGTTGTACTTGGCCGGGTTTTCCATGCCCGAACCCACGCAGCACCACATGGCTGCATTCACCTTGGAATACACGCGGTAATGGCGGGGACGTGCAGGAGTGAAGTACACGTACCCGCCATGTTTTGGATGTATTGTGGATAAAATATGGTTAAAGAGTGCGCGTTCATAGAAATCCGCCTGCTTGGCACTATGGTCCATATTGAACAGGCGTTCCGTGAGCTTGAGCATGTTGTAGGTGTTGCAAGATTCCGGTCCTTCGCGCTCTTCCACATACTTTTTGTGATTATCGAAAGAAGGGAAATGTTCCGAAATGCTGTTGCCGCCGATAGCGATGCTGCGCTTGTTGACCACGCGGTCCCAGAAATATTCAGAGCCCTTTACATAGGTCGCATCGTTAGTGAGTTCGGCAACGCGCGCAAAGCCCACGACTTTCGGCACCTGCGTATTCGCATGCACGTTCGTAAGGTTATCGTTGTTTGCAGACATGGCGTTCAAAAGCCATTTGTGCGACCAGCGTTTGGCCTCTTTCAAGTACTTGTCTTGTTTGGTGAGCGCGTAGGCGTCGGCATAGACTTCGGCCATGCCGCCATGTTCCGTGCCGAGCATCGATTCCATCTTGGAATCGTTGAGGCCGCCCGTAATTGTAAGGCCCCAATCACAAAGAGCCAAGAACATGGTCTTAGCCTGTTCATAGCCTGCATAAATGTAGGCATCGCGCAGGCCCGCGTAAAGCTTGTGAATGTTGTACCACGGCACCCAATAACCATTCTGGGCGCCGGCATTTCCGCTCTTCATGCTGAGCCACATCTTTTTGCCGTTGGGCACGCCGCTAATGTAGCCCTTGAAGTTATTGTCCTTGGAATTCTGGTCCTGAATGGTTTTGAGTTCTTTCAAGACATATTCCAACCGTTCTTTAACCTGAATGTCGTCATTGTCGGCGTAATGCATCGCAAGTGCACTCAGGTAATGCCCGAGCACATGCCCGTCCAAACCAGCCCAGTTCGGGAACTTGGATGCTTTCGGCCGCATGCCCGCTTCTTCGTAGAACGGCGCCAGAAGGCGGTCCACGTCGTAACTCAGCAGGGTTTCTACGTTCAAGTCTTGGCGTTCTTTTAACGGACCGTCAAGCAGTTGAACTTCGTTCAACGCGAACATATCAGGATAAAGAACGTCTTGCGAATACCCTTGAGTGACGAGACCTCCTACCACAGCAAGGGTAACGCAAGCGATTTTTTTTGTATTGATTCCAAACATCTTATACCATCCTTTTTAAACCAATTTATCCTTTATAAAATTATATCTTGCACCAACGATTTTCACCCCTTCAAAGCCAAATACCTTTGCAGAAATTTCAATAGTCAAAGATGTAATCAAGTCGCAAAAACGATGCCAACAAAACGCGACAACAACGCGAGTGAGACGCATAAAAAAAGCCCCGCTATCGCTAGCGGAGCCTCTTTTTCTTAGGAGTATTTTGGAGTAGCAAATTACTTGATGCGGTGACCCGTCAGGTCAAAGCGCTTGCCGTTCTTTTCGATGAACACGGCATTGCCCTTCTTCAAGAGACGCGGAGAATTGGTGTTGCGCACAGCCGCGGGGATTGCCTTGTGCAGGCCCGTGGTATTGCAGGTTTCGCCCTCGCAGAACTCGATATAGTCAATGTCCATCCAGTCGCCGGTAACCGTAAAGCGGAGAACGTGTTCGCCTTCGGTGAGGCTCACCTTGGCTTCGACCGTATTGTATTCGTCATAGTTGTCTTCACCGGCGGTTGCTGCAGGCACTGCGATTTCTTCGGTAATGTCCTTGCCGTCCATGGAGAGCTTGAAGCTTGACGTGCTGTTGGCAGAAGCCACGGAGGCGTTCATCGTGTAAGTTCCGGTCTTTGCCACCTTCACGGTGTATTCAAGCCATTCGCCCGCCTGGTTGTAACCGACAATGATGCCAGACGCCTTCTTGTAAAGGTCGACACCGGTACCCGGGCGATAGTCAGAATCGCCATGGTTTTCGGTATCGCTTTCGTTATAGGTGGTATTGCCCTGGCCCACGCCGTTAATGTCGAAATCTTCGACTTCGATCTTGCCCGGAATAGCGAGAGCTTCGCCCTTGAACGGAGCGCGCGGAACCGGCTTTAAAACCAAGCGGAGGAGTGCCGAGCCGTGAGCCGGAAGTTCGATAGAAACGTGCGAAAGCGGGCCCAAATCCTTCTTTTTCCAGGCATCGCGAACTTCCACTTCGCCTTCTACGCCAATGTCTGCAAAGTTGCATTCCACAGTCTGGGTAGAATTGTTGTTATTGAGGAGTGCCACGGCAAGGTCGCCATTCTTCAAGGGTTTGGTCCAGACCTGCTTGCCTTGCTTGTCAGAGATGCGGTGTCCCTGAACGCCCAAAGAATCCTGGTTGATGGCAATCATGTCCTTGTTCAGGTAGAGTTCCTTGGTTTCGTTGCTCATGCTGCGAACATCGGAACTGATCATGATGGGAGCCGCCATAATGGACCACATCGTCATCTGGGAGCGCTGTTCTTCGTAAGAGAGCCCCCTGTTGCCCACTTCGAGCATGTCCGGGTCATTCCAGTGGCCGGGTTTTGCAATCTGCCAGTACTTGTTGTTGGCATCAATAATTTCGTAGACGCCGCGATACCAAGAAGTCGAAATCCATTCAGGGCCAATGTCGAAAGTGGTACGCCAGAGGTTCGCAATTTTTGGCATCCACTCCTTGTATTCCCACATGCAAATGCTGAACACGATGTCGCGTCCGGAATTGCGGAGAGCCTTAGACATAGCGGTGTAATCTTTTTCCTGGGTATTCGGGTCAGAATCGCAGTTGTCGTACTTCCAGTAGTCAACACCCCATTCGGCGAGTTTCTTGGCATCCTGTTCTTCGTGACCGTTGGAACCGCTCTGGCTATCCCATTTGCTGTTGTAATGGTGGCAAGTACGTTTGCCGCGGTCGCCGTAAAGGCCGAACTTAAGGCCCTTCGCATGCACGTAATCGGCAATGGCCTTCATGCCGCTCGGGAAGGTTTTCGGATTATTCTGGAGGTTGCCTTGCGCATCGCGCTTGGTATCCATCCAGTTGTCGTCGAGGTTCAGGTAAATATAGCCCGCGTCCTTCAAGCCAGAAGACACCATGGCATCGGCGATTTCCTGAATCTGCTTTTCGTTGATGTTTTCGTGGAACACGTTCCAGCTGTTCCACCCCAGCGGGGGCGTAAGCACCAAGCTGTCAGGATGCGCAAAAGCCTGAGAGGCCAAACCACAAAAAGCAAGGGCGATAGCCCCGCCGAACGAGTATTTTTTTAAGCCAAACATCTTCATCACTCCATGATGATATTTACACCTAAAAAAATATTCTTAAAAAAAGGGAAAACTCACCCAGAAAAGCAAAACGGCGTTGACTATTTGTCAATGCCGTTTGTCATATTATTTCTGAATTTAAGCGAATTTCAGCAATTTTTACCGATAAAAGCGACCGTTTTTATTTAACATGGAACAAGGTCTTTTTGCCGTTCTCGCTACGGAGCATGTAGACGCCCTTCCCGAATTTGGCCTTCAACAAAGTCTCCGTTTCCGTCGCATGGCGAATTTTTACCGTTCCGAGGCGTTTGCCGGAGAGGCTATATACCGCATATTCGGCGGTAGCAGCGACAACCGAGCCCATTTTCGGTGCAATGCCAGTCAATTCCGGATCCGTCGGGGCATCGATCTTTTTAAGCACCACATTATCCAAGGTGAGCGAGCCCGTCGCAGCGCCCGCATTAAAGCTCAAGCGGCTGTTGGTATCGGTAGCGGCAGTCATCTGGAAATTGAACTTGAAGTTCTTTACATCTGTACCGATTTCGAAGTTCTGCTTTTCCTTGAGGTAGCTAGCCCACGGATCGGTATGCTGTTCTACGTTCACTTCGAGCGTGCGGGCTGCACTTGCACTGGCATCAAAACTGATTTCGTACCACTGGTCCTTTACAAGGCGCAAGTCGTGCTGGATCAGCTGCACCTGGTAATTCTGTGTGCCGATTGCCGAAATATCGAGCTTGTACTTGCCGTCTTTCGCATCGCCGGTGGCCTGAGCGTCACCATGCGTCTGCAAGTCCCAAGCCACGGCGCTCGAATCAAAGCCTCCGTTAAAGACTTCTTCGCGGTTCGTGGGAACGACAATCGCAGGGGTCGGCGGAGTAATGCTGGAACCGTCCAGCGAGTAGTTCTTCACAAAATTCCAGATTTCCACGCTTGTGTTCACGCTCACGGCTTCGTCCATGGAATACCAGTGGCCCTTGCCATCAATAGTCAGCAAGCGCACTTCGACACCATCGGTGCAGCCGCTCCAGATTTCAAGCGATGCGGCAGAGCCCGGCTTGGTCGACGGATACGGCTTGATCTTCTGCGAATTGCTGGAGCATTTTTGCGCATTGACCCAGCCCTTCAGGGTATTCACGGTGCTGTTATAATTCACCACGTCGTCGGTGGTACCGTGCGTATGCATAATCGGCATGGCGCGCTTGGGCGAATTCACGCCACCGCCACCCGAAACAGGCGCAATAGCCGCAATCTGGTCGCCCATCTTGTTTGCCACATGGTAACTCATCATGCCACCCATCGAAAATCCCGAAACGTACACACGGTTTTTATCAATGCCGTACTTGTTGTACATCTCGTTGATGATGGCCTTGATAAAATTGATGTCTTTATTGCCACCGATGTCCCAGGCCTTATTTTCGCCGTTGGGGAACACCACCACAAAGCGCGCGGTATCGGCAATGGATTCCCACTTCGCCGCATTCTTCTGGTAGGGGGCATCTTGGTTCATGCCGTGCATCTGAATGATGAGCGGGCGATTCTTTTCGATTCCCGACGGAGCATACACGAGCATGCTGCGGGATTTTCCGTCAACTGTGATGTTGTCAGCAACAGCATGACCCGTAAGCAGCGCAACACTTGCGAAGGCAAGCACCACCTTGCCCAAATTTTTCATACCAAACATCCTTCGCTCCTTTTTTATGGGTCCTTACTTCGTTACCGTAAAGCGATGAACCATCCCATTCTTCGCTCTAATCAGGTACACGCCCTTTTCCGAAACCATGGCGCGCACCTTAGACTGAGCCTCGCTTGCACTTGTCGCAAACACGGAGCCCACAAAGTTTCCGTTCAGGCCATACACGCGGTAAACCTGTTCGGCCTGCACATCGTAGCGCACTGCATTTGCGATACCCGTCGGATCAATCGGTTCCGGGTCCGTAGCGTTTGCGCCCTTCACGAATGTGAAGTAGTCAATATCGAGCCAGGCGCCAGTAACCGTAAAGCGGAGCACATGTTCGCCAGCAGGGAGCGTTACATTGGCCTTCACCTTGTTGTAATCGTCGTAATTCTCTTCGCCGGAGCTTGCTGCCGGCACCGCGATTTCTTCGGTAATGTCCTTGCCGTCCAGGGAGAGCTTGAAGCTCGAGGTAGAGCCAGCCGCAGCAACAGCCGCGAACATGGTGTAATCACCTGCTTCCTTTACGTTCACGGTGTATTCGAGCCAGTCGCCTTCGCTGTTGTAGCCCACAATGACGCCGGTCGCCTTCTTGTAAAGGTCAACGCCCGTGCCCTTGCGGTAATCGCTATCGCCGTGGTTTTCGGAATCGGCGTCATAGTAAGAGGTGCCATCTTTACCCTTGCCCGGAACGTCGAAGTTTTCTGCTTCGATCTTGCCCGGGAGCGCAACGGCAGGGCAATTTTCACCAGCAGCGCAGAACGGAGTCTGCGGAACAGGTTCAGAGCCAGCGCCATCGAGATAAATTTCATCGTTCACGTCGGTACCGACCTTGAACCAATCAAAGTCTGCGTAACCACCGGCCTGCTTGGTCGCAAAGTTGAAGAGGCCCCAACGGACGCCCACGAACATGTGGAGGTCGTAATTGAGCTTCACGTCGCTACCGATTTTTGACCAAGTATTGCCATCGGTACTGTAGTAGAAGTAGGCGGTGCCGCGGTCAATCGGCAAGTCAAAATCAATTCGCAGGTAAACCTTGGAACCAGAAATCGCCTTGCTATCCTTCAGGCTTTCACCATTCTTGTTTCCGGTGTACATCACCACCTTGTAGCTACCGCCATCTTTAGCGAGCGCCACAAAGCCCTTGTCGTCCTGCAGGGCAACGAGGCCAGCCATATCGCCATCCTTCATGCCGGTGCCATCGACAAGCGTACGGCCAGAGCACTTGGGGCCAAAAGAGCGCTGGGTCAAGGTGTTCTTCGCATTCACCACGCGGCTATCAGTGCGGCTCGTAGTAATGCGGTAGAAGCCCGGATTTGCAGACAAGCTCCAGTTCTTGTTATCGGGGTTATGGTTGAACTGCCATTCAAGAGCAAGTTCGCCAGATTCAAAGTCATCAGAAGTCACCATGCCGTAGCCCGGCAGCGGAGATTCCGGCAAGTCAATTGTAGAAGGGGCCTTGGAACCGCTCGTGGGCACGGGCCAGCCGTCTTTCCATTCCATCGGCACCAAGTGCGACATACGGCCAACCGGGCCGGAATCGCGGAACAAAAGTGCATACCACTTGCCTTCGGGCGTATCAAAGATGCCACCCTGCGCAACGCCGTTATCGGCCAAGAACACCCTACCGGTATAGCCCGAAAGCAGGCTCTTGGAACGGTAAACCACTTCGGTACGGCAGGAGCCATTCGGCCAGGAAATCGTGAACAGGTAGTATTCGCCGTTCACCTTTTCCATGTGCGAGCCTTCCTGCTGCACAATATAGCCGCTCTTACCGGTTGCCTGGTTCACGCTCACACCGCCAAGCTTGCCGCTCTTGCCGCCCTGCTTGACGCCGCTCGCATCGTCATTCAACTGCACATAGCTGATCTGGTCGCCGCTGCCGTAAAACACCCACACGGTGCCGTCATCATCGAAGAACAGAGAAGGGTCGTGGTAGAACGGAAGCTGCACTTCGGACCACTGGCCGCTTTCCACGTCGGCGGTTTTGTACAAATGAGTTTTACCCGTCGTGTAAGACGGAGTCAGCACGTAGAAAAATCCCTTGTGGTAACGAATGCTCGACGCCCAAGAACCCTTACCATAGGCGTCCTTGCCGCCATTCAGGTTTTGCTGGTCATTGTTGGTGAGCGTCTGGTAAGCATACCCCACCGTGCGCCACTGGGCCAAATCGGTGCTCTTGAAAACGGGCACGCCCGGGGCAAAATGCATGGTCGTCGTGACCATGTAATAGGCGTCGTCAACGCGGACAATCGAGGGGTCCGGGCTATCGACATACATAATCGGATTGTTAACTGTTACAGCGTAAACTGCACAAGAACTAGCGAGGGCAATGCCCAAACTTTTAAACCATCCCATGTTAAGACTCCTTTTGCGGGCGCACCACCGCCCATGCAAATTTCTTTATAGTAAAATTACCCTAAAAACGGGGGAAAATACCCCCTTTTCCCACATAATCCTTTGACAAATTGTCAAAGATAGGCGTCAAAATAGGCTCCAAAACAAAAACCCCTGATTTTGCAATCAGGGGTAATTCAAAAGAGAGAGAGTTTAAGTCCTAACCGTAAAGGAATCCGAGCACGACCGCGACTACCGAGAAGAACGCAATCTGCTTGATAATTGAAATTTCATTACTTTTCATAGGTCACCACCTTTTGCTTAATGCCCATCTTGCCGGCAGAGCGAACCAAATACACTCCCTGGCGGATACCCTTGACACCTTCCTTGACCATGCGGACTGCCGCATCCATGCCTGAGGCATTGAAGCTTGCCACATGCTTGCCCTGCATATCGAACAAGTTGAAGTTGCTTTCAGCTTCGGTCATGTTCAGGCGAATCGCATCAATCCCGCTCGGAGGCTCGTCACTCTGGACTGCCTTGAATTCAATATTGTCGATATCAATCCAGTCGCCTACGATTTCAAGTTTCAGCTCGTGCTCGCCCGCCTTCAGGCTAGCCTTGCCGCCGCTCACCGTCGTAAAGCTGGTAAAGCCCTTGCCTTCGCTCACGATCTTTTCTCCGATGCGGGTATCGTCCATATACAGCTCGAAGCCGCCCGTCGTATTGTCGCTAGCCACAAGCGCAGAAATTTCGTATTCGCCGTCGGCTTCCACCTTCACGGTGTACTTGAGCCATTCACCCGTCTGGCAGTGGCCAACGACCAGGCCCATGTTCGGCTGGTAAATGTCCACATCGTTCTTGCGGAACTTGCCGCCTTCGTTGCCCTTGCTCAAATCGTAGTAGCCCTTGTCGGCACCACCCTTGTTGTATTCTTCGACTTCAATGGTACCCGGAATCTTTGCCGGCGCTTCGCCATACGGACCATATTCCTCAGGCGGTTCGTCCGGAACGGTTGACTGACTCGGGTCAACCAGGTTCACTGCCGGAGCATCCGGGTCAATCGTCTTGTCAATAAGCTTGAGCATTTCGGAACAGTAACGCTTGCCGAGTTCAATCACGCCTTCACGGCCAAAGTGGTAGGGGTCCTTGCCGTTACCCTTCAGCCCCTGAGAAGAAGCCAGACCGAACTTCTTGAACTTGCTCTTCAGCTGCGCAATACCGCCGTTCTTGGAGCTGCAGCAGCTGCCCTGGCCGGAGTTACCCGTGGGGTCGTTCATCATTTCGCCGGCAACAAACGGGACTTCGTTTTCGTCCAGTTCAAGAGCGTTTACAATGTCCTTGTAGGTCTTGTATACATTGTTCTGCCATTCGGTGCCAGATCCATCGGTTTCGCCCTGGTGGAAAATAAAGCCCTTGATGACGCCCACTTCCTTAGCCTTCTTGCCCAGGTCCACAATTCTCTGGTAAGGGTTGGAATCGTAGTCTTTCGCCCAGTTCTGGATATAACTTGCCGCAGAACTGAAATAAGCCTTGTACTGGTCCTTGTCGAAAGCCTTGATGCTCACCGCACCGATAGCCACCGGGATAATACCCACGGTAACGCCCGGCAGGGAATCGACCATGGCGCGGCCGAAGTAGTCCGCCGGGGAAAGATTTTCGAAGGGGTGGAACATCGGCGGGATTGCCGGGTACCATTCGCCCGTCTTGATAGACTGAGTCGTCTTGCCGCTACGCTGGCTCGCATTGGCGTTGTGCGAAGCAAGCATCAAGAAATTCTTGGGATTCGTGGCCTGGTCCACGGAAGGCACGATTTCGCCGTTACCGGCCATGTTCGACTGGCCGTAAGCGATATAAATATGGAAATTGGGGTTCGGCGCCGCACTGGCAAGCGACGCAAGCATCATGAGCCCGCCGACAAGCCACAGGGCCGGGGTTAAAAATTCAGAGACTTTTTTAAGGTCCATACCACACTCCTTTGCAATACCCTAAAATTACCCTCAAAAATTGCCTTTTTTACGTAAAAAAGGCCAAAACTTATGGATAAATAGTCAACAAAAGCAAAACCCCGGAAACATTCCGGGGTTTTCCCAATCCTTTTGTAAACTTTAGCTGACAACTAGGGCAAAATAGGCCTATTTTGCCACCTGAATCATCATCGTGCGGCCGTTCATGGACTTCGCCATGTAGGATCCTCCTCGCTTGACCAGGCTTGCGGCATTCTTGCGGAGTTCCGCCTTGCCCGTTGCGCGGACCACGCCAAGATAGGTACCGTTCATGTCGAAAAGGCGGAAGTTTTCGGCTTCGGTCGGCATGTTCAGACGCACGTCGGCAATCTTTGTGTTGCAATCGGCACAAGGTGCTTCGCAACCATCGCAAGGATTCTGCTCCGTCGAGAAGCTGATGTAGTCGATATCAAAGTATTGCTGCGTCACATCCATGCGCAGGATATGCTTACCGGCCGGGAGAGTCACCTTCTGCTTGACTTCGGTGAAATCATCGTAGCTAGAACCCGTGACCGTAAATTCGCCAATGGACTTGCCATCGATAGAGAGCGTAAAGGAACCCGTACCGTCGGTAGCAACAGAAGCTGCAGCGGTGTAATCGCCTGCTTCGGCAACATTGACAGTCCATTCGAGCCAGTCGCCGGTAGTGTTGTAGCCAGCGGCAATTCCGGTAGCCTTCTTGTAAAGGTCTACGCCGGTATCCTTGCGGTAGTCGGAATCGCCGTGGTTTTCGCTATCGTCGCTGTAAGAATCGTTGGTGGTACCGTCTTCGTTCCGGCCCTTACCCGGAATATCGAAATCTTCGACCTCAATCTTGCCCGGAATCGCAAGAGCTTCTCCCTTGAACGGAGTCTGCGGTTCAGGATCCACCGGAGTCACATTCACAAGCTTGAGCATTTCCTGGGCGTAACGCTGACCCATGCCGCGGTAGCCTTCTACGGTAAAGTGGAGGCCGTCGCCCTTGCTTCCGTAGCCCTTGGAGCTTGCCACGCCAAAGTTGACGATGTACTTGGAAAGATTGTGCACGCGGCTGTTAAAGCCCGCGCAAGAACCGCCGTCCACCATTTCGCCGGCGACAAACGGGGTTTCTTCTGCTTTAAGGCCCAGCTGCGTGAGCATGTATTCGTAAGTCTTCTTGACAATCTGTTCCCAATTGCTCATGCCGCCATCGGTTTCGCCCTGGTGGAAGATAATGCCCTTGATGACGCCTTTTTCTTGAGCCTTCTTGGCCACTTCGATAATACGGCCCATGGCGTTACCATCGTCACCGTAAGCCTTGGCACCGTTCTTCAGCCAGCTTTCGGCAGAATTAAGATAATTCTTGTAGTCATCGGGGTCGAACAGGCGGATACTCGTGCCGCCCTGCGCCACCGGAATAATACCGATTGTCACATCGGGCAGGGAGTCTGCCATATGGCGGCCAAACCAGTCTGCCGGAGAAAGGCCCTGGTTGCACTTGAACATCGGAGGCACTGCCGGGTACATCTCGCCCACTGTCGGGCGACCAAGGTTACTGCAAGACGTCGTTGCGAACATCTTTACGCGAGGATGTTCCTTACCGTCGACATTCTTGTCAAAGTTCGTCGCATTGCCTTCCATGTTGGACTGGCCATACGCAATGTAAATGTGGAAGTTCGGGTCCGGTGCTGCATTTGCAACGGTCGCAAGCATCATCAGCCCACCCGCAAGCCAAAGGGCCGGGGTCAAAAACTCGGAAATCTTCTTGATATCCATTTCACACTCCTTTTGCAACACTCTAAAATTACCCTCAAATCGCCCAAATCATCAAAAAAAGGCTCGTTTTTCTATGGACAAACCGTCAACAAACGAAAAATCCCGGAAACAATCCGGGATTTTTTGCAAAATTTCGCCTAAATTCGAAGCTTATTTAGTCACCTGAATGAGCTTGGTACGACCATTCATAGACTTAGCCAGGTAGGCGCCACCGCGCTTCACAAGGTTAGCCGCATTGGTACGGAGTTCCGGCATGCTCGATGCCTTAACCATACCGAGGTAGCTTCCGTTGATATCGAAAATGCGGTAGTTTTCAGCTTCGGTCGGCAAGCTCAAGCTAGCGCCAGCAATAGTCGTATTGCAGTCATCGCAGGGCTTTTCGAACTTGAGGTAGTCAATGTCAAACCAAGAAGTCGTCACTTCCAGGCGGAGAATGTGTTCGCCGGCAGGGAGCGTCACCTTGGCCGTGACATCCTTAAATTCATCCCAGCTGGAACCGGAAACCGGAACCTCGGCCAGGGACTTGCCATCGATCGAAAGCGTAAAGCCCGGATCCGAATTGGCAGTCGCAACAGAAGCGGTCATCGTGTATTCGCCGGCTTCCTTCACGTTCACAGTATATTCGAGCCATTCGCCAGCCTGGTTATGGCCCACTACGACAGCGCCAGAGGACTTCTTGTAAATATCGACGCCCGTATCTTCACGAACCTTGGAGCATTCGGCCGTCTTGTCTTCGTCGGTGCAAGCATGGTTTTCGGAATCGGAGTCGTAATAGGTCTTGTTTTCCTTGCCGGTACCCGGAACGTCAAAGTTTTCGGCTTCAATCTTGCCCGGGAGTTCCACAGCCTTGCCGCCAAACGGTTCGCGCGGCACAGGTTCCGCCGGAGTACCAACACCCACGAGCGTCACAATGCAGTCCTTATTGCTCGTGTTACCCGGATCCATGGTAATGGTCACAGAACCGTTCTTGGCTTCGACTTCGCCTTCATACTTCGCATTCTTAGCTTCACTCGTGGTATACACGTGGAAGGATTCCACATCGGCACCCTTCACGTTCACCGTCACACTCTTGGTATTCTTGTAATCGCGGTTCACAAGCACCACAATCACAGAGTCGCCTTCGGAGCTCTTGTAAGCGCTAGCGAACAAGTTGGCTTCGGGCTTTTGAGTAGCACCCACGCGGATTGCACCCGGACGGATGAATCGAGCGTACTGGCTCATAATGTAACCGCGCTTAGAAACCTTACCGATTTCGTTCTGCGGAATGCTGAGCTTGTTGCCAAAGTCCTTTTCCATAATCAGGCCATAGCAACGACGGATGTACCACCAAGTGTACTGATTGAAGTTACCGATGGCAAGTCCGCGGAACATTTCGTAAGCCACGTCCATAGCGCGCACGGTATCCAACTTGTTTTGGTTCGCCTGGTCACCGGTACGCATCACGGTACGCCAGTAGTTACCACTGCCCTGGCTTTCGGTGTAGTGTTCCGTCATCCAGCGTTCCACATTCTTCTGGTCAGCAAGGCTATACTGGAAGAAATTATCGCCGGTAGAAGCTTCAGAGGCGTAGAAGTGCGCACCGAGAATATCCCAGTTCTTGAGGGCGTTAGCATCGTTCAGCACCTTGTTGTAAAGGTTCTTGTCGTAGCGGAAAGATTCCGTCGAAATCACCTTGGCGCCGTTCTTGCGCATCTTATCGGCATAGCCCTTGGTGAAGTTGTAGATTTCGTCAGCGCTCCAGCAAGCCCATTCACCGCACCAGTCCGGTTCGTTACTGATGGAGATGGCGTACAGGGGAACGCCCTGGTTCTTCATGTAATCGTTGAAGTTGTTCAGGTGGTCCACGTACTTCTGGTAGTTCGAAGAAGACATGTGCTGGTTTGCACCCGCATACGGAGAAGTCCACGGCGTTGCATACAAGATAAAATCGTCGCCGGCGTACTTTTTGGCATACTTTGCGGCCTGAACTTCCTTGTTGAAGTCACTGGAATTTGCATACACCGGAATACGCAGCGTATTCAGGCCAATCTGGCCATCGCCCGTACCGAATGCAAGCTTAGCATCGGCTTCGGAAAGTCCGCCACCGCCTTGCCACTGGTTATGCACCATGCCACCGAAACCACGGATAACCTGATGCTCTTCAGTCACGTCAACATTGACGGTTGCCGCCGTTGCCGCGCTCCATAGGCCCGCCACTCCAAAGGCGAGACCCACACTCTTTGCAATTTTTTGGATTGTCATCTTATACTCCTTTTTAACACAACTCCCGATATTAAAATACATTCTCGTAATTTCAAAATCAAGCGTTTTTTTCCGGAAGGAAGGGCACCCCCATTCGGGGGTGTCCTCCTGGTTGGATGTGTTTATGGGAAACTTATTTGGTAGTGCGCACCTTGGCAATTGCACCGTTTGCGCGGTTGCGAATCAGGCTAATTCCCTGAGCCTTTTCGCTACCCTGAATGGAACCACTCTGCCAGAGCTTGGAAGCTTCGGCCATGTTGCGGGCCGTAAAGCTTGCCACCTTCTTGCCGCTCAAGTCAAACACGTCGAAGTGAGCAACCTTGGCCACATTCAGTTTCATATCGCCAGCCAGGCCAGTTGTACCTTCCGGAGCGTCCTTGCCTGCAACGAAGTTGATGTAGTCAATATCGAACCAGTCGCCTGTCACCGTCATGCGCAGAATATGTTCGCCAGCCTTCAGAGACACATTGGCTTTCACATTGGCAAAGTCATCCCAGCTGGAACCAGAGACTGCGACGTCGGCAATCTTGTTGTCATCGATAGACAGCGAGAATCCAGCGGTAGAATTGTCCGTTGCGACAGAAGCGTACATGGTGTAATCGCCATCTTCCTTCACGTTCACGGTGTATTCGAGCCATTCGCCAGACTGGTTGTAGCCCACCACGTAGCCGGTCGCCTTCTTATAAATATCGACACCGGTACCTTCGCGGTAGCTCGTGCCACCATTTTCAATGCCATGGTCGTCGGAATCGTTTTCGCTGTAAGACTTGATTTCGCTGCCGCGGCCGACACCCGGTTCATCGAAGTTTTCGACTTCGATTTTGCCCGGAATTTCCCAAGCCTTGCCGCCGAACGGAGACTGCGGTGTGGGAGGAGTCGAGCCACTGCCTTCGAAGCCCCAGGCCTTAACAGCCATGGTAGAATCCTGAGCGCCCTTGAACACCAAGAACAGCTGCTTTACAATGCCCTTCAAGCCTTCCACTTCGCAAGTGGTTTCGGCATAAGTATTCTTGTTGCCGGTATTCTTGAGGTTACAAGTACCTGCGAGCGTACCCGTTGCAGAACCCGTGCGGATTTCAATCTTGTTGCCGTCGCCAGCGCTTGCGGCTTCAACCTTGAAGGCCGTCGCTGCAGTACCGAAATCAACACCCGAAACGCGCAGCCAAGATTCCTTGGTCGAAAGCGGAAGCAATACATGTTCTGCGGCCCTACCCTGCACAAAGTTAGAGCGGCTGCGAATGCCCTTCTGCTTGGAACTCGTGAGAGCCGGATACCAATCGTACGGATCGAAGTTTTCAATCTGTTCCGGACCTTCGTTGGTGCAAACCACCTGCTTAATTGTACCGTCGGCGTTGTAGAACATTTCGTCTACGGAAACGCTACGGTGATAGCCTTCGTTCGGTTTCGGCTGACCGTCATCGGCCGGAATAATTTCCAGGCCGTTGTGGCCCTTGGCAATACGGCGGTCATGATAGACAACATAAGAGTGGCCCTTGAATTCGGCGATACCATGGTGGTTGTTGTTGCCGTTGATGCTGCGGCCGTTCATGCTCGGGTCGCCGAGAATGGTGCCCTTCCAAGTGTACGGGCCCATTACGTTGTTAGAAGTACCGTAGTCAATGGTAGGTGCACCCTGCTGCCAACCGGTACTGTACGAGAAATAGTAAGTGCCCTTGTGCTTATGGATGTAAGACGCTTCGAGCATCTTGCGGGTCGGCAAGTTGTTCACCTTCACGTGGCTGCCGTTACCCACCGGAGCATTCTTCGCATCGTTCAGCTTGACGATATCGAAGTTGTCGGTGTTCGGACGGCTGTTGCTTTCGCCGCCGCCCCACGTCACGTAGGTCGTGCCGTCATCATCGATAAAGATACCCGGGTCAAAGCACCACGAAACGCCATCGCAGCCGATGATGCCGCGACCGCCGACAAGCTTGTCCTTGCCATTACCCACGGCGTTTGTCCAGGGGCCTTCAATTGCAGGAGCCTTGATGTAGCCAATGCCGCCGCCACCGCCATCGGGGAACACGATATAGAACGTGCCGTTGTGTACGGCAATGCCAGAAGCCCAAATGTCGTTAATGCCGCTTACCTTACGGGCATCGTAAATAATGCCAAAGTCGGTCCAGTTCTGCATATCCCTACTGCGGAATGCATAAAGGGCGTAAATCTTGTAACCGTTAGAATTGTACGGAGCCGGGTCATCGGAGTCCGTGATGATATAGAAGTACTCATCGTCAGCGGCAGCACCCGGGTCTGCCAGGTAATGGTAAGTAGAAATCGGGTTGTCGGCAAGGCCGAAAGCCGCCAAACCCATGACCAAACACGCGGCCTTCTTCAGGCCTTTCACATTCCAAACATCCATAAAGGACTCCTCTGAAGGTAAAACACCACACCTTCCATCTTTAAAATTATCTTCAAAAGCACCAAAAAAAGTGCCCCGGAGGACACTTTTCTTTGACTTTTTGTCAATGGTTTTATTTATAAAACTTTACTTCGTGGTGCGAATTTTGGTCACCATGCCGCTGGTGCGGTTACGAATCAAGTTCACGCCGCGGGCCTTTTCAGAACCCTTCACGGAACCGTCGCGCCACATCTTGGAAGCTTCGATCATGTTGCGGGCCTTAAAGCTTGCAATCTTCTTGCCGCTCAAATCGAACACGTCGTAAGTCGAAACAGAGGCAACATTCAGCTTGGCATTCTGATGAATTCCCGTGGTCGTCTCGCCAATCGAGAACCAGTCCACGTTCACGTTGTCACCGGTAACCACCAGGCGGACAATGTGTTCGCCCTTGGTCAGGGTAGCAGAACCAGCATCGAATTCTTCGTAAACGCTCCAGTCTTCACCCGTCTGCGGGACCTTCACGGTATCGCCCACAGCCTTGCCATCAACAAGCAGGCAGAAGCTTGCGCCGTTTTCCATGCCTGTAGAAGCCGAAGCCTTGATAGCGTAGCTGCCATCTTCAGGAACCACAATCGAGTATTCCAACCATTCGCCAGCAGCGGTGTAACCAATAGCCTTGCCGGTACCACCCAGCACGATATCGACACCCAAGTCGGAACGGAAATCGGCATCGCCCTGATTTTCGGAATCGTTGTCGCTGTAAGAATCGACATCGCCACCGCGGCCCGTACCCGGAACGTCATAGTTTTCTGCTTCGATCTTGGCCGGAATCGTCACAGCCTTGTCGCCATAAGGAGTCTGCGGAGTCGGCGGAGTGGTTCCGCTGCCTTCGAAGCCCCAAGCCTTAATGGCCATGGTCGAATCCTGAGAACCCTTGAACACCAGGAATACATTTTCCACGATGCCCTTGAGGCCAGTAACTTCGCAAGAATTTTCGGCGAAGGTCGACTTGTTGCCGGTATTCTTCAAGGTACAAGTGCCAGCGAGCGTACCCGTCGCAGAACCCGTGTGGATTTCAATCTTGTTGCCGTCGGCTGCACTTGCCGCCTGCACCACGAAACCGGTGGCCGCAGTACCAAAGTCAACGCCACTCACGCGGATCCAGGATTCCTTGGAAGAAAGCGGGAGCAACAGGTGCTCAGCGACCTTGCCCGGGCTCCAGTTGGAACGGCTACGGATGCCCTTCTGCTTGGAACTCGTGAGAGCCGGGTACCAGTCGTACGGATCGAAGTTTTCAATCTGCTTCGGGCCTTCCTTCGTGAAGGTCAGTTCCTTCATGGTGCCGTCGCTGTTGTAGTAGAACTCGTCAACGCTCACACTGCGGTGGAATGCCGGCACCGGATTCGCCTTACCGTCATCGGCAGGAATCTTTTCCAAGCCGTCGTAACCGTTCGCAATGCGGCGGTCATGATAAGCGACATACCAGTGGCCCTTGAATTCGGCAATGCCATGGTGGTTGTTGTTGTTCGCATTGATGTTCTGGCCGCCAATGTTCGGGTTACCCATGAAGATTCCCTTGTATTCGTAGGGACCCATGGGGTTGTTGGACATGCCGTACGCAATACGCAAATCGGCAGTACTGTAAGAGAGGTAATACTTGCCCTTATACTTGTGGATGTACGAGGCTTCCATCGCCTTCGGACCACCAATCTTCAGGTGAGTCTTGGTGCTTACATCGAAGCCCTTCATATCCTTGTTCAACTTGTAAATGTTGAAGATATCGTTATTGTTGTTGTTCGCCGGGCGGCTATCGCTGCTACCGCCACCAAAGGTGAAGTAGCCTGTACCGTCGTCATCGAAGAAGATTGCCGGGTCAAAACACCAGCCGATGCCGTCGCAATCCGAGATGCCGCCACCCCAGTTGTTGATGAGTTTCTTGTTGCCAGAGACCGGGTTCGTCCAGGGGCCGGCAATGCTGTCGGCACCGATAAGGCCGATACCGCCGCCACCACCATCGGGGAACACGATGTAAAGTCTATGGTCGTTGGGGTTCACCGCAATGCCGGATGCCCAGATATCGCCGATACCGTCCACCTTACGCGCGTCGTAAATGATACCGAAGTCGGTCCAGTTCTTCATATCCTTGGTACGGAAACCGTAAAGGGCCTTGATATTATAGCCATTGGCATTAGATGCAGCAGGGTCATCCGAATCGGTAATGACGTAGAAATAAGTATCATCGGCGGCAGCACCTGGGTCAGCCAAGTAGTGATAACTAGAAATCGGGTTGTCGGCCAAGCCAAATGCGGCAAGACCCGCAACCATACAAGCGGTCTTTTTCAGACCAGCAAAATTCCAAACATTCCTAAGATCCATATGGACTCCTTCGAAGGCATAAACACAACCAAACCTTCTTAACTCAAAAATTATTTTCAGGAACGCAAAAAAAAGTGCCCCGGAGGGCACTTTTCATTGACATTTTATCCATTGGATTAAAGACTATTCAAGGTTCTTGACACCGTAAATCGTGATGTCGTCGACCCACATTTCGTAAGGGGTCCCTTCCGTAACACCACCACCGAAGAAGTTCAAGTTCGTCACGTGTTTCTTGACTTCATCCCAACCGATGTTGCCACCGATATTGTGTTCGTCGGGTTCGATCAAGTCTTTCGGAGTCACCACGAAACGCTGCCAGGCGGTATCAAGTTCCAAGTGCACCCAAGCCTTACCGTTTTCGTAGCCAGTGCTATCGAGAGCGATAGAATCGAGAAGCACATCGAACGAGACGCTGATCCACTGAGCCGAATCGCTGAGTCCGGAACGAGCCCAGAATTCAACGGAATCAAGCTTACTCATGTCAACCATTCCGTTCAAGGCACGTCCCATCAAGGCCCAGTTGGCGTTGGAATCATTCTGGTACACGAAATGAGCAGACATGCCTTTACGGCCAGCCACGTTCTTTTCGGCATCCAGTTCTGCCTCGGCATACTTAGACCTAGAAATATACCAGCCATAGGTGCTGTCCTCAAAGTCAGCAAATTTGTAAACCGGGTAGACATCCTTTTCGATAACCGTATCGTTTGCAGGCACAATCTTCTGGCCGATCACGATATCTTCGGTAGTCTTCTTAGATTCAATCTTTGCATTGCGGTTACCCACCGTCATCAAGTTACTGATGGTCGAAGGTTCGCCGTTCATATCGAGAGTCTTGTAGGTACGGTATACGAAACCGACCAAGTTGATCATGCCCTTCGGGAGCTTCGAGAACTTGAACTTACCGGCAGTGTCAGTTTCAACAAAGTAATCAAGTCCCTTCACAGCCACCGTCACGGTCGATTCGCTTTCAGGCAAGTTCACCTGACCCGAAACAGCGCCCGTCGGTTCAACCTTAAGCACGACAGAATCACGGGATGCATCAGTCATCACCACACGCACAAATGCCTTCGCGGTATCCTGACGAGCTTCAATATTATAGGCACCAGGTTTGAGTCTCGGGAGGTTCAACCGGCCCTTCTCGTCGGTTTCCAAATTCAAGATACCAAGAGAAGAATCGGATTCAACTACCGGAGATTCACCCTTTGCACTCTTTTCAAGCTTCAAATTATTAGCGCCAGCCAAAAAGTCCGCAGGACGCACCAAGACCTTGGTACGAGCAGCAGGCGAGCCATCGCTTAGCTGCACAACAAGAGCAACCGAGTTCTCCGTCTCAAGCGTAGTACTCGCGTTGTTTGGCTCACCATTGGTACATGCTGCAACCAGCATGCCCATCACGGCCGATCCTATATGCCACACCCATTTCTTCATTTGGACTCCCTTTTGTCGCCCTCCACAGAATCAACGGTACGGACACCGCCCTTACGTGCAATCGGATAAAAGGCCATCGAAAGCTGCATTACCCGGTCGGGATTCTTGGCACTGTCCACCCTCTTTTGGACCAGACGCCTAAATTCCCTAAGCATATCACCTAAGTCGTCGAAGCAAGACTGATCCACAGACAATGTAAGAGTAGAAATATTTCTTTCATCGACGGGAATGTTGTCAAGTGCATTGCTAGCCAAAGCGAGCACTTCTTTCTGGAAATGACGTACTGCGAGCTTCTTTTCGGGGCCGCCAGCCGTCAAATGGGTATCCGTAATAGCAAGTTTACCCGAAGCCATCTTCTTGACCAGGCCGACTTCGAGCAATGTATCGATCGCTTCTTGTGCTTGAGCCTCGGTAATCGGGGGGCACAAGTCGCGTGAAATCTGTTTTACGTTAACAACGCCACCGTTCAGTTCAAGGTAAGCGCGAACAGCCGGAATCCACCAGTTTTCGAGCAGTTTGAGTTCGGCTGCCTGCAGACTATGGCGTTCCACGTCCCTAAGACCGAGGGCTTTTGCCATCAGTTCTTCACGCTTGGCTTTATCCTTGGTTACTGCTGCGGAGAACAGCAAGTCAAAGTATTCGGCCTCACGGCCGGACAAATCCAGGATTTCCTTCGCGGCAGGAAGCGCATGAGCCGGCAGATGTTGCTTTTTCTGCAACACACGGTATAGATAGCTGGAATCCAAGCCCAGCTTATCGCCCATCATGCGGTACGAGTAGAAAGGCATTTCAGCTTTTCTACGATCGTAGTACTCCTTCAAGAAGTCGCGGTAATCCGATATGTCAGAAAACGTAACCATAATTTTCACCTGTATATTTACAATAATAAAATAGACTTTGCAGGTAAAAAAACATATACTCGTACTAAAATTGCTGTGGACGTTTTGTCCAAGAGCGCTGTGACAGTCATCACTTTATATATAGTCTGGTCCAAATCCTCCCGAAAATTGACATTTACGCGACCCCCCCACACAATTTGCAATTCATTCTCATTTTTACTATATTTTGCAATTGATTCGCAAATTCAGTCTTTTCATAAAAGAAAAAGGATTAAAAGGAGAACTATAAAAAAGAACAGTTCGACTCACTCGCCGATAATCCCGAAGTTCGGGAAAACTGGGATTCCCGCTACGGCGACCGCGAAAACCAAGTCGTCTTTATCGGCAAGGGCTACAACAAGGATTCTATCCGAATGGAACTCGAAAAATGCCTTGACTAGCCGAAAACTCTTTTTCTATATTTATGCATAAAACTAAATAAGTGCATAAATAGCGAAAAAACGGTGGTTCGTGCCATGGATAAGAAAATGACTCTACGCGAAGCTTTTGAAAGCAAGATGATGCTGCTCGATGGCGGCATGGGTTCTGTCATTCAGACTTACGGCATCAAGGGCGCGAACAACGACATGCTCTCCATCGAAAAGCCGGATATCATTCTCGATATCCAGCGCCGTTACGTGGATGCGGGCGTGGACTGTCTGACGACGAATACGTTCTCGAGCCAGCGCGTAAGCCAGCACGAATACCACCAGGAACACCGCATTGCCGAAATGAACCGCACCGCGGTGAAGATTGCGAAGCAGGCGGCGGCAGAGGCCATGGAAAAGTACGGCCGTCAGGTGTACATCCTGGGCGACGTGGGCCCCACCAGCAAGATGCTCTCCATGAGCGAAGACGTGAACGACCCCGCGAGCCGTAGCATTACTTTTGACGAACTGGAAGACGCGTACCTGGAACAGATCCAGGTGTTGATTGAAGAAGGCGTCGATGCGATTCTGATTGAAACGATTTTTGATACGCTGAATGCAAAGGCCGCCGCCAGCGCATTCACCAAGGTAATGGAAGCTCGCGCCGCTAAAGCCGGCGATAAGGCTGCCGACCTCAAGCCTGTGGAAGTCATGTTCTCCATGACGGTGAGCGACGCCTCGGGCCGTACGCTTTCGGGCCAGACGGTGGAAGCGTTCGCCGTGAGCGTGATGCACATGCATCCGCTTTCGATTGGCCTGAACTGCGGTCTCGGTGCCGACGGCATGGTGCCGTACCTGCGCCGTATGGGAAAGGTCGCGCCCTGCTACATTTCTTGTCACCCGAATGCGGGTCTTCCGAACCAGTTCGGCGGTTACGATGACACGCCCGAAGACATGGTGCGGCTTATGGGCGTTTACCTGGACGACAAGCTGGTGAACATGATTGGCGGTTGCTGCGGTACCACGCCGGAACACATCGCCGCCATGCGTAAGATGCTCGACGCCCTACCGGCCGATTACGAACGCCGCAAGCCCGCACCCAAGTATGCTACGAGCCCGCTGCTCCGCCTCGCCGGTTTGGAACCACTGTTCAAGGAACAGGTGCGCCCGAGCAACGGCGCCGACAGCTGCAACGCCGAAGATTTTGTGAAGGTGGGCGAACGCTGCAACGTGGCAGGCTCCAAGAAATTCCTCCGCCTCATCAACGAAAAGAATTACGAAGAAGCCCTCGACATCGCACGCAAACAAGTCGAAGATGGCGCCGACGTAATCGACGTGAACATGGACGACGGCCTGTTGGATGCAACCGCCGAAATGCAGACCTTCTTGAACCTGCTCGCATCGGACCCGGCTATCAGCCGCGTGCCCATCATGGTGGACTCTTCCCGTTTCGAAGTCATCGAAGCGGGCCTCAAGTGCGCCCAGGGCAAGTGCATTGTGAACTCCATCTCCTTGAAGATGGGCGAAAAGGCTTTCATTGAGCATGCGCTCACTATCAAGCGCCTCGGTGGCGCCGTCATCGTGATGCTCTTTGACGAAGAAGGTCAGGCCACCAACTACGAGCGCCGTGTGGAGATTGCCGCCCGCGCTTACGACATCATGGTCAAAAAGCTCGGCTTCGACCCCTCCGACATTATTTACGACCCGAACGTTTTGACGGTCGCTACGGGCATGGCAGAACACAATGCCTACGCCATTGACTTTATCCGCGCGGTCCGCTGGATTATGGACAACCTGCCCGGCGTGCGCATTTCGGGCGGTCTTTCAAACCTTTCCTTCGCCTTCCGCGGCAACAACTACCTGCGCGAAGCGATGCACACCACGTTCCTGCATTACGCGATTCCGAACGGCATGGGCATGGCTATCATGAACCCGAGCGCGATTATCGAATACAAGACGATTCCGCTGGAACTCCGCATGGCGATTACCGAAGTCATCTACAACACGGAACCGGATGCCAGCGAAGCGCTCATCGAAATTGCAAGCCGCATGACCGCGGCCGCCGCTGCCGCCAAGGAAGCAGGCACCAAGTACGACCCGAAGGCCATTTTCGCCATGAGCACAGGCGCAAGCAGCTCTTCTGACGACAGCGCAAACGCCGCCGCAGACGCCAAGCCCACGACGCCCGAAGAACGATTGCAAGAAGCCCTCCTCAAAGGAACTTCCACATCACTTCAGCCCGACTTGATGGAACTCATCAACCGCGGCGACAGCCCGGTGGGAATTATTTCTGGCCCGCTCATGGACGGCATGAACGAAGTCGGTCGCCGCTTCGGTGAAGGCAAGATGTTCTTGCCGCAGGTGGTGAAAACCGCTCGCACCATGAAGAAGGCCGTAGAAATTTTGCAGCCCTATATTGAAGCGGGCAAAGACGCCAACGCATCGAGCCGCGGCAAGATCGTGATCGCCACCGTGAAGGGCGACGTGCACGATATCGGCAAGAACATCGTCTCCGTGATTATGGCCTGTAACGGCTATGAAATGGTGGACCTCGGCGTGATGGTTCCCGAAGATGTCATCGTGAAGGCGGTCATCGAAAACAAGGCCGACATCTTGAGCCTCTCTGGACTGATTACGCCATCGCTCGAAGAAATGTGCACGGTGGCAAAGGCTATGCAAGATGCTGGTCAGCGCATTCCGATTATCGTCGGCGGCGCAACGACTTCGCCCACGCACACGGCCGTAAAGATTGCCCCGTGCTACGACGGCCCCGTATTCCATGTGCGCGATGCCGCCAGCAACCCAGGCCTTGTGCAAAAGCTTTTGGATCCAGCGACTAGCGAACAAACCATTCAGGAAAACCGGGAAGAACAGCAGAGAATCCGCGACAAGCAAAACGGCATCCAGACCGAAGCCGCAAGCGCCATGGCCGCAGCCGAAAAGACTCCCGAAGAACGCCGCTATCAATGCGACTGGAGCAAGTACCAGCCTGTGGAACCGCCGTTCATGGGCGAAAGCAAGCTCCCGCCGATTCCGCTCGAAAAAGTCATTCCGCTTATCAGCTGGGAATACTTCTTCTTCACTTGGAAAATCAAGCCCGAAGAGGAAGAAGCAAAGAAGCTCAAGGCCGATGCCGAAGCGCTCATCAAGTCGCTTACAAAGCCCGAGTATGCACTGCGTGCCGTGCAGGCGTTCTACCCTGCAGCCGGTACGGCAAGTTCAGTCATCTTCAACACGGGCCGTACCGGCACCGACTCCGACCTTGTCGAAGTCGCCACGGCACGCCAGCAGAATCCTGAAGGCACTTGCCTCGCCCTCTGCGACTACGTTGCGCCCGCTAATGCGAACACCGCAAGCGTCTTCGCCGCTCCCGCTGGTAAAGATGTATTCCGCGACATCGTGGGCGCCTTCGCCGTCACCGTAAGCGACGCCTTCGTGAAGCGCCTCGAAAAGCTGAAAGCCGAACAGGGCGGCAGCGACTACGACGTTCTCTTGATGCAGACTGTCGCCGACCGCCTGGCCGAAGCCGGCGCCGAATACTTGAGCAAGGAACTCGAACGCACCAACAGCTGGAAGGGCATCCGCCCGGCCGTCGGCTACCCCGTGCTCCCGAACATCAAGGAAATCTTCAATGTCGCGCGTCTCATCGACTTCGGCAGCGTAGGCATCAGCCTCACCGAAAACGGCGCCATGTACCCGCAAGCCTCCGTGAGCGGCCTTTACATCAGCCACCCCGAAATCGACTACTTCCACGTGAAGGTGTAAACCAAAGTCCGCGCCCTTTTTGTCCCAATCCGCATCGTATTCGTTGCGGGATTTTCAACGTAAACGCATATAAACGCCCTCGACTCTTCAACCGCTTTTTCAAAAAAGAGATTATTTTAAAGGCAGGTTGTTTAAAAAGGGTTGTTTTATGAAAAAACTTTTAGCCGCTATTACCGTCGCGGGTTTCGCGACCGTATCTACCGCCGCCATCGACATCACCGTCGACACGCAAAAAGGTATCAAGAAAATTTCACAGTACCTGTACGGGCGCAACATTGATAAAATCAGCGATGGCGACCCCGAAGTGAATGAAGAAGAAACCGCTTTCATCAACCAGATGCTCGAAGCGGGCGTGCATATGCTGCGTGCAAACAACGGCAACAACGCCACGCGCTACAACTGGCGTCACAAAATGACCGTTCACCCCGACTGGTACAACAACGTTTACTCTCACGACTGGGCGATTACCGCACAAAAAGTCCTTGACAAAATGCCGGGTATCGACGCCATGTACGCCTTCCAGCTCACCGGTTTCGCCGCAAGCTCCACCGACTACAACTTTGGCGACTGGAACTGGAAACAAGAGCACGGATTCTACGCGACCTCGACACTCGACCTTGCAGGTGGCGGCGAAGTAGATGAAGACGGCAAGACACTCGTAAAGGCTGGCGACTACAAACTCTACAATATGGAATGGCCCGCCGACTCCACCGTCGCCATCATCCCGTACTGGCGTGACGAACTCAAGTTCGACATGAGCCGCTTTAAATACTGGAGCATGGACAACGAAATGGAAATCTGGCGCGGCACGCATTCCGACCTGGATTTGCCTGTCACGGGAGACTTTCTCGTTGAACGCTATATCGACGTGGCCAAGAAGGCCCGCGCCGCCTGGGGCGACATCAAGCTCACCGGCCCGGTGGTCGCAAACGAATGGTTCTGGTGCTCCGTGTCCTCGTACAACAAACAGGATAGACCCAAAGGCCCCGATCGCGATTACTGCTGGCTAGAATACTTCATCATGAAAGTTGCCGAGGCGCAAAAGTCCTCTGGCACACGTCTTCTCGATGTTTTCGACATTCACTGGTATCCGAGTGAAAAAGATTACGAATCGCGCGTGAACTGGCATCGAGTTCTATTCGACACCACCTATAACTATCCCGGAGCAAACGGGATCAAGATGGTGAACGGAGGCTGGGACAACGACAACCAAAAGGAATACATCTTCAAGCGTATCAACGACTGGCTCGACAAATACTTCGGCAAGGATCACGGCATCACGCTCGGCATTACCGAAACAAGCCTCATCGACGAAGACGACCCCATGGTCACAGCCCTCACCTACGCCTCGTTCATCGGCACCATGCAAGACAACGGCGTCGAAATATTCACCCCGTGGACATGGGGGGACGGCATGTACGAAACACTACACCTCTTCAGCCGCTACGGTCATGCGAACCGTGTCGAATCCGCCTCCACAAACGACTCACTCGTTTCAGCATACAGTTCCATCACCAACAAGGGCGATTCGCTCACAGTCATCTTCGTGAACCGCGCCGAAAAGGACGCACAAGACATTCAATTGCAGCTCAAGAACTTTGACGCATCGCTCAAGTTCAAGACGCTAACGCTTGCTGGAATCACCGGAGAAACCTTCGTTTCGCACACGAACAATGCCCTAAAAGAAGACGCTGTCGCAACTAAAGTGCTAGGCGGCGCCACCAACGCGGCGGCATCCTCTGCAAATAAGTTCTCTCTATCGCTCCCGGCAAAATCAATCACTGCGGTCTTGCTCACTACCGACACCCCGAACGTTATTGACGCTATCAAGCCTAGGCTCAGGTCTCGCCCCGCAACGCATTACGGCGTCACAAGCCGCTTCGATACAAAAGGACGTAACGTAACCCACACCCGCACAAGCCCCGGCTACTACATTCTGCGATAATTTTTATATATTCCCTTTAAGTGCATACAACTTAAAGGGATTTATATGGAAGACAAAGAAAACATTCAGGTCGAAGAAACCCAGACAGAAGTTTTTGAAGGCCGCGAAGAAGAAATGGCGGCATCTGCTGCAGAAATTAGGGCCTACGCCCGCGAAGCCATGCGTGGCAAATGGGGCTACGGCGTATTGATTTGCCTTTTGGGTTTATTGCTCTATATTGCTCCCTCCGTTCCAGGGCTCTTTATAGAAGACAACACCACCCTTTCTTACATTTGGAGCATTCTCAGCGCCATTTATTCTTGGGGCTTATGGCTCGGTTTTCTCGCCTGCTTCGTTGACATCGCACGCAAACTTCCCAACGACTATACCCGCCTTTTCACAGGCTTCCGTAGCATCAAATATCTCTTAAAAATCGCTCTCACCTTTTTGCTTCAAACTATTTTCCTCATCTTGTGGACGTTACTCCTTATTGTTCCCGGCATTATCAAAGCATTCTCTTATGCAATGACAGAATATATTCTCATTGATCACCCGGAATACGGCCCCCTGCAAGCAATCACCGAGAGCCGCAAGATGATGGACGGCAATCGCATGCGCCTATTCATTCTCGACCTTTCATTCATCGGTTGGAACTTGCTCTGTCTTGTGACCTTCGGCTTCGCCGCTTTATGGGTCTTCCCGTACTTCCATACCGCTAGAGCCAAGTTCTATCTAGACGTTAAGGCTGCGTACGAACAGAAACTCGCCGCCACCGCCCTTCAAGAAGCGGAAACGGTTCCTGCCGAACCTGTCGAAGAAGAAAAAGAGTTCGAAGTCGAAGAGTAAAAGAATTACTTCTCGACCACAATCAGCTCAGGCACGCCCCTCCCAGGGAGCGGCTTGAAGATTTTCACGTTGGTCTGAACTGCCGGGCCACCAAAGGCCTTCATTTCGCACACGAACAAATAGTTCGTGCCCGCGACAATCTGCGTCGACACGCTCAGCGGTTTGAGTCCGAGATAAGCGTAGTCTTTGGTCGCCTCGGCAAATACGGCAGAATCTTCTGCGGCAAGCGGGCGCTGTTCCGAGAAGCCACCCATCAGCATTTCATCGGTCTTGCCGGCTTCCAGGTTTCCAAAGAAGGCTTCGACTTCACTCGCGGCAACTTCGACACCATTTTCAGCGGTAATGCGCTTATTCGAAATTCCGTAGGCAAGCGTTACATTCGCATTCGGTTCGAGAGTCTTGAGTTCTGCGGCAGAAGCCTTGCGGCCACCGCTACCGTACGTGCAGAAAGGCACCACAACCTTGCCGCTCAAATCATTCGAATCAAGGAAGGTGTAAATGGGCGGCGTAAAGCTTCCAAACATAATCGGGTAACCCAAGTAAACCGTGTCATACTTGTCCAGTTCCACTTTCGCATTTTCAAGGGCGGGCCACTGCTTGGCATCACGCTGGGCCTTTACTGCAGCAATCGTGCTGTCGTACGTTGAAGGATAAGCCGTCACAAGCTTTAATTCCACGGCATCGGCGTTCTTCGCCTTCGTGAAAATTTCAGCGAGTTTCTTAGTCGCACCGTTCTGCGAAAAATACACCACCACCGACTTGGTTGCAGGCGCCACCACTTCGGCAGATTCTGCCTTGGGTTCCGTCTTGGATTCCTTTTCGTTGCAGGCGGTAAACACCATCGAGGCCGCCAATACAGACATAGCAGCTACAGTCAGTTTCATCTTGTTAAACATTGCGTTCTCCTATTTAGCTCTTAGCCTGTTCCGGCGCAGCGCCGTTTGCACCATTTGCAGCCGTAGTTGTTGCAGCAGCATTTGTTGCAGCATCAGCATTAGAGCTTTCTTCAGGCGGCGGGGTCAGCTTGGTTCTTGCGCCATAAAGTCTTTCAGATATATGCGTGAAGGATTCCACAATATCCGGGTCAAAATGTTTGCCCGCACCTTCCACAATAATCTGCATGGCCTTTTCGTAAGTGAACGGCTTCTTGTACACGCGTTCGGCCACAAGAGCGTCAAACACGTCGGCCACAGCCATGATTCTTGCAGACAGCGGAATCTCTTCGCCCTTGATACGCGTCGGGTAGCCCGTGCCATCCCACTTTTCGTGGTGGTAGTGCGCCATATCAATCGATTCGTTCAGGTAGTCCGCATCAATAGTATCACCAGCATCTTCAACCATCTTCACCAAGATCTTCCAACCTTCAGTGGTATGGCTCTTCATGATGGCAAATTCTTCGTCGGTGAGTTTGCCCGGCTTATTCAGAATCAAGTCAGACACAGCAATCTTACCGATGTCATGCAACGGAGCGGCACGCTTGAGTTTTTCGATATAGGCGTCCGTAAGAACATCGACAAACTTGCCTTCGCTCTTGAGCTGGCGAGCAATCGCTTCCACGTATTCAGCAGTTTTCTTAATATGGTTACCCGTGCTCTTGTCGCGTGCTTCAACCACTTCAGCGAATTCCATAATAATGACTTCTTGCATTCGCTGGATTCGTTCGTTCTGCGCTTGCACTCGCTGAATAAAGTTGTAGGTATCGCTCGCCATCGTGTACATGGATTCGTACAGATGTTCAATTTCGTCGTTCGTTCGCACCCCGATTTTTCCGAGGCGTTCCACGCTGTCTCGAATGCTTTCGAGGTCCACCGTTTCGGTTTCAAACATGCTGGCACGCGTCGTATTGGCAGCAATCTTCATGGCAGCCAGAGACATCCGGTTCATGGGAATCACCACGCCACGCTTCACCAGTTCAAGTACGATACTCATGATGATAATGGAAAGACCAAAGAACAGCGAAAGCATCTTGATAAAGAAGATTGCTTCGTCGCGGATGATATTTTCCATCGAAATATCTGCAGCCACATAGGCCACCGTCTTGTTCGACGAATTGCGAATCGGTCGATAAACAGTCAACAACCAACCAAACTGGTCATCCGAGATAATCGGTTCTATTTCGCCGCCCGCCAAAAGCGTCGGCAAGTACGGTTCAAAGCTCGGGTCAAATTCCACCACATCACCCGGTGCACCACCCAGAGCTTCTTCCGTATCTAGGTCGAACACCACATGACAACCATCCGGTCGAATCTGGTACACATACAAATACTTGGTCTGCGGGAAGCTTTCTCTAATAGAGTGCAACACCGACCGAACAAAGGCATAGTCATCGACTTCGTAACCCTTGTTAATGTAATCGTCAACCTTGTCAGGATTAATTACCGTAGTCGCAGCCTTGGTCACACCGGTCGCGATACTGATAAAGTTTTTGACGGAGTTTTCGCGATACAGGAAAAAGCCGATCGTACAAGCAAGGCCGCCCAAAAGCACTTCGGCCACAATCACCATGTACACCACCTTGCGCAGCAAGGAAGTACGGACCATTTTCTTCATGCCTTCGTTGGTGTTGACACGCAAGACCACCTTGTTCAGGTGGTTCTTGATGGCGCGGGGAATAAAGCGGAAAAGGAACACCGCAAATACAACGACAACACCCTTATCAAAGAAGTCAAGAACAATGTCGGCCCAAAGTTGCGAGGTAAACTTGCTCCAGCCAAGAACTTCGTGGAACGCAATCGAGAACGGAGCCGAGATTCCTTCGCCAAAATTGAAACCATACAAGAAATAAGTAAAGACAGACCCGATACCGCCGCCAATCAAGGCAAACGAAAGAATCACGACAAACAGGCGCGGGATATTCTTGAAAAAGCGCTGGTGGTAAAAGAAGGTCGCAAGGGCAGCAATAAAAATACTGATTACCCCATAGAACATGGTCACGGGGTCCGAAATACCGTTAATTGCATTCGAGGTAAAACCGACTATGACTGCCGGCAGGTTACCGCCAAGCATAGCGGTAATGATGGTTCCCAAACAATCCAAGTAAAGCGGCAGGTGAAGCGCAAGCGCCGTCTTTGCCGGTATAATATTCAGCAACAGGCCCGCAGCAATAAGCAGCAAAACGCTTTTTAAGCTGGAGCCGTTTTCAAAATCAAAAAACTTTTTGAGAGCCGCTTTCATTTGACCCATTCTATCCTTCTTAATACTCTTAAAATAAAATAAAAAAGGACTCGCAAGAGTCCTACTTTATAATTTCCACTATTTTTTTGTTGTTTGTAGCCCCTGAAACTACCGAAACATCTCTTTTGTGCACTCCGAAATGTTCTGCCAGGAGTTCACAAATGGCCTCATTCGCGGCCCCATCTACAGGAGGAGCTTTGACTTCGACCTTGTAGCTCCCGTCCGGAAGTTCAACCACGCTTTCGCGTTTACTCCGGGCATGCACCTTGATATTTATTCTCATAGGCAATTAGGCCAGAACGTTTCCCTGGGAAACCGGGCGAGCCATCAGCTCTTCCTGCATGCGCTGGTCGTTTTCCATGGCCGTCAGAAGCTCTTCTTGGCCCCTAATCAAGGCTCTGCAGCGAATAAAATAGTTTGTACGTAATTGCTTAAGTTGCTCGATTTCCATGCGGAGCTCTTCGGCCTCTTTCTTGGTGGACTCCACCTCGCGGACCGCTCTTGCCTTTGCTTCGGCAACGATAATTTCGGCTTCCTTTTCGGCAGTGGCCTTGACTTCGTCAACGGTCTTCTGCATGGTCACCACGGCATCCTGAATAGTCTTTTCGATCTGGCGATAGTAATTCACGCGTTCTTCGGCAACCTTCAAGCGTTCAGTAAGGTCGGTTTTATCCCTGGACATCTGTTCGAACGCGTTAGCCGCGGTTTCCAAGAAAGCCTTGACTTCTTCAGCATCGATTCCATTGAAATTCTTCTTGTGGAAGCTCTGATTTCGGATATCCAGTGGTGTAAGTTCCATACTAAAACCTGCAAAAAATTGAAATTTGCCGTTTTTGGCGTTGTGAGAAATATAACAACTTGCAAAAGAAGGTGTCACTGACACCAAAAAATAAGATATAAAAAGTCGTTCCCCCTATCTCTGTTTCTTTTTTTTCATGTTATATTTGTTTTTACACAACCTATGATAAAGTCCTTGAAACAATTCTGGGGGGATCAGGACACACTAGAACGAAAAATGTTCTGGTCTATATTAGTGGTCGTCACTTCGGTAGCGACCTGTTCCGCCATTTTTACAATTTATGAAGGTTTGAACGTTTCCGCATCACTTGCAAGCATCGGTTGCGCCGTTCTTTGCTTCGTGATCGCCTTTGTCGCCGTCAAGACCTCGCTCTATAACCAGTGCTATCTGGTCATGTGCTGTGCACTTAGCTGTTTTCTGATGCCCATGCTGTTCTTGTTCTGCGGTGGTATCACAAGCGGCATGCCGTTGTACTGCATTACCTCACTTGCACTAATTGCCTTTGCAACTCGCGGAGCCGCCAAAAGAATCTCTTTTTTCGTTTCGTTGGTGGTCCAAGCGGTAACTATCTACGTATCGTGGCAAAACCCGAGCATTGTGTTTGTTGAATTGGACCGCGATGGCGCCTACCTCGACATTCTGGTGACGCATATTCTCACAGGCATTACGCTTTTTGCAGTCGGCTCCTTCTCACTGATGTCGTATGTGCAAGAACGCGAAAAAAGAGAAAAGCTAGTCGCCCAGCTCGACTACTTGTCGGTCAGGGATTCCCTCACCGGGCTGTACAACCGCAGGTACTTGCTCAAGTTCCTTGAAGAAACGGTCTGGAAACACCGCAACGAATACTTTATCGCCATGTTCGACTTGGACAACTTTAAACAAATTAACAGCAAGTACGGACACAACTTTGGCGACACGGTCATTTGCACGGTCGGCAAGCTCATTCAAAAAAGCGAAGACGAAACCTCGGGCGAAATCGTCACCCGTTTCGGCTGTGAAAAGTTTATCTATCTCATTAATGCCGGCTCCGAAGTAGAAGCATACTCCAAGGTCGAATCCATTCGCAAGGCCGTACGCCAAATTACATTCGAAGATCACCAGGAACTGCAACTTACCATCAGCGGCGGGTTGCTCCCCTGCAGCACCAAATCGGTAGCCGACATAAGCCAGCTCCTTTTCCGAGTAGACGAGCTTGTGGTTTCTGCCAAAAAGCAAGGCAAAAACCAAATCCGCAACATGGTAGAAAACTAGAGTTTTCTATCTTTACCGCGGAAAAAACAAGAGGTCCATTATGACATTTGAAGAAATGTTCGCACTGGCTTGCCAGCGCAAAAAAGAAATGCCCGAAGGCAAAGGTACCACTGAACTGTTCAAGAAGGGTCCGCACGGCATTGGCAAGAAGCTTGTCGAAGAAGCCGCCGAAAGCTGGATGGCCGCTCGCTTCGAAAGCCGCGACGCCCAGTGCTTGGAACTTTCTCAGGTTCTTTACTACGTGGCCGTTATGATGGCCGAAAAAGGTCTCACCCTCGAAGAAGTGTACGCTAAACTATGATTAAGGTAGCTCTCCCGAATAAGGGCATGCTCTTTGAGCCCACCCAGGAACTTTTGAAGGCTTGCGGTTACAAGGCCACCAAGCCGTACAAGACATTGACCCAGCTCGACACCAAGAACGGAATCGAATTCTTCTTCTTGCGTCCGAGCGACATTCCGATGTACGTGGGCCGCGGTATCATTGATGCCGGCATTACGGGTATCGACTTTAACGCCGAAGCCAAGAGCCCGGCAGTCAAGGTTCTCGACCTGCCTTATGGCGCTTCCAAGATGTGCGCCGCAGTGCCTAACGAAAGCCCGGTGCAGTCTCTTGATGAACTCAAGAACGCAACGATTGCCACCAGCTTCCCGCACATTGTCGAAGGCTACTACAAGAAGGACATGAATTTCGTGGTGCTCGAAGGCGCCGTCGAAATCTCGGTTAGCCTCGGCGTGGCAGATGCCATTGTCGACGTGGTCGAAACCGGTACCACGCTCAAGCAGGCTGGACTTCGCATTGTGGGCGAACCGCTCTTCCGTAGCAACGCCGCCCTCTTCTGCAACCCGCAGAAGACCGAACTCGAAGAAGTCAACACGCTGATTCGCCGCATTCAGGGTAAGCTCGTCGCTCAGACATACATGATGATCGAGTACGACTGCCCGGCCGAAATTCTCCAGAAGGCATGCGAACTCACGCCGGGCCTCGACGCCCCGACGGTGACCAAGCTTCACGGCCGCGAATGGTATGCAGTGAAGGCCATGGTTCCGCAAGAAGAAGCAAACGCCATCATGGACAAGCTTTGGGACGTTGGCGCACGCAGCATTCTCCTGTTCGGTATCAAGAGCGCCCGTATCTAAGACATGCAAACACTTGCTTACTTAGCACGCCAGCCTATCCTCGACCGCGAGGGTAAGATTTACGCGTATGAGCTCTTGTTTCGCGATTCGCCCGAAAGCGACATCGCGATTATCGCAAGCGATGTGCTCGCGACCGCTCAAGTGCTCGAAAACGTGCTGAACAATATCGGTATCGAACGCCTGATTGGAAACAACAAGGCGTTCGTGAACTGCAGCCGCAACATGCTGCTCGACAACCTGTTCGGGCTCTTGAACCCCAAGTACTTTGTACTCGAGGTTCTCGAAGACGTCGAAGTCGACGAAGCAATCGTCAAAGCCGTCCAGCGCTACAGGGCACTGGGCTTCGAACTGGCGCTCGACGACTTCATTTTCAACGACGAATTCATTACGAGATTCAAGCCGCTGTTCCCTTACGTGAGCTACGTAAAGATGGACGTGGTCGACAACTCGCAAGAGTCCATGAACGCAGCGGCAGTCTTCTTCAAGACCATGGGAGTCAAACTCCTGGCCGAAAAGGTGGAAGACGAAGCCACGTTCAAGCGCTGCGAAGAAGCAGGCTACGACTACTTCCAAGGGTTCTTCTTTGCAAAGCCCGAACTCGTGACCGGCCGTAAAATCGACGCTACTTCGGCAACGCTTTTGCAGTTGTTGCTTCGCATCAAGTCGCGCCCGAGTCTCGAAGACATGGTCGAAAGCATTACCAAGCACGAAGACATTGCCCAGAACCTGCTGCGCTTTGTGAACTCCGACTCGGAAACCAAGCACAGCCGCATTAGCACCGTCAAAGACGCCATCGTCTGGGTCGGCATGCGCCGCATTCAAGAATGGCTGATGCTCATGCTGTACGCACGCCCGGAACTTGGCATGAGCCCGCAGGCATCGCCCTTGTTCCAGAACGCAAGCCATCGCGCCAAGTTCATGGAAAGCCTCGCCCGCTGTATCGACGAAAACAACGACGACTTCTGCGCGAAGGCATTCATGGTCGGACTCATCAGCCGTATGGACGCTTTGGTACGCGCCCCGCTCGAAACCATTTTGCCCGACGCTCCCGCCGACGACGAAATGCAAGACGCCCTTTTGAACCGCAGTGGCCGCCTCGGCACACTGCTTCGCCTGGCCGACGCCGTGGAACTCGACGACCGCGATTCCATTCAGACTTGTCTCAAGGAAGAAGGCATCCACTTCGCCCAACTGAAACTCTGCATCAACGAATCCTACAGTTTTGCCAATGAACATTGAACCGCAAAGTCTTGAAGCGTTAATCGGGGAATTTTCATCGCTCCCCGGAATCGGGCAAAAGACCGCCCGAAGGCTTGCGTATCATATTCTTTCTAAAAACGAAGGTGATGTAGAACGCTTCTCGGCGAACTTGCTGAACGCCAAAAAGAACGTTCACCCCTGCCCGCGCTGCTACGCCTTTACCGACGAAGACCTTTGTCCCGTTTGCAAGGCAAGGCCCGACTCCAAGTGCATTTGCGTGGTTGAAAAAAGTTCCGACATCGTTCCGTTCGAACGCTCGGGCATTTATAAAGGCACTTATTTTGTCCTTGGTGGCGTGATTTCGCCCTTGGACGGCATAGGTCCCGAACACTTGCATCTGCCCGAACTGGTAAAGCGCATTAAAGACGAAGGCATCGAAGAACTTATATTTGCATTAGGTTCTAGCCCCGAAGCCGACAGCACAGCGCTCATGCTCGACCACATGCTTGCAGGCGTAAACGTCAAGCGCACGCGCCTTGCCCGCGGCATCCCGATGGGGTCTGACCTGGAATTTGTCGACGAAGTCACCATGCTCCGCGCTTTCGAAGGGAGAGTCAGTCTATGATGGAAAACAAGCCGAAAGGAATAAAGGCAAACCTTCCGCCTAAAACCAGTCATCACGCTCCCGTAACCGTTGGCGACTATAAAATTATTTCCGCTGAATTTGTCAAAGGAGCCACAAGCATCAAGCACCTTCCCGAAGAACGCTTACCGCAAATAGCCTTCCTCGGACGCTCCAATGTGGGCAAATCTTCGCTCATGAACGCCCTGATGGGCCGTAAAGACCTGGTAAAAGTGGGAAGAACCCCCGGAAAAACCCGCGAATTGAATTTTTTCAAAGTCAACGGGAAGTTTTTTCTAGTAGATTTACCAGGTGTAGGCTTTGCAAAAGTCAGCAACAGCAAACGAGACCAGATGGCAGACTTTATCCGCGATTATGTGGAAAAGTGCAAGGACCTGAAAGGACTCATTTATCTGGTAGACGTGCGCCATGGTGGTCACGCTATCGATATCGAGACGGTCGAAGCTATCCGTGCTACCGGTTGCCCCGTGTTGATTGTTGCAAGCAAACGCGACAAGGCAAACCAATCGGAACTTGCAAAAGGACTCCGCAGCATCAAGGAAAAATTCGGTCTTGACCAGAATCCCTTGAGCGTGAGTTCTTTCAAAAAGTTCGGACTCGGTGACCTATGGCACAATATTCTGGAAGCGATAGAACAGAAAGATGAAGGAAAGGAGCTCTAGAAACTGGCACCGCTTTTCGCTCCCCGCAAGAGCGTTTCATTTGCTGGGCCTGTTCGTGTTGCACCGTCAGTTCGGTCAACAAATTGCCTTGTTCTGCAGGGCTATCGCAAGTCTGTTTTCTAAAAAGCGTAGCTTCAAGACAGACACCCGAAACATCATCATGCAAACGTTCTTTACGGCCGTCGAAATTTTCCCGATTCTTTTTGTTGTGGCAACCTTGTTTGGTGCCGTTACCATCATCGAAGTGATTTCAATGATGGGCAAAATGGGCTTCGCCGACTTTGTGGGAAGCACAATTGTGATCGTCATTATCCGCGAACTAGGCCCTATTCTCACCGCATTCTTGATTGCAGGCCGAAGCGGATCTTCGCTGACCACCTATATCGGCAGCATGGTCATTAACGACGAAGTAGACGCTCTAGCCTCTATGGGTGTAAACCCCATTCGATTCTTAGTCATGCCGGGCCTAATTGGCGGATGCATCGCCATGTTCATCATGAACATTTTCTTTAGCGCAAGCGCCATCTTTGCTGGATTTGTCGTCACCAAGGTTATCATTCACGTAACCGGCAACATCATGAACACTCAGCTGACCTGGTCATACCTGAGTACCGAAATCATGAACGCCCTTGAGATTACTGATTTCGCCTTCATGGTCATCAAGCCTCTTGTTTTCGGCGCCATTATCACCACAAACGCCTGTTACCAAGCACTGAATATTCAACGCGACATTCGCCAAGTTCCCAAAGCCGTTTCGCGTTCCGTGATCAAATCTTTCCTGTACATTGTCGTTGCCGACGTGGTTATTTCGATATTCTATATTGTTGACTACATAAAGAACCTCAATACGCTTATCTAATGTTTGACGAAGCCTTAAGAATGGAAGATATCCACCTTGCCTATAGGGACATCGTAGGAGCGATGTTCTCTAAGCCAAGAATTTTAGGGTATTTCAGAGGCATCGAAACGGACCCGCAAAAAGAGCTGATTTCCAACGTGAATTTTTCTGTCAAACGCGGTGAAACGGTTTGCATTGGCGGTCCTTCTGGCCAAGGTAAGAGTGCTCTTTTACGAATTATCGCAGGGCTTACCCGTCCCACCCGCGGACACATTTACTACTTCGGTGAATTCATTCCGCCTGAAAAGTTGACGGCTCTAGAAGTAGCCAAGCGCCAAGTGGGAATGGTATTCCAAAACGGGGCTTTGATTTCAAACCTGCGTGTACGCGACAACATCGGACTTCCACTCCGTTACCATAAAATGGGATCTCCCGCCGAAATCGACGAAAAAATCAACATGGCCATGGACTTGATGCGTGTACGCGATGAAGCAGACTTGTTCCCGCACATGCTCAGTGTCGGCATGCAAAAACGTGTCGCGATTGCTCGTAGTTGGGCTATGGACCCGAAGCTATTGTTGATGGACGAACCGACGGCAGGGCTTGACAACTACAACCGCCGCAACCTGCTGCCGCTGATTGATAACATGCGTACATTGTTCAAAACGACAATCATTATCGTGACGCATGACCTTATGATTTCGAAGGAACTGGACTGCAACATTTGTTTCTTGCATCGCAAGACTCTCACAGAGCCCAAACCCTTTGATTACTGGCTCAACAGCGATAGCGAAATTTCTAGAGAATTGTTCCGCGACCTCCGCAATAGCGGGTAGAGCGGCGAAGCCGCGATGTGAAATGTGAAATGACAAATGAATAATTAACCATTACACACTACACATTCCACACTACACATTTTACAAAAGGATTTTAAAATGTTTCTTCCTTTACCTGACGACTTTCATGCGCACCTCCGCCAGGGCGAATTGATGCCCGGTTACGTTCGCGACTTGGTTCAACAATTTGGTCGCGCCATCATTATGCCGAACACCGTTCCCGCAATGACTTCTGCTAAGGTGATTGCCGAATACAAGGCGCAGATCTTGGAGGCGGCAAAGGCCGTGCGCCCGGACTTTGTTCCGCTCATGACTTTCAAACTGAACCCGAATTATACGGAACAAGATTTGAAGGATATGATGGCGGTCGGTGTTGTGGCGGGCAAGTATTACCCTGCAGGCGTGACCACCAACAGCGCCGACGGCATCAGCGATTTCGAAGGCATTTTCCCGGTTGTCGCCATGATGGAAAAGTTTGGCCTTGTGCTGTGCGTGCACGGCGAAGAACCGGGTGAATTCTGCCTGGACCGCGAGCCCGCCTTCATCAAGCGCGTAGAAACATTGGCCGAAAAATTTCCGAACTTGAAAATCGTCTTTGAACACTTGAGTTCGGCGAAGTCGGTCGAGGCAGTCAAGAGACTCCCCGCGAACGTGGCCGCCACCTTCACGGTGCACCACCTGATGATGACTCTCGACGACATCGTGGGAGACGCCTTACGGCCGCACCATTTCTGCAAGCCACTCCCGAAGCGGCCGGAAGACCGTGCCGCCATTCGTGAAGCCGCCTTCAGCGGCTCGCCCAAGTTCTTTCTCGGCACGGACTCTGCGCCGCACCAGCTCGGCAAAAAGGAATGCCCCTGCGGCGCAGCAGGCGTCTACAGCGCCCCGGTCGCCATCCCGCTCTTGGTTCAAGAATTCGAAAGGGCTGGCCACCTGGACAAGCTCCCGAATTTTATCGCAGGCTTCGGCGCCGACTTTTACGGCCTTAAGCGGACCACGCAGCAGATCGAAGTCGTCCGCGAAAAGTGGACTGTACCCGCGATCGTAAACGGAGTCGTCCCGCTCGCCGCCGGCCAGGAACTCGACTGGAAGCTCGCATAATTTTTATATTTGCGCCATGATTTCTGACTCTCGCAAATACCTTGTGGGGCTTGTGGGCCCCGACGTTCTCGAAGCCGCCGAAAAGGACTTGTTCCATCCGGTGCGTCTCGACCTCGACTGCTGCGACGCCATCGAAATCCGCTACGATTTCTTTGACGAATCCGTGTGGCCCACCCTTTCAGAAAGAGTCCGAAACATTGTCGCAAACAAAATCCAAATCGGCACCATCCGCTTAAAGCGCGATGGCGGCAAGTTCCCCGACGCCCGCGCCGTCGAACGCCTGGAGCTTTGGAAGCAAATTCTTTCGGCAAGGCAAGTTCCCGAATGGCTAGACCTCGAGCGCGACTGCCTGAACGATTTCAAGACATTGAACGATATGGCCTACCCCATCGGTGTCGGCCTGCTCATTTCAGAACACAACTTCGAACGCATTCCGACCGACATGGAACTTGAAACCTTCGCCGCAGACCTCAAGCGCGTAGGCGCCCAGGGTCTAAAGATTGCAGCCATGAGCAATTCCGACAGCGACTGCGACCGCCTATACAAGTTCGCAAAAAAGTACGGCAAAAAATTCCAGATGTTTGCCGCCTTCGGCATGGGTGAAACCGGCAGAGTCAGCCGCCTTTGGTCGTTGAACGAAGGCGCAAACCTCACCTACGGCTCCATCGGACACTCCGAGGCACCGGGACAAATCGAAGTCTCTATTATGCGTCGCGCCCTCGATCAAAGCGAAAATTTGCATTCCCAGATGGAAATTTTGGCTTTTTTGGAGCAATTCTAGTCATTTTTGATATTTTTTCGTTTCAAAGGGCATATTTTTGTCCAAACGGCGCATTTTTTTGCTAAATATCCATATTGAAATTTACAAAAGGAAGTAACCATGCGCCTTTCCGAAAGGTTTGTCGACAATTGCATTCTGATTAACTCCAAGAGCACGTCCAAGGAAGAAATCCTGAACGAACTCGTGGATACGCTTTGCAGTGCCTACAAATTGGATCACCGCAATGAAATCTTTGATGCCGTCTGGACGCGCGAACAGAGCCGTTCCACCGGTATCGGTTGTGGACTTGCCGTTCCGCACGCCAAGATTGACTGCGTAGACCGCATGTGCATGGCAGCAGCCACCATCGAAAGCGGCCTGGATTTCGCCTCGTTCGACGGCGAACCGGTATACCTGATCATTTTGATCGTAAGCCCCGGCAACACCGTGGGCCCGCACTTGAAGGCTCTTTCCTCTGTCAGCCGTCTTTTGGCCGATGGCGGTGTCCGTAAGGACCTGATTGCCTCCAAGGACCCGGCCGAGTTCCTGACGATTCTCCGCGCCGCCGAAGACAAATACCTCTAATCCCCTTGACAGGCTAGAAAAAGTTTTCTATAATTGCGCCTACCTCGGACGGTTAGCTCAGTTGGTTTAGAGCGCTGCTTTCACACGGCAGAGGTCACTGGTTCAAATCCAGTACCGTCCACTCAAAAGGCTTCCTACCCCGGAAGTCTTTTTTGTTTTTTGGTACTTTAGGAGCAAGTTATTTTGTTATCTTGTCTCCACAACGCAACGTTTTAAAGCCTGTAGGCATCTAAAAGGCATGATTAATACCAAAGTCCTCATTACCGCAATCCTTACAACAGCCGCCCTTTCTACGACGGCTCTTGCCGAAGGCTCCTGGACCTTAGAGGACTGCCTCAAGCAAGCCAAAAAGGCAAGCCTAAAACTTGAATCGGCCAAGCTCCGCGAGCAGTCCGCCGACATTTCAATTAAGCAGGCTAAATCTAGCGGCGGCCCTACCGTAAGTGCAAGCATCCAGAACACGCTCTACGACCACCCCTTTATCGACAACGAAGACCATTATCGATTGAACCTCGGCATTTCGGGATCATACACACTATGGGACGGCGGCGCCACTAGCTTGAACGTGGAATCCAAGAAACTATCCAAAGAAGCGACCGTCCTTGCCACAAAGCAGACCGAACGCAGCGTGCAAGAAAGCGTGCTAAACGCCTACATGAGCCTGCTTGCCGCAAACGAGAACCTGCGTACTGCAGACGCCTCGGTCGAACTTGCCCAGGCCGAATTCGAGCACTACAGCAAACTCTACGAAGCGGGCTCCATTACCAAGAAAGATTTGACCCAGTCGCAGTCCAACGTGCTGCAAAAGCAAACCTCGCAGCTCACCGCTCAGCTTTCGGTCAGCACCGCGAAAACCACACTACGCCAACTTCTGGAACTTGACGACAACGCGGAATTCCAAATTACCGCACCTGAAACAAATATCGAAAGTCCCGATTCCCTTGAACCGCTCCCGACATTCGAACAGCTCAAGACGGACGCCCAAAACGCACACCCCGGACTCAAGTCCGACAGCGTGTCCGTACGCGCCGCCCAAAAAAACACGAAAGTCGCCAGCAAGGGCAATTCCATTACTGTGACTCTCGGAGCCAATTCCAGCACGGGCTTGCAAGCTTGGGAATCCGATGCCTACAAGAACCAGCTCAAGTACGGTTGGCAGAATTCTATTACGCTTGGCATTAACATTCCGATTATCGATGGTGGTGCAACCGCAAGCAAAGTCTTGCAGGCACAAGTCAGCGAAACCGAATCGCAGGTCAGCCTCAAAGAAGATTTAAAGACCCTCGAAAACAATCTCGAAAAGCTCTATCTAAATGCCATGAGCGCCGACATGCAATGGAAGGCAGCAATCCTCCAAGTGCAGGCCGAATCCGAAGCACTCACCGTAGCCGAGGAACAGCGTAACGCAGGCGCCCTCACCTATACCGACTTCCTGAGTCAAAAGAACAACCTCGAAAAGGCCCAAATTACGCTCACCAACGCAAAATACACGAGCCTTTTATCCCGAAAGCTCCTTGAATTATACCAAGGCAAGCTGGACTAATCAAAAATAAACGTCAGATGTTGCGCCCCTGAAACAAGGGGCGTTTCTTTTTGTACCTAATGTCATGCCGGGCCTAACCCGGCACCTCCTTTTCATACCCAATAAGGCACTTTGCGCCTCCACAGCAAAAATATCTGCGGAATTGGCACGCCTTTTGCTATTAGGTGGGTGTAAACAAAAACAGGGCACCAAGCCGAGGCAAACCGCCAAAGATTGGACCCACATCCAAAGAGGTTAAAATTATGACACAGTTTATTCCGAGCACTTTCTACGGTATCCAGAACTTCCTTGACAACTTGAACGCCTGCAACGCCCAGAACGAATGCAGCTACACGCCCAAGGCCGACTACTATGAAGTCGACAACGGCTTCATGCTTGAAGTGGAACTCCCGGGCGTCAAGAAGGAAGACTTGGACATCCAGGTCGAAAAGAACATCATCACCGTCAAGGCAACGCGTAACCGCAAGGAAAGCAAGTTCACTTACGAGCGCAGCTTCCGCCTGGCCGACGATATCGACACCGAAAACATCAAGGTCTCCCTCGAAAACGGCGTCTTGTCGTTCGCCTTGTCAAAAAAGCAGGCCGCAGCCGCCCGCAAACTGACGATTGACTAAGCCTAAAAAGTCCCCAAAATACGCGAAATTTGCCCCCAAAAGGGGCAAAAATCGTGTAAAAATTAATTTTTTTCATCATACTCCTTCCCCGAAAAGACCCCGAAAGGGGTCTTTTTGTGTAAATTTTTTGTTATGGACAGTTTATCAATGAGCCCTGTAATTTTTCCGGTACAAATCACCCCATGAAATATATTTTTGGGATAGAGGGCTAAAGAGTGTTTTGGGCCCAAAAAGGAGTAAGTATGGGAAAGCAGTTCTCAACGCTGTTATCAACAGCACTTGTTGCTGCATTGTGCGGCACAGCATCTGCATATACATTGAACGGTACCGTCACCGGTAAAGACGGCAAGGCTATCCAGGGCGCGGACGTAAAGCTCCTCAAGAGAAACAAGTCCACCACCACTGATGAACAAGGCAAGTTCACCTTCCAGGAAGAAACAATCGGTCTTACACAGGCTCGTAGCGCCGGCGGTTTCAGCGTCACTAACGGCGTTTTGAACTTTACTCAGAATGGTAGCACCCCGGTTCAGGTCAAGATTTTTGATATGGTCGGCAACCAGGTCTTTGCTCAGACCTTCCAGGGTTCCGGCTCTGTGGATCTGAATTCCGTTATCGAAGCTCAGGGCACCTACCTCGCCCGCGTCAAGCTCGGTTCTGCACAAGAAACGATTCGCTTTAACGCTTCCGGTAGCTTCTCTGGTTCTGCAATGCAGAAGCACCAGGCTCTCGCAAGACTTTCCAACGAACAGGACACCTTGAGAGTCACTTTCGAAGGCTATGACACCCTCAAGACATACCTCCCGAACCTTGACACAACCGTAAGCATCAAGCTTAATGAAGTCTCTTCTGAACCGACATTCAAGTTCGGTTACGCAATGAAGAACACCCCGACCCCGAGTAAGGGCTGCGGCACGACTTCCAAGCTGCAAAAGACCAAGAGTGTCGAAAACGGCGACCGTTTCGAAATGAGAGTCGGCAGCGACAACCGCGAATACTTCATCACGCTACCGAAGAACTACGACAACAAGAAACCTTACAAGTTGCTCTTCGCCATGCACTGCATGGGCTCTAACGCCGAAGACTTCGTTCACCACTATGCGGACCAGGACCATCCGAGTCCGTACTACGGCCAGCAAAAACTCGACACCGAAGGCAACTACATCTTCGTTTCTCCGCGTGGCGATACCGACGGTATGCCGTGGAGCGTATCTAGCGACAAGGACCACGTGTTCATTAACCAGTTGCTTACGACTCTCGAAGAAAACTACTGCATTGACACCAGCCGCGTGTTCATGACGGGCTTCAGCTTCGGTGCCATGGTCACGAACTCCATGGCCCAGGACATGCAAGACCGCCTGCGCGCAGTCGCTGTCTATGCAACCGCCGACTACAACATCTACTTGCCGAAGAACAAGGGCTTGCCTATCGCCTGGATGGCTGTGCACGGCAAGAACGACGGCACCTGCCAATACAACCGCGCTCGTGACAGTGCACTCAAGCGCATCCTCAAGAACAACGGTAAGGCCGACGCAGATGGCAACTTCACCGACGCCAGCGCAGAAAAGCCGAAGGAAGTCGGTGGCAGCGGACACCTCTGCTATGACTTCACAACCGTCGACGAACGCTTCCCGGTCAAGTTCTGCAGCTGGAACGGTCAGCACCAGTGGACAGCCTACGACAACGGCAACTGGCAGAACACCTGGGTTCCTGAAGAAGTTCACAAGTTCTTCGAACAGTTCTAAAATTTCCTACACACACTCCAACCTCAAGGGTTCGCCATCAAAGGCGAACCCTTTTGTTATAAGACCGCTCGGCTCTATTGCATATCCAAGAATGTGATATCGCCTCGCTCTCGCAATCACGACCCGTTAACACCGGGTCGCTTTTTGCTCACAGAGACCGCTCAGTTCCATCGCAATAAAAAATGCTCGCATAAAGCGAGCACAAAATGAATCAAAGAAAAACTTAGAGAGTCGAGCTAGGCCAGGTCCTAATCTCTATCTTGATACAGAAACAAGTTTCTGACAAGATAGGATTACGACATCCTTCAACGAACAATGGGCTACGCCCATTTCCCGCACTAAAGTGCGGAGTTTCAGTAGCGCTCACCCCCGTAGCGTACTAAGTCGTACGTGAGGGGGCGAACAACGCCGCATAGCGAAGACTATATAAGTTTTTCGACTTTAGTGCAGAGAGCTTCGGCTTCTTCAGCAGTCGGAGCCTCGGCAATAACACGGATAACCGGTTCCGTATTGCTGGCGCGCACATGCACCCAAGACTTTTCCTTGCCAAGCCACAGGCCATCGCGTTCATCCATGGTCCAGCCTGCAAATTCAGCCTTGACCTTGGGCAAGATATCAGCCACCTTTTTGTCGCCGAGTTCAAACTTTTTCTTGGGCATGGCGTAAGACGGATTTTCAGCCACGAACTTTTCCGGACCGCCGTTATGGTGAGCCATCCAGCTGAGCACGAGAGCAGCAGCCACGAGGCTATCGCGACCGTAGTGGAGGGCCGGGAGAATCACGCCGCCGTTGCCTTCGCCACCGATAACGCAGCCCTTTTCAATCATCTGCAAGCTTACGTTAATTTCGCCGACCTTAGCGCGGCTGAATTCACAGCCATACTTTTCGGCAACGTCTTCGTTCATGCGACTTGTAGACAAATTAACACAAACGCCACCTTTCTTCTGGCTAAGAACTTCTTCGGTCGCAATGGCAAGCGTGTATTCTTCGCCAATGCTCTGACCAAGGCCATCGACAAGAGCGCAACGGTCCGCATCCGGATCCACCGCAAAGCCCACAGCGCAACCGTTATCCTTTACAGCCTTGCGCAGGTCGCCCAAATTTTCGGGAATCGGTTCGGCACCACGCGGGAACGTGCCATCGGGTTCGCAGTGCACGCGCACCACTTCGCAACCGAGCTGTTCCAACAGGCGCGGCACAATGTAGCTGCCAGCGCCATTCACGGCATCGACTGCCACCTTGAAATGCTTGGCCTTAATAGCTTCCACATCAACAAACGGAATCTTCAAAGTGCCATCGACATGCACGCCGTCGGCATCCTTCATGAATTCATACTTGCCCATGCCGCGGTAATCCGGATACTTAAAGTCATCGGCATCGGCAAGTTCAAAAAGTTGCTTCACGTCGGCAGGACCAAGGAACAATCCCTTGTTGTTCAGGAACTTGAGGGCGTTCCATTCCAGCGGATTGTGGCTTGCGGTAATGATAATGCCAGCGTCGGCCTTCAGTTCGGTCGTAAGGATTTCAACGGAAGGGGTCGTCGAAAGGCCGACCTCTACAACGTCTACGCCCGACAGACGACAGATGCCCGCGACAAACTGACTGATAGCGTCGCCCGTCGGGCGGCTATCGCGGCCGATTACCACACGCTTGGCCTTGGTAATCTGCAAAAAGGCGCTTACATGGCTCTTTAAAACTTGGGGGGTAAGGGTATCGCCCACAATTCCGCGGATACCCGAAATAGAACGCATTAATTTAGACATAAATTCTCCAATTTTATCAAAAAGATACAAAAATATTATGTATTATTAAAGGTTGAAGAAGGCACAAAACAATGAATCCTTTGTTCAATTTGGAGAGTATTTACATTACAAATATCATCGGCATCGTTCTGATGGCCGTCATGATAGCATGTAATCTTTGGCGTCTGCAAAACAGAAATCACGCCAACACAAACCTGCTCGCCATGATGTTTTTTGCCCTGACAAGTTGCATCGCAGACCCGATTTCCTATACCACAAAAGGCCTCTCGGGAACTATCGCAACCGCGTCCGTTTATATAACAAGTACTTGGCTTTTCGTCGCAAACATGTTCGCCGTGTTCAGTTGGAACCGATTCCTTGCCTATTACCTGAACGGAAGAATATCGAAAAGAGCAAACCTGTTTCTGAACACGACTGTATCCATCGGTCTAATCCTGCTCATCATTAATTTCTTCTACCCCGTTGTATTTTCTATTGATGAAAACAACCTGTACACCCGTAAAAGCCTGTATTTCTTTTTCTTGATCGCCGACTACCTTCTTGTCATTTACAGTCTTATCACTTACTATAGGAGCAAGAAGAAAGGGGGGAACCTGAAATTCTTCCCTATCTGGGTATTCATCGTTCCCATCCTCATTGGCGGAATCATCCAAACCGTATTCTACGGCATATCGGTCATTCCTACAAGCATTACGATTTCAATTGCCGGAATTTTAGCGAGCCTGCAAAACGAAATGATTTACCGCGATGTGCTCACCGGCCTTTTCAACCGCACCTATCTAGATTACAAACTCAAAAAATTCGCAAAGCGCCCCAAACAAAATATTACGGGCCTTATGCTCGACCTTAATGATTTCAAACGCATCAACGACGAATTCGGACATTTTGTGGGCGACGAAGCTCTTGTTGCCACCACGCAAATCTTGCAAAAAGCCGTAGGCAGTCTCGGCATTGTCATCCGTTATGCAGGCGACGAGTTTATTATTCTCATCAATACTCAAGACGACTCTGTCACCCAGGCCTGCATCGACAAGATTCAGCAGTCCTTCTCGCAATTCAACAACAAGAACGACAAGGCATACAACCTTTCGGCCGCAATCGGTTGTTACAAACTGAACTTAAAAGAAGAAAGTGTCGACACCTTTATCAACACCATTGACTCCCGCATGTACGAAAATAAGAAGGCTTTCTATGCGTCTCACAGAGTTATGGATCGTCGTAAGCACTAAATCACTACATCGTATTACATAAAATCGGCAATTTATATAAAAACTACCGATTTGCGAAAAAAGTGATTATATTAATAGTAGGGGATCAACATGGAACCGACTTTTGAACTTACAGCGGTTTACGCAACGAATATTTTTGGGATAGTGTTACTTGCCGTTTTAATAGCGGGCAACGCATGGCGCTTTCGTGAAAGAGGGTCCGAAAACGCCTATCTTCAGCTATTGCTTTTTTTCACGTTCTGCACCTGCGTTCTTGATCCTATTGCCTACACGGCCGATGGCCGCCCCGGAACAATCGCCCGTATCTTCGTGTACGGCAGCAACGAACTTCTATACCTCACCAACATGTTCAGCGGTGTTTTCTGGCTACTGTTCCTTGCCGAGCACCTGAACTACCGTTTTTCAACCGCCCACCGCAACGTTCTCGGTTTTTCCATTGTCCTAGGACTGGTTCTTGTCATTCTCAACAATTTCGTTCCGATTATTTTTGACATTTCCGCAAACAACGTCTATACCCGCAGATACTTCTGGATTTACACCATTATAGATTACGGCCTCTTACTGGACAGCCTTATCATCTATCTCATCTGCAAACACAGAGGCGGGCCGCTCAAATCGTTCCCTGTTTGGATTTTCTTTTTCCCGATTATCGCAGGGACAGTCGCCCAATCGCTCTTTTACGGAATCTCCGCTATTTCTTCGTGCACCGCAATTGCAATCGCGGGCGTATTCTCATCTATTCACGGAGAACGCGTCTATAGAGACAAACTCACCAACGTTTACAATTATGCTTACCTAGCAATCTTGAGCCGGGAATACAAGAAAAAGAAAAAAGACCTTCATGTCACAGGAATTCTCGTAAACGTCAACAGCTTTAAAAAGATCAACCAAAATTACGGCAGAGTCATCGGAAACAGGGTCCTTACCAAGGTCACCAAAGTTCTAAATCGCGCCGTGGGCGAACTCGGAATTATCGTCCGTTATTCAAGCGATGAATTCATCGCTTTCATCAACACCACGAACGAAATAGCCGTCAGCATGTGCATTACGCGTATCAAGGCCGGCCTGAACGAAGTCAACACATTCAGCAATTCGTACAAGCTTACCACCTGCATTTGCAGCCAAAGTTACGATACTTCTAAGACCATGGACGATTTCATTGACGAAATCATGAGATCCATGCAAGAAGAAAAAACCAGTTACTACACGCAACTGCAGTACAATCACCGCGACATTAACGAATAATTCCAGGCTACTTTAAAGCAGCCTTAATATCGTCAATGGAGCCTGCAATCTTCTGCTTGTTATTCCAAATACGCATGAAGGTTTTGCCGTAATGTTCGACAACCACACGGTTGTCCAGAATCAGCACCTTACCGCTATCTTCTTCGGAACGAATCAGACGACCAAGGCCTTGGCGTAATTCCATGAAGGCTTCGGGAACAAAGTAATCCTTGAACGAATTTTTGCCCTCGGCTTTCATCTTATTGGTAATGCCTGCGACCAGCGGATCCACCGGATTCGGGAACGGGAGTTTCGGAATCACCAAAAGTTTTAATGCATCGCCCGGGAAGTCAACGCCTTCCCACAGGCTCTGGCAACCAAGCAAGCATGCGCCGCGGGACTTGCGGAACATAGCCACAAGGCCGTCCAAAGCACCATCTACATGCTGGCACAAAAGCAGTTTACCCTTTTCAGCAAACAACGGAGCGAGGGCTGCCTGAGCCTTCATCATCGCAGAAATACTGGTAAAGAGAACCATCGTATTTTCTTCGACTTCAGGCAAAACAGCGCAAAGCGTTTCATTTACGGCGTCGTTGTATTCCTGAGTTGAGGGTTTGGGCAAATACTTCGCCACAATCACCGAGCGATTTTCATCTTTCTTGCCCGATTCATTATACACGCGCAAGAACGGAGACTTCTTTCCGCCCGGAGCATCCATACCCATTTTTTGCACGAAATAGGTCAAGTCGCCCTGAACCGAAAGCGTTGCCGAGGTAAACGTAGCGGACTTAATCCACGGATAGAATTTTTCTTTCCACGGAGCGCTTGCTTCAAGCGGACTTGCATGCAACTTGATGGTATGCGGGTTGAAAGGTTCTTCCATATAGAAGGCCCAATCTTCACGGCCAGCCTTGGTAATGAATTCAAAGTCCTGCAAGAAACGGGAAAGTTCTGTCATGCGACCGTTCACATCGCTCAACAAGCCCGAAAGAGCCTGCTGCGCACGTACTGCAGCGGCAAGGGTATCCGCAAGCTTGATTGCGTTCAAGCCCTGGTCCATAAAGGCAGAGGGATCCGCATCGTATTCGGCCATAATTCCCGAAGAATACGTAAAGCCGTTGCGGTTATTCTTCTGCTTTGCAAGCTTCTTGCCAATCTTCATGAAGAAACGATGCAAAGCCTTTTCCGTTTCAGAAAGCGATTCAGAAAGGTTCACGCAAAGATTGTGAATTTCAGTTTCTTCGACAGGGATACGCTTTTCAATTTCGGCAAGCAAGCCGTCGCGGTTTTCGTTTTCGTGACCCCTAGACGGAACAAGCGTCTTGATAATATTTCTGAGAGCAAAGAACGAAATGGTTCGGCCAAATGCCTGACGGCTTACCTGCGGGAGTCTATGCGCTTCATCGAACACGATATGTTCATAAAGCGGAAGCAGTGCAAAATCCACCGCCATATCGGCAAGGAACAGCGAATGGTTCACCAGCACCAAATTGGAATTCATGGCGCGGCGCTTGGCTGCGAGAGCCGGGCACTTGCTGTAATGCGGGCACTTTTCACCAAGGCACGACTTTGCAGAGCTTGCAAGCTTAGACCAAAGCACACGATTGCGGCCCTGGCTAAAGGAATTGCATTCGTTCACATCGCCCGTTGTAGTTTCAAATACCCACGGCACAATCGCCATAAAGGAATCGCGTTCGTCGCTCAGCAACAGGCTTTGCGGAGCTTTCAATATTTCTTCGAACTTGCGAAGGCACAGGTAATTTTCACGGCCCTTGAGTACGGCCGCTTTCAATTTGCCATCAAACAGACTCGCAACCGTCGGAATATCTTTACTCCAAAGCTGTTCTTGCAGTGCCCGGGTCGCGGTGCTTATCACCACGCGCTCGCCCGACACTGCCTTGCAGGCGGCAGACACCAGGTAAGCAAGCGACTTGCCCGAACCCGTCGGCGCTTCGAGCACGCAAAGGCCACCCTTGTGCATGTTGCGTTCCACCACCGAGGCGTAATCTTGCTGATTCGAACGAATCTGGAAATTTTCAACCTTCGTCGAAAGGAGGCCGCCTTCTTTAAAGAATTCACTCACACGCGGAGCGCGTTCCTTTGCCGGCGCATCTTCCAGCGGGACATCCGGCAGCTTGTACTGCGGAAGATCCGAAGCGCCTTCGGTTTCATTCCATACCAGCGACCAGTACGAACCCCTGGCAACCTTCGAAAGTGCATTCACAAGCCACGGGTCCATACTTGCAATCTTGTCAAGCGCCATCACGAAAAGGTGCCCGCATGCTTCCGCATCCGGGAGCGCACGGTGAGCGCGGCTACGTTCAATGCCCAATTCCTGTACCAAAGTATCCAAGCGATGATTCGGCACATTCTGGTAGGCAATGCGCGAAACCGTCAGCGAATCCCACACCGGATGGTCATCGAACGAAATGCCGACCTTTGCAAAAGTCTGCTTCAAGAACTTGGAATCAAACATCGCATTGTGTGCGACAATCGGCAAATCTCCAATGAAAGCATAAATCTTTTGAGCGACAGCAGCAAATGGTTCTGCGGCTTCAATATCTGCATTGCTGATACCTGTCAAGCTTTCGATAAACGGACGAAGCGTTGCATTCGTAGGCTTTACCAAGTAATCGACCGATTCGCCCTGCACACCGTTTTCAAAGCGCACCAGCGCCACTTCGATGATTTCGTCCTTTTCAAAATCAAGGCCAGTCGTTTCAAGGTCAATCGCAACGAAAGATTTCATTTCCATTTGATTCCTCATTCAAACTTTCATCAAATTCTATTCTACAATCCAGGCACCACGCCAGCCAAGCTATCCAGCACATTCTCGCCATTCTTGACTTTAAGCGTATCGTTAATAGCCCGCCACTGAGAACCGTAACGGAACGGGTCTACCGAGCCACCATCCGGCAACTTCTTGCCTTCTTCGGGCACATAGTAATCCATCAGGTATGCGCCTTCTACCAGGCCGTCAAAACTGAAGCTTCCATCGGGTTTGCAATTTTCAAAGTAATAGTTCTTGGTTTCAGCCGAAAGCAAACGCACCATGGTCTTGGGAGTTGCTCCCGGAATTTTACCACGCAGTTTAGCAAGTTTCAGTTTGCTGACCGTTTCAAACTTTTGCATCTTCTGGTACTTAAGTTCTACAACTGTATCGCGCTTACCATTGCTATCGGCGGCAGCGAGCGTTGTATCCATGTAACCCATCAAGAAATTCACAGCAATGTCGGTACCCCACGGCTCAGGATTTTCAACCGCAAAGCGCACTGGGTCAATTTGCTTTACTTGAACCTGAGTCGTATCCTTGTTAATTGCAATGTAGAACGTCTGCTGCAAAGAATCGAGTTTCGGCTTGTTAAAGTACACCACCAGCGAATCATCCGGGAAAAGCGCCTTGGCCTTGGAATTCGACTTCACGCCAGCCACCTTGGGCGGGAGCGTATCGCCTTCCATTTTGTTCCATTCCCATTCCACTTCGTTACGCAACGTATCAAGCGTGCGAAACATGGAATCCTTCGCGGCAGAGCAAATGAACTTGTACAGCACTTCTTTCTTGGGCGCCGGATCAAAATAGAACTGCGGTTTGTTGGTACTTGCACTCAAGTACACCAGTTTCGGATAAAGTTTCTTCTTTTCAGGCGATTCCAAGTAGCAATTCGATGTATCGGTAAACGCAGAATCAAAGTACACGCTACGCGTAAAAGTCGCTTCGAGCACATTAGCAAACGGTTGCGACACCGAAGAAAGTTCCAACTTGGTTGTGTCCATATCGGCAATGGCAAGCCACAACGTATCCTTCGTTTCGGCGGTCAATTCTAGGTCACCCGTCCAAATGCCCACTTGTTCTGTCGAAAGTTCAATTTTCTGGTTACCATTGCCGTCCATAAAAGCGACCACGCGGTAATGGCCCGCCTTAAGACCTGTCAGCGTAAAATGGCCCGCACTGTCGGCACGCGTCACATACAGTGGCGGTTCCTTCAACAGCATCGGATCTTTGCTCAGTTCTTTGGTTGTCGTGTCGCGGTACTTATCCAGATAGTGTTTGGAATTACGTTCTTCGCCCATCAAGAAAAGTCCGATACTCGGGTATTCCTTTTTGCGGGCCATCGCTTGGTCCACAAGCACACGACCCGAAAGAGTCAGCGAATCGATAATTGCTCCCGTCGAGAACACCACATGGAACGGTTTCGCCAAAGCGTTGCCATGCAAGTCCTTGATTCCGCCTGCAAATGTCACCGTATAAGTCGTACCGGTATCTAAAACCGCCCGCGACGATAGCACCAGGCTCTTGCCGCTTACTTCAAAGCGCAACTTTTTATCGATCGGCGGAGAAATAGAAACAGCGCTGCGCGGAATCGATGCGTTAATCCATTCATCGAATTCGAGCTTAATCATAAGCTCGTTCGGATGATTCGTCGTATTCGGAGCCGGGTAAACGCCCGCCACGCGCGGCGGAAGCTTATCTTCGGGGCCACCCGTAGGCGCCACCTGCGTTGCACACGACAAGAGCCCTGCCGCACACAAAGCCGCCAAGGCGGCACCGTATTTTTTTAACAACGAATGCATTAGTCAATCAGCTGGATAATCTTGCCGAGACGGCCCCAGCGAATACGGAACGGCAAGCGCCACCAAGTAAACGGATTCTTCAAGGCAAAAGCTTCATCATCATTTTCGAACGAGAAGTAAATCACGAAGGCCTTGGCGCGAATATTTCTGAGCGACACAAAGCCCCAGTAACGGCTATCGGCAGAATTATCGCGGTTGTCGCCCATCATAAAGAACTGCGGCGTCTTAACCACATAGGTATCAATCGGCTTGCCACCTACGAGCAACTTGCGACGAATTTCATACTTCGATTTTGCAGGAGCATCAAGCGTATCGCCGGCAACACCTTCCACCGTCTTGGCACCATCTTGCGGAGCATCCACATCAACAAGTTCTACAGTGCCAGCATTATCTTCTTCGGCCTGGTTCAACAAAGCCACGTTGCCTTCGAGGTCACGCAACAGAGAGCCTTCAAAAGCCATATAGCTCACCGGGCGCGTAAATCCACCCTGAACCTTCGGGTCGATCATGGGCAAATAGGCCATGCGAGAAAGTTCCTTGAAGTATGCAAACGACATCACGCCCGAAAGGGTGTCACCCTGAGTCAAACGCTGCTGAATCAGCGTACGGTTTCTAGCAAAGAATTCATTCAGCGCAAGGCCACGGTCATTTTCAACCGGGAGTTTAAAGTTTTCAAAATCGTAGTTATTGATTTCGACAGAATCCTTCCACAGAGAAATATCAAGTTCCACCGTTTCATCCGGATTTTCTTGCGCCACCAAGGAACGCAGCCACCACAATTTTTCAAGCGGCATCGAATCAATGGTAAACGTATCACCCACAGACGGGACCACAAACGCATCGCGTTCATCACGCGGAGAATAAGTACGCGCCATCGCCGTATACTTGCCACGACCGGGCAATGTATCTTGCAGCACACCATTCACGAAAAGGCGACCCTTATGGACAGCCACCGTATCGCCACTCACCGCGACACAACGCTTAATGTAGTCCTTCGGACCATCAGCGTAATGAATCAAGTGCGGCTGACCAGCCTGCGGCTCATGGTCCCAATAAAGGTTTCCGAACATGAGCGCATTAAACAAGTGCGTGTAACGCTGCGGGTTGCCATCAGGATATTCCGGCTCGCCCGGGTAACGGAAAATCACCACATCACCCTTGGCAGGGTAAGCGTAGCCAGGGAACTTCTGGTTGCTAAACGGAATCGGCGAACCATAAGTAAACTTAAGGCCTAGCAAAAAGTCACCCGTATGCAAAGTATCTTCCATCGATCCACTCGGAATCTGGAAAGCCTGAATCACATACTGAATCACAATTAAAGCAAGAGCCACCGGAACAATGATTTCCCGGAGCAGGCCCTTCGCAAACTTTTTCCACGAAATCGGCTGTTTATCTTTTTCCATAAAATTCAACGTTAAAGACAAGAAATTCAGCAGTAATTTAGAAAATTACTGCGTCATTCGCTATTCTTAACACAGCGAACCGGCGCCAACGTGTATTTATACACATCGGTTTGGAATTTTGCCGTTCCGGAAACACCCGTTCTTTTCGCCATTTTTATCTTGTCAAACCGATTGTAACTTTCAGAAGCCGTCCACATCATTTCTTCAGTGGCACTGAGGATTTCCGCAACAGACTCCACGCCTGTTTCGGAATTACGATGCATGCTCACATACTTGCGATTTTCAAAATGGATGCCGACCATATCATCATCATCAAAGCACTGGCTATAACCTGTAAAGCCTTTCGAAATCTCGTAGAAAAGCTTGTCGACTTCTTCAACCTTGGGAACATGCCAGCCATCCATACAGACGCCTTGGACAACCGTATTTTCGTTAATAATATTCTCGATTGAAGTCGTATCGTATTTCTTGTCAAGTCCCAGTGCAACCGACCAGGAATAATAAGCCACTTCGCCACTGGCCAATTCCGAGACAGTATTTAAGGAGTGGTCTACATACACGGGCTTTCCTTCCGGCACATACGAGAGCGGTTCTGCCATCCAGGTAACGCCGCCAATCGTAATCGCCGCATATTCCTTGCCGTCACGTTTATCAGTCACATGGAACGTATCAGCAGGTGCCCAATGGTCCCCTAGGCAAACACTTCTGGTGGCACCGTTACTTTCGACAATTCCCTTGTTGGCTTCGTTACATTCGCTCATGTACTCCGAAACCTTCTGCATCACCCATTCATACTTTTTCTTGGAACTATTCAAGGTGCACTTATAATGCGCGCCATCCTTTGTCTGAACATTCTTGTCTACAATTTTTGCGTTACAGTGCGAGCCCGCCAGCGAATCTACTTCCTGGTAGCGGTACCAATCGTAATTGATTCTACCCACCACATTGGTATCACAAACAAACTTTACACCATAGTGAACCGTGTCTTTTCCCTGAAGGCTGCCCTTGCATTCACCGAATAGCGTCCTATAATCGGTAGTGACAATCTCACGCGAGCTGATAACTCCATTTGTACATGAATACCGGTCATCGCCATAGAATATGACATAGTTATGCGCCCTTGTACAAATTTCAAATTTTTTCTCGACAATTTTCAATTCGCGCTTTTCCCAACTGCCAGCATCACAGATACAGGCGGAATCGCCAAAGACTTCTACACGGTCATTTTCTCTCGCACATGTACCATATTCGGCCTCGCAGACACCGAGCTTTCGGTTGCTCCATACGCCATCGTTACAAGTGTAAGAAGTATCATCTTCGGCAATCATGTACAGCGTATCCAATTTGCAAACACCAAATCTCGATTCAAATTTATTCAGCTTTCTGAATTCGAACACATTATCGCTCAAGGCGCAAATGTACTCGACATCTTTCAAAGTGTAAATCTTGCCATAATTATCCGGCTTGCAGCCAATCGAATCCTTTTGACCGTCAAAGAGCCAATGCTCCACAAGTTGCCAGTCTTTATTACGGCTGCTGCACCAGTATTCGTTATTTCCTACATTATAGGTGGTATCCCACCTCGAAGAATTGCAGAGTGGCAGATAGGACTCGTTTTTGGTCGCGACTTGCCATTCGTTATGGTAGGTGCAATAATAGAAGAAATCGGCATAAACAACACGTTCCTGAATGCGGTCATCGGTGCAAAAACCATGTTCCTCATTCACGTTCCCCTTATTCGATTGCCAATAATATTTCTCCTCGTACACAAGTTCCTTTATCGAACAGAAATAATCGACAGAATCAATCGTCACGACCTGTCCATGGAACTTGCGCGAGCATCCACCATAAAGGTCATACGGCCCCGCAAATTCCCAGCGGCCCGTATTTTTGCATATATAGGTCCTATTCGATTCACTCTTGGTTGCCGTTCCAAAAATATCGGAATAGCATTCGCCAAGTTCCGATGCGGGGTATTCGAGTTCCACCCAGCCTGTCCTGGAGCAGGCATAGCGAACACCGTTAAAGACGACGTTCTTATGGCGGATTTCATCGACGCAGGGCTTGTCGATGTCTTCGAGGGCGGCAACATGCCACATGCCATCGGTACATGCGTACAAGATGTCTTTCTTCTTATTGGTATAGACATACTTTTCGCCATCGTTACAGACAGAGTATTCCTTTGCGTATTCCCACTCGAAATTCTTGCAAGTATAGGCGGAATCTTTTTCAATCACAAAGACCGTGCGACCTTTATAGGCGTCCGTGCACTTGGGCAGTTCCTTATTTTTCTCGACAATAGTCTTCTCCTTGACACAGCGAACGCTGACAAATCGCCCATCGTTTTCAAAAGCCCTAACGTCCCCTTTCTTTGAAATTGCCACGATGCTATCGCCTTGAACCGCATAGAACGCCGTATCATTGGCTCCCGAGCATGCCATCGGCTTGTCTTTTTGCGTCTTGCAGCTTCCGGCATATTGAGCATTGTAGCCACCCTCGGATTCTACCAGAAGCTTAAAGTCTTCTACATTGGGCAACTCAAATCCGTCAGGGCAAACGTCTTTTTCTGCATAGGTATAGAGCCTGCCGTACTTGACGCACAGGGAATCCGCATAATCGTAGCAAGTACTCATCGGGCGTGTTGTCTTGTAATCCAGATTCTCATTCACCCAGACCGTAATTCCCGAAACCAGAAGGTCGTAAGACTTTCTGGTTCGCGTGTCGACAACAGTGCCTTCCGGCTCAAATTCGCTCAAATCGATCGAGTCTGCGTCGACAACCGAGCCTTCCTTAATATCGACAATCGGTTCGACGCTGCTAGAAGAGCCCTTCTTGCCGCTACTGCTGCTTTCGGCAACAACGTCGCCTTCGTTAGGTTCCTGCGAAGAACTCGAGTCATCGCCGCAAGCGTAAAATACGGCAACCAGCGCCATGCACAAAAAGGCGGCGGACTTTTTCATCAGACAATCAGAAAACGTCTTCATTATTTACCCTCCCCTTTAGAACCATTCACGCGATACGCGCTCTTGTCCTTGTATCCGCTCCACGCGCCCATGTGACAAATAACCTGCTTCTTCCCGTCCTTCTTTATTTCATCGGCATTGTTATCGTTGCAAAGGCCATATTTCTTTTCTGAATCGATTACAGGGCGCCAGCCATCATCATCGCAGCCTACCGCACCGAATTCCTTCGATTCCGCAAGTTCGCCATAATTCGCCGTCGTACACTTTTTCAAATCATCGTAGTAATTGTGCCAGTAGCCATTACCGCCGCAGTAAGCCTTTATAGTCCAGAAACCCGAATCGTGTATGTATTCTTCGCCCTCATTGGACTTGTCGCACTTGGGGAACTCCGTAGTGACAACGCCATACTTAGTGGAATCGTTACTATACTGCCTGCATATAGAAACCTTCTCGTAATTTCCAGAAATAATCCGCGTATTGTTTTGCTCGCTGCAAAGGTGCATACTGTCACGAGGAATACTGGTATTTATTCCCCCATGATGTATCCAGTCCCCATATTGAGTACATCTATAATGCTTATCGCGATAGATGGTAACCATCCCGACCTCCGTCGAATCGCATTCACCAAAAATATCATTGGGTCCGAACTTTTTCCAACCGGTCGTATCGCACAGGTATTCTGTTTTGTAGTTATCTACATCATAGCTACCGTTTTCGAACATGAAAAGTTTTTGTGGAATGCAGACGCCGAACTGTTTTTCGATATCGGAATATTCCTTCCAGCCGTTTCCGCGGCAAACGTAGAGCACGTTCTTGAAATCGATTGTGTCGTTCATGAATTTAGAAGAGCTGTCTTTGCAAGCGCCCTTATAGGTTTCAATGGATGCATCATCCCATTTAACGCCATTGCAGTAATACAGCCTAATCTTGCTCCCCGTGTACAAGGTGTCGAACATACCTTCTTTACGGCTATTGCAAATTCCCAGTGAATCTTCGAGATCCGTGAACTCGCGCCATCTGGAACCGTTGCAAGCATACTTTTCTCCGTTGAACACGAGGATTTTCCCGTTGTTCTTGGAGTTGCATTCTTCAGGGGAATAGCTTATGTCCGCAAGTTGCCAAAGGCCGTCCTCGCAAACCATCATCGTATTGTCAAAGACAAGCGTCTTATTCTTTTCAGTGCAGGTTTCAGTAAAATCCGGAAACCAAGACTTTTCGTCTGCATAGCAGCGGTAATTTTCCCTTTCGTCGAACACGTAAATCCGTTCCGGCGGATTTTTCAAGGACGGGTCGCAAGCGGGCAGATCCTTGAGCGACTTCACGAAAGTCGGGTATGTCACGCAGCGAACATTGTAGAAGCCGTTTTCGCTGGCGGCACCCATTTTGGCCACCAAGTCACCCTTCTTGATCGAATAGACTTTTCCATCCGAGGTCATGTAGTTTGCCGTGGTATCGATACCGGAACAGGCAAGCGAATCCCCGAGCTGCAGACAATAGCCGCCATACGCAAGATTCAGGAGCTTGTCTATTTCGCGATGCTTGGAGCGGTAGGCATCCAAAATCGTCCAGTCCTTCGAAGAGGCCAAATTCTGTCCGTCCGGGCATACGGCATGGGCAGGCTTCACACTCGCCGAAAACAGGCGACCGTAATCATCGCAGTTGCCATTCTGTCCGTCATAACACACGCTCTCTATATCAGCAGATTCCGCCGAAACCTTCTGGAGCGACCACACGACATTTCCCGTGCGGAGGTAGTAGCTATAGGTTCCCCGATACGAATCGCGTATGGTATCAATCGAAAAATCCTCGGTCTCCATGAGGGTCGACTTAATGACATCCTTCTCGTCATTCGGATTGACCTTGACTCCGGACTCCGAATTTCCGCCGCGACCTTCTTCGCCGCTAGGCTCTTGCCCCTCTTCTTCAGGAGCATCGGGCTGTTCTGAAGACTCTTCCTTAACAGGATCCTTGGAACTGCCATCCGAACCGCAGCCCGCAAGCCAAAAGCATGCAGATACGGCAAAGTACATCGCTTTTGCCACGATTATTTTCTTCATGATACCCTCCTTCCACATGAATTGTCTTTCGACAATTCGTTTTTAGAAAGCAATGCCTACAGCGTTCTAATCTTCTTGACGAGTGAGCGGCTCACCACCAGCTGTGTTGCAGCCTTGTCGCGCAACACCATCACCATACGGCCAGCATCGCCCTTGCGGCATTCAGCAATGTAGTCAATAGCCACAATGTGAGAACGATGCACGCGAGTAAAGTGTTTCGGGTCGAGTTTCTTTTCGAGTTCCACCAGCGGCGTATCAATCACGTACTGGCCGTTCACGGTATAGACCGTCGTGTACTTTTCTTCGCTATGGAATCGAATCACTTCGTCAATATTCACAAAAACGATGCGGTCGCCCACCTTGACCTGCAAACGCTGCAAGTAAAGGCCACTCATGTCCACAAGGTTGCGCAGCTTTTCCCAGTTCAAGTCAGAGGGAATCGTCGTGTCGTCCACCTGTGGAATTGCCTTACGCAATTTTTCAATAGAGGCGGCCAAACGTTCAGGCGCCACCGGCTTCAAAAGGTAATCCACCGTATTTTCTTCGAACGCCTTAAGCGCAAAATTATCGTACGCAGTCGTGAAAATCACCAGCGGGACATCGTCACCCTGCAGGGAATGCAACACTTCGAAAGCATCCATGTCGGGCATCTGGATATCCAAAAAGACCACGTCAGGAATCATCTCGTGAATCATCTTGACAGCCTGTGCTCCCGAACCGGCTTCACCCAAAATTTCAATTTCAGAAGAATAGGGTTCCAAAAGCGAAATCATACGCTTGCGGGCAAGCGGTTCGTCATCAATCACTAACGCGGTACACTGCATATTACTCCTTAGGCTATTTTCCCTTCTTTACTGTATCCGCAACAGCGGAATCCTTTGCCGTATCTTTTGCAATAGTCTTTGGCTTGACTTTGAAAATGCGAATCAGTTCAGCGGTCATACCATCTTTGTCTTCGTACACGGTACCGGCCGCCGTCATATACTGCAAATTGCCAAACTTGGCTCGCTTAAAATTCCAATGGCCTTTATCGCCCTCAAGAGTCACCTTGATGGTGCTATCCGTTACGGCATACGTTCCCTTCAGGGAATCCGTTTCCATCGTATCTTTCAACACCAGTTGAATCGCTTCGACGGAATTGTCTTCGCCAAGAGTCATGCGCACCATGCGACTCGTGCAGTCATCGCACGGCAATCTTCCGGAATAAAGCCCCGGCACATCCTTCGGGATTTCAATCGCAGGCAAATCCGGCAACGGTGCGGATTTTTCTTCTTCACAAGCCATCAAGGCAAAGACAGCAAGCAATGGCAAAGCCATTCTTGCAACAGGGAGAACCATGGATTTAAACCTCTTCATGGTTCACAATGTAGTAATTTAAGTTTGAAACAGGCTTTTAAAGCAACTAAAATCCGGCTGAATAAACGACCCTAAAGCCAAGCGTCTGACTTCGATGCTTGGGGTTTTTCTTGTCACGTTCAGCAGAAGCTAGAGCAGTCGCCTTATCGGACCATCCGCCGCCGCGAATTCCCTTGTACGAACCCTCAGCAGGGCCTGTATAGTTCGTTTGCGAAACCGTCGGATACGAGCCGTACCAATCGTTCACCCATTCAGCAACATTGCCCGCCATATCATAAAGGTCAAGGTCATTCGGGATAAAGCCGGCAACCGCCACAGGGCCTTTATTTTGTGCATAATATGCATATTTCGAGGCCACATCGGTATCCCAGTAGTAAGTCGTCAAGGTCCCCGCACGGGCCGCAATTTCCCATTCCATTTCTGTCGGGAGTCGCACCGTTTCCGCCGCGTAGTTTACAGACAAATTCTCTAATTCACCGCCATCATTGATCGATTCATAAACATAAGCCGTATCATACCCCACTTTTTTTGCAAGCGCATTGCAAAAAAGGGCTGCATCGTACCAGCTTACATTGAAAACCGGATAGTCATCACCCAGCTCATCGTCTTTAGAAATAGAGCCCATGATTTTGCGGTAAAGACCTTGCGTCACCTCGGTCTTGCCGACAGAAAATGCACTAATCTTATAGTCTACAGTACCGCGAGTAAAGGAAACCGCCGGCACCCTTACCATCTCTAAATAGTCCGAAAGCTCTGCCAACTCTGAAGATTCTGCCGAAGAGCTAGAACCCGCGTTACCGCTAGAACTTTTCCCGTTACCAGAATCGTCATCACCATGGTATACCGGCACCAACTCCGTAGATTCCCCATCCGCTGTGCAAGCGGCTAGGAATGCGACCGTCATGCCGACCAATAATGTGGCGATTCTTCGTGTCATTTTACCACTCCTATGCGGTAGAGTTTCTGCTTGGTCTTGCCGCTTTCAAATTTCACCTTGAGTCGAGCAGTATAAACGTCAGAACCAAGGTCCTTCAGATCAAGGTTTTCAAACTGGTTGCGGCCCTGCTTTGCATCGCTCATTTTTGCCTTGAACACGCAAAGTCCGGTAATATCATAGAGTTCAAGCGTTGCATTCTTTGCTGCCGCACCGATTTCAAAGCGAGCCTTCGCCTTGCCGCCGCGAACCGGATTCGGGAACATGAAGAATTCAGAAATTTCATCCTTCGCAGAGACCTTCTTTACATCGGCAAGCTTAGAAGCATCAAAGTAACCCGTACGTTCGTTACCGCCAGCCGGAAGCGTCCACGCGGCATCCGATTCTGTGGCATCGCTAGAGGCCTTGCGCAGGCGGAAAGCCGTCAGGTTATTGCGATGCAGCGCATAAAGTTCCGGGCCCGCAGATTTCTTATCAGACACAGCGTTTGCCACAAAGATGCTCATCGGCTGAACAACCTTTGTAGAATCCATGTCTTCATAGCTGCCAGCGGCAATCGGGAATCCGTCCGTCACCTGCTTGCCCTTGCCAGTAAACGCATACACCAAGCCATCGCTACTCGGCACCAGAATTTCAGGCATGTCGTCGCCCGTCACATCTACAAGAATCGGGTCGCTAAAGAATCCATAAACAGGCGCACCGCGGCTAATTTTTACCGGGAATCCAGCAATCGGGAGTCCCGAGCGATCCAGCGCATACACCAGATTGTCGCCAAGGAACACAATTTCAGGATAGCCGTCGCCGTTGATGTCACCAACAGCAATACCAGAGGTTTCATGCTTCAAACCACTCGTACCTGCAGAGCCGCGCTTGTAGTTTTTGGTCCATTTCAAGTCCGTCTTTTCATTTGCAGCAGTCGAAACCGCAACCGTTCCGCGACTACCAACCGCAATCACTTCTTCTTTGCCGTCACGATTCAAATCGGTACAAGCAAGGCGATATTTCTCATCACCCCGGCCATTCAATTTCACTTCGACACCATGCAAATATGCAGAGCCTTCCGAAGCCACATAATAAGCAAAGGCAGGCTTACCATCTTCGGTGCCACAATACGCCATGTCGGTAATACCAGTGTGGTTGCCGGCGCCTTCGTTGCCGAGAGCAGTCACCTTGCCCTCTTTTGCATTATAGACAAAGGAGCCTTTTACCGTTGTATAGTAAATGTTGCCGTCAACAATAACGGGCCCTGTCAAAGCAGAATCAATCGTAATTGCTTCTTGCGTCGGGAGTCCACCTACAAAGCTCGTTTTCACGAATTTACTCGTATGCAGGCTGTAAACATCCTTGCCATCGCTTGCCATGCCCACCAGCGGGCCATAGCTTGCGCCCACGCGGTACAGCGGAACTTCACGTTCGGCATTGTCGCGGCTCAATGTCTTTTGCACAATTGCGGTATCTGCCGGGAACAAGGTATCGCCCATCGCATTGAACACTTGAAGAGTACCATCCATTGCTCCAGCAACAATGAGTTTTTCACCATCGCTTTCAGGATTGTCAACAAACACAGCGCCACGCACAGCAGAGGCAAGGCCAATGTTACGCGGGAATTCGGCGCCATCGATGCTTCCGTCATCAATGCTAATGGTCACGCTAATCTTTTGCGCGCCAAAGTTCACCACGCTATCGCCCATGAACGAATTAGAGGTCTTTTCCGTACGGGCACCCTTCGGCACATTCACCGCAATTTTGATTCCGGTATAGCCGCCCTGGGTCGTCATGGTGTTTGCATAACCGGTAGAACCAATCGTCTTGACCGTATCAAACTTCTGCTTGGAATCCTTGTTCGGCTTACGCAAGTGCGGCAACAAGTCCGTACCCGATCCGTAGTCATAAGTATCTTCGCCAAGGGCATTCTTGAACGTCTTGCCAATGCTCAAAATGCCATCGGCTTCGACCATCGCAATACCGAACTGGTGGTCGCGCAAAGTGTCGCCACCCCAGAAGTTTGCAATGCCGTATTCCAAGGTTTCACGCAAGTACCAATCATTTACGCGCCACACCACAATACCGCTTGCCGGGAGGCCCGCATCGTAGCTGTCAATATCAACGATAACACCCTTCGCCTTTTTATTATTGGCCTTGCACTTTTTCGCACAATCCACGCTATCTTCAAAAACCAAATGCAAGCTATCTACAGGCACGGTCTTGATTGTCGTATCGGTACTTTCGCCTGCAGCGCTCAGCGACACGCTGACTTCACCCTCTTTATTCCAACTGCGTTGACGGTTTTCAATCAGCAGGTATTCGCTTGCAGAAAGCGGAACCTTCACAATCTCGGTTCCCTTGCCGGTGCCCGCAGCCGAAATTTCGACCGTCACGGGCTTGCCTGCCACCGGACGCACTTCTTTTACCGGAGTCCAGCCCATGTAGGCACGTTCCCACGCCGCCGGCAGCGAAGGCAAGAATCCATTGCCCGCATTATAGCCCGCAAAGTCCATCACATCGTAATAACCCAAGCGGCTAATGCCCTTCACCACATCGTATGTATTCGGGAGCCCCAGTTCACGCGCGATCTGGTTCACAATAATTCCATTCACGCCCCAATTCAGGCCGTCTTGCGACGCGGTTTCGCTCGTGACCATAATCGATTTCAGCGTATCGATGGCAGCATCCTTCAACAGCAGGGCTTCGGCCACCAGCGAATCCTCTTTGCCATTCGCCTTCTTGCCCTCCTTACGGAGCGCCACATTCTTAATCGAATCCGGCAAGTACTGCCAGGCAGACTTATCGATGTACACATCCATAAAGTCGCCCGGCGTATCGGCGCCGCGCGTCCCCATGCTACCGCCATCAACCAAGCGGCTTGCGCCCGCATGAATAATCATGTAGGCACGTTTTGTATTCGGGTTCTTCGAAAGCGGTTCCTTGAACGGAGAATCGCCCGATTCATGTGCCGCCATCACGGCGTCATAAATAAACTGCAAGTAGTCACGGCTGCGGGCATCGTCGAATTCCGCCGTCTTTTCGCCCTTCATCTTGCTTGTGCGGTTATAATCGATAATCTGCTTTTTCAGCTTGTAGGCACTCGATTCCTTCGGATAAAAGTGCGCATCGATGACCACATTACCGTTACTCGCCTTGTTAAAGTAGGCATTGGCAAATTCAAAATGCTTTCTCCAGTAAGGCACACTGTTACGCACACCCACAGGGTCTAAACTATAAGCATCTTTTTTCGTCTTGTCAGAATCAAAAAGCCCCGTTCCTGTCGTCAGGCTGTTATCTGTTTTTTCTTCGGCAAATTCCACACGAATGGCAAACACCTGCAGCGTATCTGCCGCAAACGTCGTCGCTAAAGAGAATAGCCCAAAAACCAATGCAAAAATCTTAGCATTCAACTTCATAACCATAATTTACAAAAAATTATTCCCCAACGCGCTTGAAGCTCTTGGGAATGTTCAATCGCCAGGTTCCTGAACTGAACGATTTGTTTCGGGCAATCTTCTTGATCTTGATTTCCAGGAATTTTTCGCCATCCAAATCAAACTCAATTCTCGACGGAGTATCCACTCCCTCGAATTGCTTGAAATCATTAAAATGAATGGTTTCGGTCTTGCCGCCGCGGCCCATGCGAGAAAGCCAAGCGACGTGGCCACCCTCTTTGGCAAATCGGAAAAGGCGCCCTATCTTTTCGCGGGCATAAGTCACGCCTTCCATGCGTGTCGAATCTTCGGGCGGTTCGACTTCTTTGTAGCCTTCGGGCAACAAGCGCCCGTCAAAAATGTCTGCTACCTGGTGAATATGCACCATCGGGATAGCATCACTGTTCAAGAGTCCGACCATGTAGCCCACACCCTTCATGTAAAGCTTTTCGGTCGGGAAAGTCATCTGCCAGCCTTCTTCTTTCCACAAGAGCGAAGCGACCCCAATTCCCAGCGGGCCCGTGAGTTCCATACGGTAACGCTTGCCCGGCACCGAGAAAATGACGGCGTCCAGTTCCTGCGTTTTTCCTTCTTCATAAATCGTCAGCAAAAACTTGGCGCGCAGGCTATCACGCGGAGCCTCTTGAGCGCTATCGACCGCAGCGGCAGGCTCCACCACAGGCTTTTTACCCGCGCATCCGGCAAGAACGCACAGAGAAAGTAGCACCAATATGGAATAGATAAACTTCAACAAAAGGTCCTTCGATTCAATCAATTTGGCTCTTGTGACATGCAATGTGAAATGTGTAATGCGTGATTCATCATCTCACATTTTTCATTCCACATCTCACATTAGCCACAGTTTACTTCCTACTTTTTATTAAAGTATTTCTTTACGGCAGGGTGATGCGGCTGCAATTTTTTCAATTTCTTGTAAGCGGCCTTGGTTTCATTCTTCATGCCAAGCGCTTCATAAATGGCAGCCATATGTTCCCAGTAGACATAGTCATCGTCAAAATGCGGGCTCTTGATAAGCTTCATCACCGTCAGGGCATCTTCAAACTTTCCCTTGCGGTAAAATCCCCAGGCTCTTGAATCCAAGTACGCTTCAGACGGCTCGCCCTTCTTTTCTTCCATTAACAAAGCTTGGTCGACCATACCGATTCCCTTGTCAAGTTCTTCGGGGCTACGATTCAAGTCAATCAGCGTGTAGCCATAATAGTTCAACACTTCGGCGCGGTCAATGGAGGGATTCACAAAGCGAAGCACATATTCGAAAATGGCAAACGCTTCATCATAACGTTCCATGCGTTCCAAGTTCATGGCACGCACCACGCGGACCTGCAAATCCGAAGAATCCTTCGAAGCAAGATCCTTGTACAAGCCATCGGCACGTTCACGCAAACCCATCGCATTCTTGATTCTTACAGAATCCCCGATATCCTTCTGCAAAATGTCCTGAGCTTCGGCACTCAAAAGGCGGGCATACACATTACGGAACTGGCGCCTGTTACGCTCAACATCCATCTTCATGCGGACCATCGAAGCAGAATCCGCAATTCCTTCCATCGGAGTCCACTTGTCCCACACGGCAATCAACGAGTCGAGCATCTTATAGGCTTTATTGAACATTCCAGCTGTGCCATAAGTCAATGCAAGCGACGCCTTATCGCCACCCATCGCAGCAGAATCCGCCTTTTCGGCATAGCGTACCGCATCTTTAGTCTTCTTTTCTTTAAAAGCAATCGCCGAAAGCGTGTGGTATGCACTCGTTACATAAACCCGCTGGTCACCCATATTTTCTGCGGCATATTTTAAATGCACTTTTGCACTATCCACATCGCCATACACATTTTCGTACTGCCCCAAGAAACTAGCCAACAACGGTGTACGTACCATGTCAACCAAATACTTTTTCTTGAGCATTGCATAGGCTGAATCGCGCTTGTTGTTTTCGGCCAAGGCACTCATCAAGAGCACCACCATGGATTCATCTTCTTGCGTCGATTCCGTAAGCGTGTCAACAACGGCCTGAACTTCTTTCAAGCGCTTCTGGAACACAAGCCCTTGCACCATTTGCAAAAGCATTTTCTTGTCGCCCGTAGCCTCGTGACCTTTTTCAAAAAGTTCCACGACAGCAGAATCCCTGCCCAAATCCAGCAGCAATTTAAGCTGACGCTGGAAAAGTGTCGGCATGAAATTCACCTGCGGCAGCAACAAATCATACACACGAACTAGCTCCTTAGCATCCTGAATGGCTTCTAGGAACAAGCTATAATCGTACAAAAGCGTCATGTCCTGGTAGCGCGAAGAATCCAGCGCCGCATTAAAGTACTTGCGGGCAGAATCGGCACGGCCATCCTTCACGTACAGGTGTGCAAGAATACCAAGTTGAGAAGCGGTAGCGCGACCTTTCAACGTTTGGGCTCGCTGAGCCTGCAACAGGGCGAGCGAATCCGAGCCCTGCGACATCATGATTTCAGCAAGCTTGAATGCGAGATAACGGCTCTTGGGGTCCGATTCAGCCGCATGTTGCCAGAACACATTTGCCAAAGCCTTCTCGCCGCGAAGTTCCATTTCTTGGGCGCGAATGAACGACTCGTGCGCCGCATCTAAATTCGGCGCATAAGCTTGTTCTTCGGCAAATTTGATAGAATCCAATTTTGCATTAACTGCAGCGGCAATCGCAGCAGAATCAGCAGCAGTCAGGGCACTACTCTTTTTCGACGAAGCACACGCTCCGAGCGAAAGCGACATCGTAAAAAGAGTCGCTATCAAAGAAAGTGAAAGTAGCAATGCCCTCATGAACTTTTTAATCCGCAATCACGAAGTTAACCTTGGAATCGGGCGGCAAGTAATCGCCATGCTTCGGCGAAGTTTCAATCACCGTTCCAGGCTGACGGCCTTCTTCGTCTTTTTTGCGTTTGATCTTTCCAACTTTAAAGCCAAGCGTTTCCATCTTGATGTAAACGTTGTCAATAAGTTCACCGCTAAAATCCGGAAGAGCAGTTTTACCCTGGGTAGCGCCAGCAGAAATCACGACCTTCACCGTGTCGCCAATGCGAACTTTTTCGCCAGCCACCGGAATCGTGCGAATCACGACGCCGCGCGGAATGCTTTGGTGAGCGCCCTTCACAATCGCACCCTGGACAAGGCCTGCGCGAGCAAGCGAAATAGAGGCTTGCTTCTGGCTTTTGCCGCGCAAATCGGGAATTTCCACTTCGCGAAGGCCCAAGCTTCTCGTGAGCTTGACCGTACGCCCGAGCTTTGCGGTACGTCCGGCGGCAGGCATCTGCACAAGCACCATGCCGGCAGGAATCTGCGCACTGTAGCGGCCTTCTTCAAGCCATTCGTACTTGAATCCGGCATCTTCCAAAGCTTTCTGGGCAGCTTCTTCGCTCATGCCTTCCAAATTCGGGACTTCACCCGTCGAGGCAAAATGACCCGAGAAAATCGGCATGATCAACTTATCAACCGCAAAGGCGAGCACAATCAAAAGCACAATCCAAATGCCGATTGCCTTCACTACCGGAGCTTTCTTGGCCCACGCGAGCAATTTATTCAAGAAATTCTTTACTTTATCCATAATCAAGTGTCGTCGCTACCCTTTAGTAGCTTTTTCCTGCAAAGCAGTCTCGTCAAAAATCACAATGTCCTTGCCGGTCATGGCAATTGCGTTTGCCTTAACCAGCATCGAACAAATGCGGCTCACCGTTTCGCGAGTGGTGCCCGACATATCGGCCAACTGCTGCTGGGTCGGGCGGTTGTGAATCACCGTGACCATTTGACCGTTGTCGGTATGAATACGCATACCGCGTTCTTCCATCAAGTTCAGGAGAGTACCGGCAACGCGACCGCTCACAGACATGGTAGAAAGGGAACCAATCTGCTTGTTGGCCTTGCGCAGTCTCTTGCACATTTCAGACAAAAGACACATTGCAATTTCAGGTGTCTTTCGAATCAAGGAAAGGAACGGCTCGCGATGAATAATCATCAACTGAGCATCGGTCACGGTACGAACCGAGGCAGACCTCGGTTCGCCGTCGATGAGCGACATTTCACCAAAGAAGTCACCGCGTTCCAAGAAACTGAGGATGGTTTCGCGACCATCGACGCCGGTCATGTACACCTGCACCGTTCCCGATGCAATCAGGTACAAGGCCTTCATCGAGCAGTCGCCTTCGAGTACCACCGTTTCATCGCGGTTGAAGTCCTGGACAACAACCAAGTTGGCAAGCAAGCCAAGTTGTTCTTCTGTCAATTCAGAAAAGAGATCTACGCCTTTCAAAAGGCTGCATACATCGTTGTTGTCCATAACCTTCTCCTTCTTTTAGATTTTAGTCCAGATCTACGATGATGCTCTGGTCACGCTTTGCACCGATCGAAATCATACCGATCTTCACACCCACGAGTTCCGCCATGCGGTTCAGGTACTTGCGGGCATTTTCCGGCAGGTCTTCGAGTTTGCGGCACTTGGTGGTATCGCACTTCCAACCCGGCATTTCTTCGTAAACCGGCACGCAGCGGCCGACCTTCGAAAGCTGGTTCGGGAAGTTTTCGATCTTTTCACCATCGCATTCGTAGTGAGTACAAATCTTGATAGAATCGAACGTATCGAGCACGTCGAGCTTGGTAATGGCGAGGTGAGTGAGACCATTCACCACGGCAGCCTTGCGAACCACCGGAGCATCGAACCAACCGCAGCGGCGGTTACGGCCCGTGGTAGCACCGTATTCGTTACCAATCTTACGAAGCGTTTCGCCCGTTTCGTCCAAAAGTTCAGTCGGGAACGGACCGTTACCCACGCGAGTCGTGTAAGCCTTCACGACACCCACCACCTGGTCAATAGCCGTCGGGCCAATGCCTGCGCCGCAGCTTGCATAGCCAGCGACCGTATTGCTGGAGGTCACGAACGGGTAAGTACCCTGGTCCACGTCGAGAATAGTACCCTGGGCACCTTCGAACACCAAGCGCTTGCCAGCCTTCACAGCGGCATAGAGCATAGCGCTCACGTCGCGCACGAACGGCTTGATCTTCTGACCGAGTTCGAGGTAGTCCTTGATGACCTGTTCCGGATCAATTTCGGGAACATCGTACATCACCTTAAATTCTTCGTTGTGAACCTTGGCCATCGCTTCGACGCGGGGGCGCAGTTCGCGTTCGTCCATCAAGTCGCCCACGCGGACACCGATACGGTTCACCTTGTCGCTATAGCAGGGGCCAATGCCGCGGCCAGTCGTACCGATAGCGCCCTTGCCAGCCTTCTTTTCCTTGGCCTTATCGAGGGTAGAATGGTACGGGAGCACCACGTGTGCGTTGTCGGCAATGAACAGGCGACCTTCCGGGTTGATACCCTTGGTGTGCAAGTCGGCGATTTCTGCCAAAGTCTGCACCGGGTCAAGCACCACGCCGTTACCGATTACGCAAATCTTGTCATCATGCATAATGCCCGAGGGAATCAGGTGGAACACGAACTTCTTGTCGCCCACTTCCACGGTATGGCCTGCATTGGCGCCGCCCTGGAAACGCACGATGTAGTCTGCGTCCAGAGTCAGAAAATCAACAACCTTGGCCTTGCCTTCGTCACCCCATTGGGAACCGATTACAACACGATTTGCCATATATCCTTCGTTTTTATTTCTAGTTAAACACGAAAATAAGCTACCCAGGGAATTTCCCTGAGCCCTTTTTCGCCATAAAGATAAAAAAGTGGGGATTCAATGGCGCCAAGCGGACACCCAAAGGCATCGTTTTAGCCCAAAAACAGGCATTTATTGTCAAAAAATCCATACAAATCAAAATACATCAAACTTTTTTTTTGCTTACAATTTTTAATTTGTACGCGCTTATTTAAAAGGGAGCTAAAAATGAAGAAGAAATTTCTACTCGTATCTACACTCATTTGCATGCCGGTTTTCTTCGGCTGTCTTGAAGAAACAAGTCAGGTTTCCGAACCCGAACCGGAACAAGAACAGGAACCGTTTTACTGTGTAACGGAACCTTTGCAAGACTTAAGCGGGCTTAAGGTTATTTGCGGCGGTGACTCTGTCGGCATTGTCCAGAACGGAAAAGACGGCAAGGACGGTCTCGACGGCATCGACGGAAAAGATGGCGAAAAGGGTGAAAAAGGTGATAAAGGCAATGACGGTAAAGACGGCGTCAATGGTAAGGACGGCGTAGACGGTAAAGATGGCAAGGACGGAACCTCCTGCTATATCGCCGAAAATGCAAAAATTGACGGTTTTGACATTTACTGCGGCGACGAAAAAGTTGGCGAACTGCACAACGGTAAAGACGGTGCAGACGGCAAAGATGGCGCCAATGGTAAAGATGGCGTAAACGGCAAGGACGGAACCAATGGCAAAGACGGTACCAACGGAAAGGATGGCACCAATGGCAAGGATGGTAAGGATGGAGCCTCCTGCACGGTCAAGGTCAACGCAGAAAACAACGGTTACGACATTTACTGCGGTGGTGAAAAGGCCGGCGAACTCCGCAACGGAAAGGACGGTGCAAGCGGTAAGGACGGTGCTAACGGAAAAGATGGCACCAATGGTAAAGACGGTACCAACGGTAAAGATGGTAACGACGGCAAGGACGGTAAGGATGGCGTCTCTTGCTATGTAGCCGAAAATCTTGAAATCAATGGCTTTGACGTTTACTGTGGCAACGTAAAGGTTGGCGAACTCAAGAATGGCGCCAATGGTAAGGACGGCTCCAATGGTAAAGATGGTATCGACGGTAAGGACGGAAAGGATGGCGTCGATGGCAAGGATGGTAAAGACGGAACCTCTTGCTCTGTCGTAAAGAACGACAAGATCAACGGATACGAAGTTTACTGCGGCAACGAAAAGATTGGCGAACTTTACAACGGTAAAGACGGCAAGGATGGTGCCGACGGTAAAGATGGCACCGATGGCAAGGATGGCAACAACGGCATTGATGGTAAGGATGGAACATCTTGCCGCGTCGAAGCCAACGATGACATCAATGGCTACGATGTCTACTGCGGTAAAGAAAAGGTCGGCGAAATTCGCAATGGCGAAAAGGGCGCCGACGGCAAGGATGGTAACGATGGTAAGGACGGAACTTCTTGCCGCGTCGAAGCTAACGATGACATCAATGGTTTCGATGTCTACTGTGGCGAATTCAAGGTCGGCGAACTCCGCAACGGCGAAAACGGCAAGGACGGCGCCAATGGTAAAGACGGCAATGATGGTAAGGATGGCAACAACGGTAAGGACGGAACTTCCTGCCGCATCGAAGAGAACCTGACCAACAACGGCTACGACATCTTCTGCGGCAACATCAAGGTCGGCGAACTCAAGAACGGCGAAAACGGCAAGGATGGCGCCGATGGTAAAGATGGTACCGATGGCAAGGATGGTAACAACGGTAAGGACGGAACCTCTTGCTCTGTCGTAAAGAATGAAGCCATCAACGGTTACGACATCTATTGCGGCACAGAAAAGATTGGCGAACTTTACAATGGTAAAGATGGAAAGGATGGTCAGGACGGAAAAGACGGCGAAGACGGTAAGGACGGCATTCAGCCCCTTAGCGCCGAATGCAGGGCCCTCCGCTCTACCACCGACCAATTCTCTTCGATCTACGACGTGCTCGGTTGCCTCCGTCCCACTGAAAAGGCGACCTTCATTCTCCGCCACGCCGCCCGCCCCAGCGACAAGTATGGACCGAACGACCCGCTGAACGAAACGGGCATGCAACAGTGCGCCACCGTCGGCAACAGACTTAAAGAAATGAATCTCGACGATTTCTCTTACATGCACACCTATTACTACCGTGCCAAGCAATCCGCATGGATTATCGGCAACAACAAGGGTCAATACATGGGCGATAGCAGCACCTGGTTTGGCGAAACCGACAACAGCTTCCAGACCACAAACAACGATCTGTTAGAAAAGGTGTACGTCAAGAACGAAGGCAAGCGCAGTTCCTGCAAATCTGGTTGGGGTGGATTCGCAAAAGCCGCCTACAGAGAATATGACAACGACAACCAGAGAAACAATTGCGAAGCCGCCTTCTACAACATTGACAGCATTGTTGACGTTGTCGTTCAAAGACACTTCACCTACGACAAGATGAAACCGGGCGTTACCCTGGCCATTTCGCACGACCAGTTCCTCGCCCCGTTCGTCATCTCCATCAGCAAGCGCAAGATTCATGGCGACAATGGACGCGACTTGCGTTACCACAAGTACTCCAATGATCAGCATTGGATCAACTACCTCTCCGGTGTAGCCATCATCACGGATCCTGACGACAACATCAGAATCATCCCAGTCACAGCACTCGACAAGGGATTCTTGCAGTAAGCAATAATGCGTAATACAAAAGAGACCAACCTTCGGGTTGGCCTCTTTTTTTCCATTTATTTTTCCAAGCTTTTTATCAATGAATCCAGCCGCGCAGACAAGTGTTCTGCGCCTGCAGCGCACAAGTGGTCATAATCGTTTGCCATGGCATTCGTATAGTCATGTGCTCCAAACTTATTTTCATCCATCAATATAAAATGCGGATACACGCTGGCCAACGAATCAAAGAACGCTATTATTTCCTTTGCAACACTTCTACGTACTCCATATCGGCCAAAACTACCTGTTTTTGCATACTTGGGAGATTGCGGATAAACCAAGCCAATTATTTTAAATCCCTTGTTTTGTGTACTATCAATAAATGCTGTCAAGCTATCAATACTTTCCGCAAGGTTTTTCTCTTCATTCCCCGACAAAATCGAATCTCCCGAAGCTCGAATCTCTGGGCCCCAGCCATTCGATAGCATTTTCAGAAATCCACGGGTATTGACAAAGTTCAACGAGTCTTCGCTAGAATAGCAAACATTCGCATCTACGACTACTTCAAAGTTCTCAGGCACACCAGCCTTCCAAAAACCATGATTCTTGTCATAAATATATCCTGGAGCCTGTTTAAAAAATTTTCGTTCCCTCACTGCAATGTCATTTTTCATTAAATCAGGAGATATCTCCACAATCAAATATTTAAGCCCATGCGCATGCGGTACTACATAATTGTCAAGCAAATAAAGTTCCGTCCACACATCTCCACCAACATACCCCAAATTTAAGGAAGGCATCGGAATCAGCGCAGGGTCAAAGCCTCTCTCAGCACGCGAAGTTCCGACAGCTATCATCTTCAAGGTATCCCGCATATCCCAAAACATGCGCATTTTTAAAGCAACAGACTTTTCTCCCGCCTGCAAAATAGGATCCCAATACATGCCAGCACTATCTAAGTCCAAGTATTCGTTTTCAAAAAACACCTTCGGCATCACCCATAAACTCGGATGCCACAATTCATTTCCTTCAGCAAGTTCAATCATGCTAGAATCAAGAACATTCACCAGCACCAATTTTGCATGTTCACCACGTGCATTCACAAGCGTCGCAACCGACCAATTCTCGCGGCCAGCCCATTCGGAATGGTCAAAAGAATATCCCTTGGGCGCAGGAATAGCACGAATCAATTTTCCACTGCTGTCAGCAACAAGCAAGCGTTCATGAACGCCATACTTTTCGCTAGCAAATTTTCTTCCTGTAGAACCGCCAAAATCCAAAAAGAGCACTTGTTTCAAGCCGTCTTTCGAAAGCGACGCATTGCAAGCCTGTTCCCCATTGTACCAAATTTCATCTTTTCCGTTTGCATGCACACGTAGTTTACGTGCACCCGACACCGCCAAATTTCCGCCTTTTTCAAAACCGCTATGGTAAGCTCCATTTAAAACTTTCTTTGGCTTTCCGAATTTTCCATTTGAAAAAGGCACCATCCATGTTGCATGCGCAAAGAACTCTGCATCGTCACTATTATCACCAGCTCCATCTACATACACAATTGAAGTATCGCCATTTGAGTCTACATGCCAACGGGGTATCGCCGCATTTTTCACATCCAGTTTTACAAGTTCACTTCCATTCACATCCAAATTTCTCACATACACCGAAGACTCACCATTAACGCCCTCTATTCCCGTACAGAAAGCGACCTTCATGCCGTCCGGTGAAATTTCTGGATGAAACACGGGAATGCTATCGTAGATTTCAACAACATTCGCAGTTCCCCCACTGAAATCGACATACATTAAATTATCAGTCTCACCATTTCTAAACACAAGTTTTGCATGCCTCGTTCCAATTTTTTCTTGAATATCTGACGAATAAGCTTTCATTTTCACAAAACTCGTTTCAGACTTACCACGTCCATTCATCCACACCGCATTCGGAATTCGTCCAAACGCCAAACGAAAACCCATGTACGACAAAAGAGTCGATGCAGTCACAGGATAAACGTCACCGCGATTATCAAGGTTCATTTCCGCAATCGAATTAGCAATCGACCCACCCTTAACAACCTTTTCACGCAACGAATTACCTGTAGGTGTGCCCACATAATTTTCTACAACCGTATCCCTAAAATCACCAAGCCAGTCATTTGTCATCTCAAGGGCATTACCAGCAAAATCACAGAAGCCAATCGAATCCGGCAAAGCACAAACCGCTTGAAGTGTAAAATTCGAATTTGCAGAATTCCAGCTATTCACTCCAGGATTCCATGTCTGCGACGCAGCCATCACCCATTCCGCTTCGGTCGGCAACCGAAATCCGTCTACGTCAGTACGAGTCTCTAGACCTTCCAAATTCACGCAACGACCATCCGAGGTAAACATGGGCTTATGATACGCATAAACCGTATCGTAGCCATTCGCCTTACTATAAGCATTCGCAAAAAGAACGGCCTCAAAATACGACACATCAGACACGGGCAAACCACGACCACAATTCAAGCCAAAATACCAGTCTTCGTTTCGGGATATTTCTTTATACTCGTCGCAAGTCACTTCGTGAATTCCGAGCGAATACTCGTAATTCAGATTCACGCGCATTTTCCCGTCACCCAACAAAACAGACGCCCCATTCGGCACGATACGCATCATTCCTGGCCTAAGGGAATCGACCGTTATCACGGGGACCTTGACCGAATCAACCGCCGGAACCCCCGCATCAGCCACCGAACCCTCTTGCTCTTCATAATGCGAATTCGAACACGCCCCGAAAAGCACCATGGCAAGCACGGCACAATTCAGAAACAATAGAGTCAGCCAATTTTTCACGATTTCTAAAATAGAAAAAGAACGCCTTTTCGGGGCGTTCTTTTTTCAAATGATTTCCGCGCGACAGCAACGAAGGTTACGGCACCTCAACGCTGTCGAGAATCTTCTGCACGACAGTTTCGGCGGAAACTTCTTCCGCTTCGGCCTCGTAGCTGAGGATAATGCGGTGACGGAGCACTTCCATAGCGACAGCCTTCACATCTTCCGGCGTCACGTAGGCGCGGCCCTGGATGAACGCATGGGCCTTCGAAGCCTGGGCAAGACCGATGGATGCACGCGGAGAGGCGCCCACCTCCACAAAGCCCACCAGGTCGCTGCGCTTGATGCTGCCCGGATCGCGGGTCGCAAGCACCAGGTTCACGATGTATTCACGCACGCGTTCGTCCACGTACACCTGCTTCACCAGCTGGCGAGCAGCCAGAATGTCTTCCTTCGTTGCGACGGCCTGCGGCTGACGGAGTCCCGCACCGGCAACGGCGTCGAGAATCTTCATTTCGTCGGCCTTGTTCGGGTAAGACACCTTCACCTTCAACAGGAAACGGTCCACCTGGGCTTCGGGCAGCGGATACGTACCTTCCTGCTCAATCGGGTTCTGCGTGGCAAGCACCAGGAACGGCTCGTCCAGCTTGAATGTCTCGTCGCCAATGGTGATATGGCGTTCCTGCATGGCTTCGAGAAGCGCGCTCTGCACCTTCGAGGGAGCACGGTTGATTTCGTCGGCCAGCACCAGGTTCGTAAACAGCGGGCCCTTGCGGGTTTCGAACTTCGCTTCCTTCGCGTTGTAAATCGTGGTACCCAGCAAGTCGGCCGGCAACAGGTCGGGCGTGAACTGGATACGCTTGAAATCCAGCGACACGGCATCGGCAAAAGCCTTCACCGCGGTCGTCTTGGCAAGGCCCGGCAGGCCTTCCAGCAGCACGTGACCGTCCGCCAAAATACCCGTCAGAATGCTTTCCACCAGAGCCTTCTGGCCAATCACCGTACCTTCCACTTCACGCAGCAAATTCATGCAAAAAGCACTCTGCTGTCTAACCTTTTCCGAAAGTTCCTGAATATCCATTTAGTTAACCTCTTCTGTTTTCGCGAATTAAGATACAAAATTACACGAAAAAAGGCAAATTAATCCCGAGTTTTAGACCGAAAGAAAGAAAATGCCACACGGATTTGAAATGCCTAACGGCATTTTCTTTTTTATCAAAGGTGGGAATGGTTCCCCCTAGCACCCCCATATTCTTCTTTTAAATTCGTCCTTTATCTTCGGTAAACGACAATGATTCCTTCTTTGAATGAATCATCCAATCCAGAGATACGGAAAAACGATTCCTATCTTCGCTGATATCTCGCCCATAACGAAATTCCAATGAAAAATTCCCATACGAAACATAACCGCCCGCACCCACTTCTGTATAACGAATAGATTTAGGGCTCCCCATACAAGATCCCGTAGGACCAAAGCCCCCTCCGCAATCTTCTTCTTTCCAATAGGATTCTCGTCCATTTTTAGAAATATGTTCTGTCAATCCAAACCGCAATTTTTCACCTGCATAAAATTGCTCTATAGTAGATATACCTCCAGTCCACCCCACTACAGCTGTTTTACCACCTCCCTCATCAACGCGATCAGACAACGGGAGCAAATTACTCCAAGCCATCACACCAAAATTTTTCGACACAAAACCCGGTTGCCAAATCGGAGTCAAGCTCTGCAATCCAATTCCTAAAGTAAAATGAGATTTATTGAAATAATGTATCGCAGATAAATCAACCGGCCACTCATCCGATTCTATCTCATCATAACCAGACGGCAAATAATCTAAATCCCTTTTTGTTTCATTTACTAAATCGCCCGTATACATAGACAATGTCAAAGCAGTTGTTGCAAAGTCTTCTCTATACGAATCCATAAAGGCAGCTGCAGAAGGCGGACGAGTTATAACGCTGCACCCCGCAAGCAGCAGGGCGCACACCGCCAACACAATCCATAAAATTCCGCGAGTCATTATCTACAAAATAGAATATCCAGGCAAAACCCGGATTCATTCCATCAGCCTATTCGCGGACTTCATCAAATAAAACGAACCATTTTCCCCACGCCGGGAAAATGATCAGCGCAATTACTTTTTTTCTTCTTCGCAGGGGCCGGTAACTCGGGAAGCATCGCGTCGAGCAAACGAACTAAGAGGTCGTTGTCTTCAATCTGTTCGTTGGTCACGCGGAGCATGGGCTTAGCGCCATCGTATGGCAGCTGCTTCTTTGCGGCAGGGAGCATCGCCAAGGCCGCAGGCACGGGCTTTACCAGCAGGCGGTCATCGTAAATCCCGCCAAAGATTTTCCCGTCAGCGTACAAGATGTACTCGCCCATCATCTTGCGGGTAGTCACGCGGAAACCACCTTCAAGCAGCTTTCCATTGAACTGCTCCAAAACATGGTCACGAAACTTCTCTGAACTCGGCATGGATTCCTCTCAACTTTTTTCACAATATAAAAAATTAATTTGTATATTCTCCACATGCTCAACTACGTATTCCTCATCCTCGCCATTGTCGCGGAGGCGGCCGGCACCACGCTCCTCAAGATGTCGGAGCAGTTCACCAAACTCGTCCCGTCCATCGCCTCGCTCGTCTGCTACGTGGCGTCGCTTTACCTGCTGAGTCTTTGCCTGCGCAGCATTCCCATCGGCATCGCATATGCCACCTGGTCGGCGCTCGGCATCGCCCTCATCACCATCAGCGGCATCTACTTCTTCAAGCAGACTCCCGACCTGGGCGCCATCGTGGGACTTATCCTGATCATCTCCGGTGTGGCGGTCCTGAACCTGTTTTCGAAGATGGATATCCACTGATATCGAGCTTCGTCCCGTCCACTTTTTACAAAAAGCAACAGCGTGTTTCTTGACTTCGCATAGCTGCGTAGGTATATTTGCGGCATAGACAAAAAGGAGACCCCATGCAAGTTCAAGATGTTTTAAAGAGCCTTAGAGAAAAGCACAATCTGACCCAGGAGCAGTTCGCGGAACGCATCAACGTGACGCGCCAGGCCGTAAGCCGCTGGGAAACGGGAGAAACGCAGCCCAACACCGAAATGCTCAAGGTGCTCTCGCGCGAATTCAACGTCTCCATCAACACTCTGCTGGGCGCCCCGAGGCAACTTTTCTGCCAGTGCTGCGGCATGCCTCTCGGCGATGACGCCATGATCAGCCGCGAACTCGACGGAAATTTCAACGAAGACTACTGCAAGTGGTGCTACACTGAAGGCAAGTTCACCTACAGCAACAAGGATACGCTGCTAGACTTCCTGCTTTCGCACATGCCGAACCCCGAAAACACCCCCGACGCAGAAAGGCGCAAGTTCTTCGACTCGCACCTTTCGCAGCTCAAGCATTGGAAGGCATAACAGACAAAGGAATCAGAGTTCCTTTTCCATAAACACGCATTCGAACGTGTCATGATGGGCTTTACCACTTTCATTGAAGTGGTAACCCATTTTTTTATAGAAGTCTGCAACATTCACGCGGCTCGAGATTTCGACTTTCTTGACGCCAACTTCGTGCATCCACTTTTCAGCCTCGGCAACGACAACTTGACCTAAATGCTTGCCACGATATTCCGGCAGCACCACGACACGTCCGATTTCGGCAACGCCATCGCGAACTTCGAACCAGCGGCAAGTGGCCACCGGGTAAATATCATCCAGCGCCAAAATGTAATGACAGTTCTCGCCGTCATGCGCATCGATTTCAGCATCCAGCGGAATCTGATACTTGCGCATCATCGCAGCCATGCGCACATAGTAGGCGCCAGCCCGTTCGCTTTCTTTTGTTACCCGGATAATTTTCATTTCAACCAATGATAACAAAACGAGGGCAAAACCATCTTCGTCCGCCTTGTATCATATACGCCTCGTCTTGTTTCATTTAAGAAAAATAATTTTTAGCATATCACATTTTATCGTATTTTCATTCAATTTTAAGCATTTTTGTATCATCAAGTATTGACTTTCGCAAAAATCAATCTATATTCTAACCGAAAGGAATTGAAAATGAAACCGATAACCGAATATCAAGATTACCGCCGATTCATGCAGGATTTCTATGAAGAAAAGAAGAAGTCCGGCTTTACCTGGCGCGAATTTTCGAAAGAGGCTGGATTCGCATCGCCCTCGTACCTCAAGCTTGTTTGCGAAGGCAAGAGTTCCCTCAGCCGCGTAGGTCTCCCCCGCGTCGCAAACGCCATGGGGCTCACTGGTTTCGAACGCACCTATTTCGAAAAGATGGTTGAATTCGGGAACGCCACAAACGATGAAAAGAAAAAGGCCGCCTTCGCAGAACTCACCCGAATTGCCAAGGAACAAAAAGCCCGCGTCATCGACGCCGATACATTCGCCTACTACGAATCCGCTGTAAATTCCATCGTCCGTGAGCTTGCGCCCCTCATGCCAGGTGCCCTCCCGAACGAAATGGCCAAAAGAATCAAGCACCTCTACACCGCACAGCAAGTCCGCGACTCTCTCGCCATGCTCACCCGCGCAAAATTCCTCGAAGAAACCGACGAAAACGTTTACCGTCAAACAGACAAGGCCATCACCGGATCAACCGAGGCGATTCCCCTTGCGCTCCGCAGCATGAACCGCGAAATGGCCGATCTCGCGAAAGAAGCCCTCGACAAAATTGACGTCCGCGAAAGGAATATCTCGGGAGTCACGATAGGCGTCGACGATGCCACACTCGCAAGAATCTCTGAAGAAGTAAACAACTGCCGTAAACGCATTATCGCTCTAGCGAATGAATGTAAGGACATCAATCAAGTCTATCGTCTGAACCTGCAACTATTCCCATTGACCGACAAGATTTAGGAGTGCTTATCATGACGACCACAAAGAAAATCTTCTCCATCGCAACAACCTTGTTTGCAGGCTTATTCACAGTCGCACTCCCGCTTGTCACAACTACGACACTCACGGCCTGCGGCAAAGACAACACCGCCGGCACCGACGAGCAGCAGAATTCCATCACGGCAGCACTCGACAGCGCGCTTGCCGAATGGCTTATAAACGACACGCTTATAGCCACAGAGCCACATGACCCGCAGATTCCCCGGGAAGGCTACATCATCAGCACAATTAGAAATCCGGACATAAATGTCAAAAACGGGGCGCTGTACAACGTTGTCCGCGAACATTTCAAATCGCTCACTTGCGAAACCGAAACGAACTGGTTTGTCTATTCCGTCAATGCCGGCGATTCGCTGATACGAAAGTACCTCGTTCTGCCAGATTCCTTGGACGCAGATGATTTCAAATCGGATTGTAACGCTGAAGGGGGCGCGTTCGGGAGGGACACGACAAGCAAAACTGCAGGCCAGCACACCCACTCCTGTGATTTGGAAAGTTCCAAACATCTGAACGAAAGCAGGCAATACGTGGACCCAACCTGGAAGAAGTACGTAGAGTTGATTGTAGGCATCTGCCAAGAATAAGAAACTAAACCAAAACAACAAAATACGGCGTCAAGGCTTCGTGCCATGACGCGTTACAAAACTCATCCATAAACAAGGAGGGAACTATGAAACTCGCAACCAAAACATTCATCTGCGGGCTTACCGCATTCGCGCTGTATGCCTGTTCAAACGACAACGCGTCCGCCCCGGAACAAGCCCTTTCGCAGGCATCCGGCAACAACGAGGAGCAACAACAAGCTCGCATCGATTCGTCAAACGAAACGGACTCCATTCCCGAAAGCTGGCTGGAAGGCTACACGCTCAGCAAAATGATTATGGTCGACCACTGGTGTGTCGAAAGCCCAGAACATCCGGATAATCCCATGTGGTGCCTCCCTCACAGGGTCCAATTAGAAAGCGGGACAGTAGCCAATATGTATTGGGGAACAAGTGACCGCATCAGTTGCGAACTGGCACAGGACACCCTTACCTACCGCGAGCACCTCTCCATGGACGATAGTACTGTATCGAAAACGTTGAGCCGCAACTCGGCCAAATACGTCACCGGTATCGAGGAGGCATTCCGGGATTCCTGCGAAGCCGAGGGCGGGACATTCATCGATACTAACGAAGATGCCCTTGAATGCGAGGTCAAGACGAAGCCCCTAGAATGCGAAGGCTGTCCGAAAGACATAGCCCGCACCTACAGCGACCCATACTGGAGACCTTTCGCCGAGATGGTTATCTCCCCATGTCGTCTTCAGAAATAGCCATAAGAGTCATGGCGCCTTTCCAGGTCTCACGATTCTCGAATCCGTCGCGCTTGCCCCCACCATAGCGGGCATGCGCGAATTCTTCTATAAGCGATTCCCAGCCTTCAAGCTTGCCATCTTTTACAAGGGCATCCAAATTGACCGCAGAGGCGGTCATTCCGAATTTTTCCGCCACGTAATCCTTGCAAATGCTTTCGAGCTCCAGGAGCCATTCGCGGCTATCAGCCGTATTCACTCGCTGCTTAAGAACCATCATGCGTTCGCGCAGGGCGTCTTCTGCGGCGTTTTTAGCCGCAACAGCCTCTCGGGCTGCACTACGGCGCTTTACACGCCACAAGCCTGCTAAAAGCACGCACAAAGCCACAATAAGCCCAACAGCAAGCGGAAGCGGGTTAAAAGGTTCATTCACGCGCACGTCCACGCTTTCGCTGCGCAAATCGAGCGGTTGCCCCATTTGCGTCGGAATTTCAAACCGCATCGCCGGAATATGCAAGTTGCCCGTATCGGCCGCCAAAATCTTGTAGGTAAACGTAATCGAGGCAACTTCCTTGCCGTCTTTCACAGAGCGAGCCGATTCCTGCGACATGCCCACCTGAGTCAGGCCCTTCGCATTCGCCGTGCCCGTCGGCACCACCAAAAGCGCACTCCCTTGCACGCCCCAAGAAACCGTCACCGGGAATTCAAACGTGTCGCCCACGGTCACCGCAGGCATTCCCCCCTGCGGCCCCGCTGAAATTGAAATCCCGAGCTGTTCCGGCGTCGGCATTTCGATCTCCGGCGCCGCCACAACGCTATCAGTTACAGCAGAATCAGCCACATTTTCTACATTCAAAGAATCGTTTTCCATACACGCAGAATATACAAAAACCAAAAGCCGAGAGTCGCGAGCAAGTTTTGCGCGGTATAAAAGAAACCCTAGACGTTTTAGTCTAGGGTTTCTTATACCGGCGAGGGGCGCTTACTTACGCTATTGCAATTTCGTATTCGCCCCGAGCTTTTTGTTAGAACGGGCGAACGAAGTTGCCGTTCAGCAAGGCACTGTAAATACCCATCAGGATATCGGTGAAGTAACTAGAGCCTGTGTTAGCCGGAGTTCTGGTGTTGAACAAATCCGTACAGGCGCTTACCCAAGTCGGATTGGAGCCAAAACCAGTTACGCACCAAGCACCAAGCCAATGAGACGGAGTTGCCGTACCAGTGCTAGCAGCATCATTCTTTGCCGGATCCCATGAGTAGTTGACCATCAACGCATTCGAAGACGGATCGCCTCCAGACTTTCCAGAAATAAAGGTGTTCAGCTTCGTCAAGATAGCCAAGGCACGTTCATCCTGGAACCAGTAGTAATCCCATGCGATACGCCACGGAATACGTACCGATTCCTTGTTGAATGTCCAGTAGGTCTTTGCGGCAGAACCATTGTCCGGGTCCACAGCCACACCGGCCGAATTGCTCCAATCCGGGAACACGCCCGTACCGGCATTCTGCACCATAGTCATGTAAGCATACATGGCGTCGAGCACACCGGTCCAGTTATGACTCGGATCGGTATCAACCATGGCAAACAAACGGAGTGCCACCGGCGAGAAATAGCTGAGGTTGTAAACAGGATCAGCTCCCTGCCACATATCGTCATCGCCCGAGTAAATCAGCAAACTGGTCTTGTTGATTTCGTAGTCCCAAATTGCCTTCATAATTCTCTGGGCGTCGGTAAGGTATGCCACAGAACCGGTCTTGTAATACATCAAGATAAGTGACGTGGCAATATCCAGGTCAGCATCGGTAGCACTGGTATAGTCCACCTTCTTGGCAAAGCTGAAAGTAATCCACGGAGTAAGTTCGACGCCATAATAATCGCGGAACGCCCTAGAATAATTCCAGATGCGCACAAAGGCGTCGTCATCGCCATTAAAGTAGGTGAGCAACATGCCGTAGCCAACGCCTTCGGACACAGTGCAACCGCGATACTTCATGCTTGCGACATCAGAATCCTTATTCAAACAGGACTGCTTATAGTAACCCGTATTCTGGTTAGACCAAAGCACACGACCCGCCGGCAAATACTGCGCTGTAAAAATTTCCGCAAAGTCTGCTGCACTCGAAGAATAGTAGACCAATTCATCTTCGAGAGTTGCAAAGTGAGAAGGCTTCCAAAGGGCATAAACATTGGCAGGATAAGCCGGGTTGGCAGAAGCAGCCAAAGCCACCGGCGACGTCCAAGCAGTTCCCGGATTGGTAACCGGCGTAGTGGTACCCGGATCGGTCGGAGTCGTGGTGCCCGGATCTACAGGAACTGTCGTACCAGGGTCGGTCGGAGTAGTTGTACCCGGATCTGTAGGAATTGTCGTACCGGGATCGGTCGGAATAGTGGTACCCGGATCAAGCGTCGGATCCACAACAGGATCAGGTGTACCTGATGTAGAATCGTCACCACATGCAGCAAGGCCAAAAGCCAAGCTCAAGGCCAAAGGAGCCATCATGGGGGTTAGAAATTTCTTGAAATGCATAACAACCTCGTTTTGCGTTTTTTCTCAAATATATATTTTATTGCCGTTTTTTCAACAAACCAGACCAAAAATTAATTTTAGTGTAATCTAGGTCATATCAAAAAAAGAAAGGGCCGCGGGAACCCGCAACCCTTCCTTAAGATTTTACCGAAGTAAGATTACTTCAGCATGATCTGCTGAGAGAGACCCATAGCGCGAACCATGTAGACACCAGCCTGGAGCTTGGAAAGATCCATGGTCTTCACAGAGGAGGCAGCCATAACAACCTGACCCTGGAGGTTCACAATTTCAGCCTTGGCAACAGACTTGCCGAAGGAAAGGGTACGGCCAGCGAGCTGAGCCTTCAGAGAAGACTGCATAGCCTTGGCACCGATAGCAGTGCCGCACTTACCGTAGTCACCAACCTGCATAATGTTGAATTCACCGGTAGAACCAGTCTTGGCCTGCACCTTCACCTTGATAGAAGCGAGAGATGCAACAGCTTCGTCGATGGAGATGGACTGTTCAGCCTTTGCCCAGCTCGGCTGAGCAAACTTAGCCCAAGGAACATCAACAGACTTACCAGTGGCAGACTTACCCATGTCATAAGCCGGGTTAGCGTAACCGATCTTAGCGTCGTTAGCGTCGCCGAGACCAAGTTCGAGGGTAGCAGCATGCGTTACGGAAAGCGTCATGCAAACACCACTCATAGAGGAAGCATCAACCGGGATAGCCTTACCAGCAGCGTCGGCACCACCAACGTTGAAGCCGATACCGATGAACGGGTCATAATCCAAGGTACCCTTACCGAGGGTGTAAGTACCGCAGATACCGGTGACGCAAGCTTCGAGAACAGGTTCAAGTCCACCGTATTCTTCGTCCGGTGCAACCTTCCAATCAACAACAGATTCGCCACCATCAGCCTTGTCGTTGTAATTGTACCAGTAACCGGAGTTATCTTCGCCAGCGTCGAGTTCGGTATCAACACGAGCAATACCATCTTCACCATTCCAGGTCACGAAACCGAAGGAAAGGGAAGCAGCTGCCAAGATGGCAGAAGCGCTAAGAATTTTCTTGTTCATAATTCTCTCTCTTTTTTAAAGTTATGCCCATAAGGGCGGTTCGCACCCTAATATATCTTTTTTTTTCGCAAGCTGTCAAATATTTTTTCCTTTTTTTCGCTAAAAAACGGACACCTATTGCACAAACCCTAAAATCTTCAAAAAAACGCAAAAAGGATAATAAAAATTTACCAGATATGCCGATTTTCGCTATTTTTAACAAATGTAAGCGAAATCACATTCGATACACGCGCACATTTTTTATTTCTTGCGAACAGCGATAAAAAGGCCGAAAAAATATATTTTTTCCCGTATTCACAAGTAAACATTATTTTAGGGGCGGAACCCTCCAAATATTCCATAATTAAGGTATCTTTACCCTCGATGGGAAAAAAGGGATTATCTAAGGGAATCATTATGAATATTAAAAAACTTATCCCCTGCCTGCTCGCACTCGCTGCGGTACCGGCACTCGCGGCAGCATCCACTGCCACCCCCAAACGCATTGGCCCTGTCAGCTATTATGGCGCTCTCCATACTGACGGCGGTAAAATCGTTGGCGCCAAGAACGGTCAAGAAGCCATGATTCGCGGTATGAGCCTTTTCTGGTCCGACGCTACTGGCATGCCGTACTACAACAAGAACGTGATTACTTGGGCTGCCGAAAACCTGCCCATGGACGTTTTCCGTTTTGCTATGGGCATTACCTATTACGATAGCGATGGCGGTACCAGCAACGCCCTCGACGAAAGCTATTCCTACGCCGGCGCCCCCGATGGTTACATGGGCATTATCGACCTGATGGTCGAAGCCGCTATCGAAAACGACATTTACATTATTTTGGACTGGCATAGCCACCGCGCAACCAACGAACAGAATATCGCAAAGACCTTCTTTGAACAGGTTGCCAAGAAGTACAAAGACGTACCTAACGTCATTTACGAAATCTTCAACGAACCCGTAAGCCAGAGCTGGGATCAGGTGAAGGGCTACGCCAACAACATTGTTCCGCTCATCCGCAATAGCACTGACAACCTGGTTCTGGTCGGTACGCCGAGCTGGTCCCAGATGACCCAATACGGCGGCGTAAACGGCAAGAACGTGGGCTACGTGCTCCACTTCTATGCAGGCACCCATGGCGTAGGCACCTACGGTGGCCGCGCAACACAGGCAAAGAGCAGCGGCAACGCCGTGTTCATTACCGAATGGGGTACCACCAATGCCGACGGTGCAGGCAGCCCGAGCAGCGGCAGCACCCAGGAATGGATGAGCTTCATGGAAACGAACAAAATCAGTAACTGTAACTGGAGCTTGCGTGCAGTCGGTAGTAAATACGCCGTCAACAACAAGCAAGAAACTTCCGCCATGTTCAGCGGCAGCGATGACCTGAACACGATCGGTAAGCTCAACAGTGCAAGCTACAGCGAATCCGGCAAGCTCGTTAAGGATTACCTTTCGAAGAATGCAACCGATTGGCCCAGCTTGTTTGCCAAATCTCTGAAAACCGGTTCTTGCTCCTTTAACGCTACGACAGTTAAAGAATCCGCTGGTAACGTTGCAAGCGTCCTCAAATCTGGCTGTACTTACACCTCCAGCAACGAAAACGTCGTGACCTCTACGGGCGATATCAAGAAAGCTGGCTACGTTATCATGACCGGTAATGATGGCTCTCAGTCCCTGGTTATCGTTAGCGCCGAAGCTAAGCAGACTATTGCAGGTTTTGTTGATCTCAAGTGCTACAACAACGGCGACTGCACCAACAACAGAACTCAGAAGTACTCTGGTGGCCAGAATATGGAATGGGTCGTCTCCGTGGCTAACACCACTGATGAAGGCGCCAAGTTCACTCTGACCTCCCTTGACCCGAGCGTTGTCACGGTCAAGACCGCCACCTGTTCTGATGCTTCTTGTTCTTCTCTCCAGAAGGGCAAGCAGGTTGTCATGTATGAATTCAAGGGCTACGGTACCGCAAAGGTCGTTGCCACCGCACCTGCAGCAGCTGGTTTCCCCGCCCTGCAAGACACGGTTGAAGTCAGCTACCTCAAGACAGCCAACAGAATTCACAGTAACTTCGGTAAGGGCGCCGACAAGCAAGGTTTCGTTTACCTCACTCCTAGTGAAACCAAGGCAAAGTTCTTCCCGGACACCGCCTTGAACGAAAAGGCTAAGGTTACCTACACCTTTAACGGCAAGGAATCTTCTGATTACCTGACCAAAAACGGCAATGACCTCGTTGCCGGCAGCCAGAACGCCATCGTAATCGTTACCGGCCATGCCGACGAAACAGCGAACTACGGCGAAGTCACCCGTTCTACCACGGTGATTATTGGCGACCTCGCCTCTGCCGTGAACGCCGAAGAATACTACGCCGCGTTGCAGAAAATGAATGGCGAAGAACAAGGTATTGGCGTCTTCAAGACAAAGCCGACTCTCCCACTCCGCGCCACCATTGCTAACTCCCAGTTGCTCGTCAACTCCAAGGAATCTGGAGACATTCACGTGGATGTGTTCTCGATTATGGGTCAGAAGGTTGTCTCTAAGGTTATGGGCAACAACTCGACCGTATCCCTCGAAAACATTCCTACTGGAGCTTACCTGATTACCGTAAGGCAGGGCGTCAAGCAGCTGAACATCAGGTGGACCAAGAAGTAAATCTAGACCACAAGAAATTCCCTTAAAGAAAGCCGGGCGCACGCCTGGCTTTCTTTTTTTAACATTTACCCAGACGTATCGCAGCGAATCGTTAATGCATCCCTAAACGAACGCAAAAAACCTGCGTACAGACATATCCTGAAGAATTAGCACAGATTCTTAGCGCATTAAATTACTACCTAGAGCATACTTATAACGCATATAACGAATCCCTTAAAAAGGCTTACAGGTACAGCAACATACAGCCCAGGATACACCCGCATATAAAAAAGATTCCCGGCGGATAGCCGGGATCTTTTAAGCCTTACAACAAGAACTTTTCTTAAGAGAATTACTTCTTCTTAGCCTTGTAATTGACTTCGGGGCGAAGCTGCAAGCCGATAGTCACCAAGAGGGAGACAATCGGTTCGTGATGGTCTTGCGAGAGGTCGTAAACCGCAACGCCAGCCATGCCTTCGCTCTTGACCTGCTGAGCTACAGCCTTCACAGACGGAATACCCATGAACACGATAGTTTCTGCATCGCTCACGGCCACTTCGGACTTAGAAGAAGCATCGAAGGTCACCTTGTATTCCGGAGAATCAAACTTGCCCATAAGTTCGGCGTAGGACACGTAACCTTCGTTACCGCTACCCGTACCCTGGTGAGAAGATCCAAGACCCTTAGCGCCGCTCCAAGTTTTGCCATAAAGGAAGATTACCGGAACGAGCAAGTCGCCGTTCACGCCAGCGCCCTTCACTGCGTTCAGAGTTTCTTCGACAGAGGTAGCACTCTGGTTCGGGACCACGGAAGAATTTTCTTCGGTCATCTGGTCGGCCATGAACACATCCACATAAGCGAGACGGTTCAGAGCGTCAGCCTTGTAAGCATCCATACCGGCAGCCGGATAAATCACAGCAGTCACCGGAGCGCCCGAAAGACCATCGACCAAGGCGTTCAGCAACTTGGCATAATCTTCGGCATCTTCAGCCGTGAGGTTCTGCCAGTCGACTTCTACGCCGTCGCCGCCGTTTGCAGAAAGCCAGCTAGAGACATTCGAAACGAAAGTCGGCAGAAGTTCTTCGGAAGAGGCGATAGCCTTCAAGTTGCCTTCGTTTTCGATACCGCCCACAGAAACAATCAACTTCACGTTGTTGTCCTTGGACATCTGCACGAGCGTCTTGAAGTTTTCAGCATCGTTTTCATCCGCAAAGGCAACCGAACCATCTTCACCGGCTGCAAGGCCGACATAATGAATGTCCGTCACAAAGTTATAGCGGATATCTTTCGGATAAAACTGAGAATACTGGCTCCAGTAGGGGTAAAAGCCTACTACCTTGTCGGCAGCAGCCTGGGCTGTAATAGCAGCCCCAAGAGCAAGAGACAAAAGAATCGGTTTAATATTCATAAATTCACCTCTTCCTAATTAAGTTCGCGGGGTTCACCGTTATCGTCGCAATAGAGCTTGGTCACCGGATACGTAGCCGTCTCAGTATAAGTGAGCGTTTCCGGATTAAGTTCGTAAAGAAGCCTGCCAAGGTTGTCGCCTTCCTTGCAACGTCTGTAAGCCCAGCCATGATCCTGTCCATAGGCAGAATACTGATAGCTAATGGCAAACAAATCCAGCGGAATGGCAGCGATCAGATCCCAGTCGTTCGTGGCATCCACAAAGTTATACTCCTTTGCAGCCTTGACCAAAGCCGGATTCACCATACCTTCGACAGGAACCTGAATCACGTCGACAGTATCTTTAGCCTCGCGAATTTTCAGGCCCGCTTCGGCAGGTTTATCAGTTTTCAGATTGAAGTCGTAATCTGCAGCGGCATAGTCCTTGGCTTCGCCTGTGCAAGTAGAATCAGCGAACGCTGTTACAGCAGAAACCGCATCGGCTTCGATGGTAATGGAGCCCTTGTTAGTACTATCGGGGCAGAACCAAACCTTAGTGAACTTGGCGTCTGCTTCGGCCTTGGACTTTACACCCACTGCAATAGTATCTGTCCTGGATTCAACAACGGCAGAATCCCTAGTGGAATTTTGCAGCGTGAGATTCCAAGCATCTTCAGTATAACCTGCATAGGTCGTCACGATTTTGTGGATCGTAGCCGTATCGGCTTCAAAAGCGGCTTCATCGGCAGCCTTCGCTGTCTTGAATTCAGCAGCGGTGCCAGCAGCCTTGGCGGCCTTCTCAGCGCTTTCATTATGAATAGCAATATAATCCTTAATCTGGAGGCGCTTCAATTCCGGATGGAGTTCCATGTACTCATTGACATCGAAATCTGCCGGGAGGTTGCCTTCCAAAGCTTCGTTTTCGTCTACAGCCATAGAGGAGCAACCCACCAAAGCCGAGGCAACAGCAATCGAGAATAAAATTTTAAAGTTTTTCATTGCAACACCTCTTAGAAGTTCACCGTCACATCGGCAATGATTACGTTCTTATCAATAGAAAGCTCTTGGTTTGCAGCCATGTTAGTAACCGGATCAACACCACCCAAGAACGAAATCTTATCCGTCAGCAGACCATACTGGACAGAAATGAACGAATGCGGAGCAATCTTGAATCTCGGACCAACAAGCAACAAGGATTCTTCAGCCTTGGTGATTGAAGCGAGACCGGAAACAGGTAACGCCACGCCAAATTCGCGAGTCGACATTTGGTAGCCTGCTAAGAGAGCAAACGGACCATATACGTCTGCATTAAGGCCTGCCATAATGCGGTCGCTCTTACGCTGGAAACCCTTATCTTCTTCAGAATGATCGTAGGAACCCTGGATCTTAATCTTTTGGTTCAAACCAGCAATGCGGCCCACATCTACGCCAAGGCCAGCGGCATAGCGAGTGAACTTATTTTCTTCATCAGAATTCACCGTCGAAATCATGCCGAAGAGCACATTCAATTCAACAGCACCATTCCAGGCGAGGTCCAAATTCACATTCAAACCCTTGCGGTCAGGAGTTGCAACACCCATGGGGAGAGCCATGTCATTTGCCGGATCCAATAAGAAGAGTTCCGCTTCGATTTCGCGCTTTTTCTTAACATCGGCATTGTAGCCGTTGCGATAGAAGTGCGCGTTCTTGTAGTTGTTGTACAAGCGATAATACATGTTACCCGATTCTTCCTGATCCGTGAGAGCATTCTTGGAGTTGGAAGTCATCAAGTTACCGGCATAAAGCGGATTGGAATTATACACGGTCATGTACATGTTTTCGAGGCTCGACATACCGAAGGCATCAATCAAGCTAGAATAGCTATCGTCCTTGAACAGGGCATTTGCATTCAGCACGGTGGCACCGCCACGGTAAACCGGGCTAGAGGCCATTTCACTCCAGAACTTTTCGTCGTTCTGCAAGTACATCACCTTAAGAGAACCTTCGATTCCAGCCAAGTCGATATTTGCATAAGGTTCGACATAAAAACCCTTGCCATCAACAGAGCCCAAATCTTCGGACACATTTTCATAATCAGACTTTTCGTTCACCTTCACATAAATGAACGAAGTGTCGCGACGGTTGGTCAAAGCCGGATCCAACACATTAATGAATTCGTTCAATTCATAATACTTTACAGACACTTGCTTATTATAATCACGAGAATTCTTCAACGAAGTCATGGCAAATTCGCCGTTCAAACCGAAGCCGAACGGAGAATCCTTAAGCAGTTCCTTGGAATCGAACCCCGCTTCAATAGAAAGCACGGCATTATCTTCGTAATACACAGTGTCTTTAGGATCTGTCTTACGAGCGCGGCGGCCCTTGATACGATCGAATGCATCGGTGTAGTTCACGCCAAGGTGAGCGCCGAAGGCATCTGCACCAAGACGCAGACCATAGAAGTAGCGGTCCGTCCAATCGAAGTCAAAGAACACCTGGTCGGTCTTTTTGGCAGCATCGCGCATGCGAGCACCAGTCACCTGAGCGTGGATATCACTTAAGGGACCAACAACACCGCTATGGAAGTCTGCATTAAGGCCCTGCATCAAGCGGCGACTCGTGGTATCCAGATTACGCTGGGCCAAGGCTTCAACACGCTTTTCAGCAAAGATATCGGGTTCCTGGAGCAACTTTTGCTGCGGGGTATACAGAGTATAGGGCGTATAACCAACACGCATGTAACCCAAGTTGAAATCCAAGTGCTTGTTCAGGATTTTACCATCATAGCTGAACCAGTGGCCAATCACAGGATTGTTGTTTTCGTCAAAGCCGCTCTGCCAATCCTTATGCAAACGAAGTTCAATCGTTGCCTGGGTTTCAGAACTCGGACGAGCCGTCAGAACCAAATTAGCGTCAGAGAACGCCTGGTTTTCTTGCGTCGGAGAATCATCGCTGAACTGATCGGACTTGGCCATAGAGGTAAGAGCGCCAGCCTTGACTGTACCGTTAAACTTGAGTCCCAGAACGGCAGTGCTCAAGGAATCGAGTTTCTGCAAAAGCGAAGTCTGCTGAACTTCAACACTTTCGCCTTCAGCAAAAGCGGTAGCCGTAGCGAACAAAATGGCAGAGGTAAGAGAAATTTTCTTATTAAACATCATATTCATACCCTCCCATTAAAATTCCACATTAAGGGAAGCTTCAAGAATCATCTGGGAGAATTCACTCTTGAACGTTCCAGATTCATCCTTTGTAACATCGTAATAGTCCGGCAGATTCACAACACCTTCGGTCGAACCAGCTGTGGTGACCAACAGTGTGTTGTAATCGTTTGCAACGTTAATCATGCCGAAATTCACAGCAAGCCATGCGTTAGAGGCGATGTTGTAATCGAGACCAACCATCCACTGCATTTGCTTACCCTTCATGAGCGGAGCAAGTGCTGTATAGGCATTGGAAGCGTTGGTGTATTCCGTATTAATCATTTGGAAACCGGCGTTGAATCCTAAACGCGGCAGGTATTGCACGTAAAGGCCCGCGTTGATAAAGTCAGACTTGATTTCGCTGGTTTGATCGAGCAAGCCAACTTCAACCCAGTTGTCGGTATCCACAGTACGTTCGGAATGCTTGTAAGAACCCGAAATTTCGAGCGGTTTGCTAAAGCCAAGCAACTTGAACACATCGATCTTAGCGCCACCACCAAATTCCATGTACTTAGCCGCCTTGTAGCCAAGCGAAATCGTATTGAGCATTTCGTTTGCAATGACATGAGTCGTAAAGTTCTGACCCTTCACCTGGTTAAACATGCTGAAGAGGCCCTGCACTTCAAGGAAATCCTTGGCATTTGCAATCAGGTTCACACGTGCACCCACGCGGTTTGCCGTGGCAAGGCCGTTCGGCAGAGACATCTGCAAAGCCGGATCAGAGAGCTGTTCGAGCAAAGCAAGCTGGTTGCGCGTATAGACGTTAGTCGTCCAAGAATTCTTGTTGTAGTTCGCGATATTGTAGCTGTTAACTTCACTACCCTTGAAAGCATCGTCATTGGTATTAAGCGTAGTTGCTACCGGACTGAACTTGGGAGAGAAATTATAGAGAGCGTCAAAGGAGGAATACAGCGGAGAATTCACGCCATACTTGACTGTCTGACCATCCTTATCGGAATTCTGAATGCGCTGTGCAAAGAACTTCGGAGATTGGGCAAGGTTGTTGAACCATGCGCTGTCGTTCATTACGAAATCAACGGCAACACGTGCGCCCCAATCTTCGGTCTTATACCCCACATTGGCATTCACCAACAAGGCCATACCACTCTGCTTTTCATCAGTGAACCCATTCGATTCCAGGTAATTTTCACCGTCATCGTTTTTAGCAAGTACGAATTTCTGAATCGGAGCGCCAGAAACAGGATCAACAGCATCTTCAAGAACGAAGTTGCCATTTTCATCCTTTTCGTACGCCAAAACGGAGTCAGGAGTATAGACCTTGTCGTTAGACATTGCGAATTCACCCGTCACATCAAGAATCAAGTTCTTGTTGCCCATCAGGGAAGCCACATCGGCACCGAGACGGCCGCTTACGATAAAGGTTTCCTGCGGATTGAGTTCGTAGGGGTTGATATCAACCTTTTCGTAGGCCTTATTGACGTCGTTATTCGGATGACGATAGGTGTAAGTGTAACTGTCTTCGTTGTCGAAGATGTACATCGGAGTCACACCCAAGTACAAGGAACGGTTGAGCGGCAACATTTCGAAGTTACCGGCAGCAACGAACTTGTCCATATTGGCAGACTGAGATGCACCCCAAACTTCATCGTTTGGAAGAATATTGCCTTCGGCACCGCTAAGGTCCAAGACCGCCGTACGGTTGAGTCGAGCAAACAAAGCTTCGGCACGGATTTGACCAAGGGCATCACCCATATCCGCACGGAACTGGATGTTTGCACCCTGCAAGTTGCGCTGGTTGCCTTCGATAAACTGTTCATGTTCGGCCATGTAACGCTTGCGAGCAAAAATCTGCGGCTCGTACATGATGTCGATGCCAGGCAAGAACAAGGTCAGCGGAGAATATTCCTGACGGAAATCACCCACAACCCAGTACAGGTTGTTACCTACGTTGCCTTCGGCATTGAGCCACGCCACAGAGATGGACTTGGCTGCCGAGGCGAAGTATTCCTGCATACCGGCTTCAAGGCGAAGGGTCGCATTGGCACGGACATTTTCCCAAGGACGGAATCCAAAGTTCAGGTCGGCCGTAACGAATTCATCTTTTTCCACATTCGGCATGTGGTTGATACCCGTCGGGTCGTTATCGGTACTGAATCTGGACGTCTGCGCAACCGCACGGATGGCACCGGTGATTTCGACGCCGCGCTTGGCATTGGCGGAATCAACCTTGCTCTCAATCAATTCCTGATTTTCCACAACCGAAGCTGCAGAAGCGGCCATAGAGGCAGCAAGAATAGCGGCAAAAGTCTTTTTCATATTCATAGTCTTTTTCATGTTCAGCACCCCCTATTAGAACCAAGCCTTAGCTTCGGCTGAAATGTAGTGGGAATGCCAGTCATTCACAGAAATAGTTTCGTCGGAATGAGTCATCCATTTGTAACGCACATGCAGGCCTACGCGGTCAGCAAAGTCCCAGTCGAAGCCGACACCAAGTGCAGTTTCCAAGTAATTAATCGGAGCCTTCTTGTAGTAGAAGTAATTCGCCTGGTTCATGAGGCTAGAGCCCTTAAGAGCAGCCTGGTAACCGACAGAGGTGTAAGCGCGGTCGGAACGGAAGGTTTCGAGACCAAGGACACCTACCATGTGGAAGGTCGGAGTCACAGCAACAGAAGGTTCAAACTGGCCGTAGAAACTCCACAGGAGCATGTCCTTCTGAGATTCGCTATAAGCAATCGGGGCGATCGTCGTAGAAACGCCCGAAAGAGCAGCGTAAGCAGTCATCATGATAGTGCGATCGGTACCGAACCAGCCACCGATATCATAGCCACCCATAAAGGACATATAAGAGGACCACTTGGTATGCGACGGAGCTTCGCCAGTCTGTTCAGTCTTCTTGACCTGTTCAATATCATCATAAGCCACGAAGGATTCCCAGAGTTCCCAGGTTCCACCATAAAGGCCACCCTGCTGACGGTACTGCTTGACACCCTTTTCAGAGTTGCTGTAGATACCGGTGCGAGCCACATAGGCTGCGTTATCAGCGTTACCGGAGTCAGCAATAAAGAGCGGCTTGTGCTTGGTCCAAGAATTGGTGGATTCCCACATGTTGCGGCCATTTAAGCGGTAGTTGAAGAAGATTACGTCTTGACCTTCTTCCACCTGGCGGTGCAAGCCATACTGGAAGTCAAAGTAGCCGCGATTGAAGGTCGGTTCCAACTTGAAGTTCAAGCCAGCCATGTTCGGGGAGTAACGCATGGAACCACCATTCAGGTAGAATTCATCTTTGCGCCAGCTGTTAAAGCGAGACGGGTTGCTCAAAGAATACGGAGAATAGAAATCCTTCGGGAGGAAAATTGCTTCAACCGTCATGGGCCAGCCTTCAATGTACTTGGACTGAGCCTTGACATAGACGCCCACCTGCGGGGTATTCATGCTCGATTCATAGGAATCCGGGAGGTAACCAGTAGTGGAGTTAGACTGCTTATAGCCATAAGCATCAGAGGTACGCCTAAACTTGACGGAATCCGTCATGCTCACGCCCACATCGGCCATCAAGTAAAGTTTCGGGGTCACGTTGCCCTTGATATCAAGAGAAACCACATGGTTGTTGAGCATCGGCGGGCACGGTACCTGAACACTAGGATCGTTAGGATCCGGGCAGGTATTGGTAAAGTACTTCATCTGAGTCAAATATTCGCCTTCATAGACGATATCCTTATCGAAGATGACGCCCATATAGTTCAAACCAAGAGTAAGATTGTCCGCAATCTTTTCCTTAGCGATACGGCCATGGTAAATGGAGCCGCGGAAGTCATAGCCACCGGACATTTCAAGTTCGCCCGGCTGACCACCATACATACGCAAACCGTCGCGGGTACCGATATCGGCATCAGCCGGCTGAGATACGAGGAACTGAGCCTTCATGTCGAACGGAAGCTGGTAGAAGTTGCCAAACACACCACCGAAACTACGGTTTGTCCAGAATGCACGACCACCTTCTTTAACCGGCTTAAAGACCTTTTCCTTATAGTAGGTAGAAACAGTCTTTTCGTCTTCGAACAGTTCGTACTGCCAAGCAAAACGCGGGTTGGTTTCACGTTCCCACATGGTAAGCGGAGAAGCGTTAGCCCAAATCACACCACCGGCCGTCACGTAGGCACCAAAGACGCCTGCGCGGATATCCACACCGAAGTTCATTTCTTCGTTGATGGTTGCAGAGTAGAAGTCCGTGGAGTGGTCGTACATGACACGCTGATCCTTGGTCGGAGCCTGTGTCGGCTGGCTACCCAAGTAGTTAGAGTAGAGGCCGGACAAGGAGAACGGGAAGCTCATGTTCGTCCACAAGGTCATGTAGGAGTTCGGCATGGCCACAATGTTCATGTTGAGCACAGCGTCAACAGAAGTGCGAGCCAAGTCGTTCTGCGCCCAAGGGCTCGGTTCAGAGTAATGGAAGTTCTTCAGGCGGAAGGCCAAGTAGCCAGAGACCGCGAGCGGAAGGTCATCCTTACCCATGAGGGTCGATTCCATGTTGTTGGCAAGCGTATCCAAGCCTTCTTCCACGTTGGAAATCTGAACCTTCGGGTCGAGCTTGGAGGATGCATTCACCACGAGCGGCTGGTAAGGAACCGTTTCTGCCGGCTTGGAAAGGTCTGCCACAGGGGCTGCAACCGGTTCTTCAGCAGGAGCTTCGGCAACGGCTTCTTCGGCAGGAGCAGCTTCAACAGCTTCTTCGACCGGAGATTCATCAGAGCCTTCCTCGGTAGCCGGTTCGGCTTCAGTAGAGGCTTCAGCAACAGATTCTTCGGGTTCAGAAGCTTCTTCGGCAGGTTCTTCGGCAGCTTCAGGAGCAGCCTCTTCTACAGCCGGAGCAGATTCTTCGAATTCTTCAGAGGACACATCTTCGTCCATCTGAGCAAGGGCCAAAGACGTGCAGCAAAGCAGAGTCGTAAATAGTGTAGGTAATTTGCGCATAAAATCCTCTTAAATCTCGTTGCGGAACGGATAGTTCATCGGACCTTCGTAAGCCTTACCATGCTTCTTGATCACGATATCGTCAATCCAGACCTTGAAGGACTCGTTTTCATCTTTACGGACTTCAAGACGGAAGCCCTTGAAGTTGCTCCAGCTAAAGGGCAGCATGACTTCACGAGTGTTCTTGGCATCCCAGTACACACCGGTCGTACCGAACAGTTTGAGCGGAATGCTGAAATGTTTCCATTCGGTGGTGATTTCGCCAAGGCTCTTGGAACGGAGCTTCACCTGCAGGGATTCGCCACCGCTCTTCACGCCGTCGTCCACCAACACGAATAGAGCGTTTTCGCCACCCTGGGCACCCTTGATCCAGAACTCGAGGACGCCTTCTTCAAAATAGGGGGTCAAGTCGACAGAACCGGCAATACAAATTGCCACACCGGAATAGTCGCTTGCAATAAGTTCAATCTCCATGGAAAGAGCACCTTCCATGGCATACTTGTCCGTAAGAACCGGTTCGGGGTTTTCACGCGGGTACTGGTAGGTATATCCACCACCACGCGGAATAGCTTCGCGCATCACGACAGACACGACATCCTTGTCGGGTCTGAATGGCTTCGCCTGCTTAGTGACAAAACGGGACTGGTCGCGGTCGCGGTAATCGCTAAAACCATAACCAGCAAAAGAGAAAGACGCTAAAAGGAGAACGCCCAAGGCGCACGCCCAACTTGCTTTATGCGGTTTTACGTTCATAATATCTAAAAATCTCCAGATACGGACCACTACAATATAACTTGTTTTTTGGGGACTCAACGGGCAAAAAAATCAAAATGCTTGTGGAATTGGGATATACCACCCCGAAAAGCCTTGATTTTACTCGATTTTAGCGGTTTCAAAGGTAAACATAATTTTTTATTAAGACTTTCCTTACGCCTTAAAAAAGTGTAAATTTGTAGTTAACAACCAATCACTCTTTCCGCGAGGAAACCATGATTCATTTACGCGCTTTTTTACCTTTAACTATTGCCCCCTTTGTGGCCGCATTAGGCATCGTCTTTGGCGCATGTTCTAGTGAAGGCAATCCCCATACTGCAGCAACGACCACTCCCAAAGAAGCGGACACGACAAAAAAAGAAACTCGCGTTATTGTCCCAGTTGACTATAGCCTTGGTCGCGCCATGAACGCCCGCATCGGCAAGGGTATCAACCTTGGCAACTCTTGGGATTCCGACGGCAACAGACTCGACAGTAGCTGGGGCAACCCCATTCGCGATTACGATTTTCCCTTTATCAAAAAGGCCGGATTCAATTCAGTGCGCATTCCTGTACGCTGGCAAAGGAATTCTGACTACAGCACACACACTGTAGACCCCGAAAGGCTTGCCGGTGTTAAAGAAGACATTCAGCTGGCCATCAACCAGGGCCTTGTGGTTATTGTGAATTTCCACCATTATGTACAGTTGAACTGCGCCGGTGGCGGCGGACAGGGTTGCACCTATGATTCCACCGCTTACGAAGCCGAAAAAACACACTTCCTCGGCATGTGGGCACAAGTCGCCCAGGAAATGGACGCATTCCCTGATTCCATGATTGTTCTTGAAATCTTGAACGAACCCACCATTTCTAACGCCGAACGCGTAGACAACCTGATGAACGAAGCATACACAGTCATTCGCTCCGTGACGAAGACCAAAACCATCATGTTCGAATCTTACCATTCGGCTAAATTCGAAGACTTAAACATCTTGCACCTCCCCGCCGATGGCAACATCATCTATACGGGCCATTACTACGAGCCCTATGGATTCAGCCACCAGGGGCACAGCTACAACTGCAAGGGCGATGCCGCATATAACAACAAGGCGTTCACCGACTTGGAATTGTACGCAAAGCAGGCCAAGGCCCTTTACCCCGATGTAGATGGCGTGAACAGCGTTCCTTTGAATATGGGTGAATTTGGTATTTCTGGTGGAACGGAATACGCAAACAAAAGCACTTGTAAAGAAGGTGAATCGCTCCCCTCGGCCAAGATGAAAGCCCAATGGGCATCGCTTACGATCAAAGCTGCTGAAGCCTACGGTATGTCCTGGAACTATTGGGGATTTACAAGCGTTGGTGGTTTTGAAGCCGCACACCATAATGCCATGGACGAAAACATCGAGTGGTACGAAGGATTCCCCGCCGCATTCGGACTTTAATTAGACTTTCTATGGGCGCACAAGCGTGCCGCCCCAATGCTCGTCGAAAAAGGCTTGGAACAAAGGTTCCGGGCCTTTTTTCAATTCTTCGATAACGTCGGCAACGGGGCGTCCGCTACGGTAAAGTTCGCGGTAGGCACGCGAAAGGGCCTGGATCCGGTCTTCAGGGAACTGTTCTGGATGCAGGCGCAGAGCGTGCAGATTTAAGGCGCCGTAGCGGATGGGGTTTCCAGACGCCTTGGTGCACGGGGGAACATCGCGGTCCACCTTATGGGTGCCGCCCACGAAAGCGTAGGCGCCGACCTGATTGCGCTGCTGAATGGCGGTAACGCCACCGATGGTCGCATATTCGCCGATGCGCACATGACCGCCTAACTGGCAGCTGTTCGCAATAACGACGCCCTCGCGAATGTCGCAGTCATGGGCGATATGCGAGTAGGCCATCACAAGCACCTTGTTTGCCACATGGGTGCAACCGCCACCCTGCACCGTGCCGCGATTGAGCGTGCAATATTCACGAACGGTGCAATTTTCGCCGATTTCAAGCCGAGTTGGTTCACCGGCGTATTTTAAATCTTGCGGTGGGCCACCGAGAATGGCTCCGTCATAGACATGCGTGTTTTTTCCGACCGAAACCCCACCGTACACATGCACGCGGGATTCCAAAATGACACCTTCGGCAATTTCGGCACCGGCATCGACCAAGCACCAGGGGCCAATAATGGCAGATTCGTGTACTTTGGCTTGCGGGCTTACAAATGCAGAAGGATGGATCATGCCCCAAATTTACTAATTTTAACCGCATGGGTGGTATAATCATTGCAAGCCTCACCGCACTGTACGTAATCTTGTTCCTATTCTTTATAATAGGGGTGATTCGTACGCACCGTTACAGAGGGCCTAAGGCAACTCCGAGTGTATCGGTCGTGGTGCCCATGCGCAATGAAGAAGAATTCGCGCAGCGCACGCTCGAAGCGCTGGCCGAACAGGACTATGTAGGCGAATGGGAAGTGATTTGTGTAGACGACCGCTCGACCGATTCCACCAAGGAGATTCTCGAAAAGTTTGCAGCCACCCACCCAAAATTCAGAGTACTTTCGCTACCGCAGGATTTGCCCACAATCGCAAGCCCCAAAAAGCGCGCCCTCGAAAGCGCCTTCAAGATTGCAAAGTATGAGGTGCTTTTGACGATGGACGCAGACTGCATTCCGCGCAAGAGCTGGATTACCGCCATGGCAGGCCGCTTTAATGACGGCATCTGCATTGTGCAAGGCCCTAAGCAAAATAACGGCAGCCGCACGATGCCGCACCTATACCAGAAACTCGAAACTTTAGGCTACACCGCCATGGAAGCCGCAGGCTTTAGCTGGGGGCACCCGATTGTGGCATCAGCTGCATGCCTCGCCTACAAAAAAGACCTGTTCTTTGCCGTGGGTGGTTTTGGCGACTTGGTGAACCTTTCGAGTGGCGACGACGACATGCTCATCCACAAGATGATGAAAATTCCGGGCACCAAAGTCTGCTACAATCTGGACAAGGACGCCGTGATTGAAACCGCTCCGGTGCACACTTGGAAGCAACTTTTTAACCAGCGCGCCCGTTGGAGCAGCAACGGCACCAACTACGAAAGCAAGGCATACATCTTGATGCTCACGCTAATTTACACCTACTACATCTGGATGTTCATTAGTCCTTGGTGCGTGCTCTTTTTGGATTGCCCCTGGCAGTGGTGCGTATTCAGCATTCTGCCCAAGATTCTGGTGGACTTTGTTTTCTTGATGATTGCTTCTTGGAAACTGCATGCCAAGCGCAAAATGCTTGCGTTCTTGCCGACCGAAGTGATTCAGATTCCGATGATCGTGTTTGCCGTGCCCGCAGGCATCACAGGCATGTTCAGATGGAAATAGCGGAGCGCGCCCAGGCAATAGCCTCTTCAGCGTTTTTGATTTCGCCGTCGAGTTGCAGTTCGAAACTCTTCTTGATGATTTCGCCCATTTGCTTGCCCGGCTTAACGCCCATATCCATGAGCATTTTACCCATCAGGTAAGGCTGCGGAGCTTCTTCGATTAAATCTAATTCACTCGCTGCATTCCAAAGTTTGTCGGCAAAGCATTCGCCATCGACCGCAGAGCCTGCATAGAATTCGCGAGGAGTGCATTTTACGAGCAAGCCGAGCAACTTCAAACCACCCAATTTTACAGCAAGGCGGCGGAGTGCCGGAGCATCGTTTACGATAGCCGTATCTAGCTCTTGGTACGCCTTCAAAAGCGAAGGCACAATCTTGAGCAAGTGAGTTTCGTTCGTGATGCGTTCCAGAAACTTGAGCGAAGTTTCAGGAGAACCACACAAGAGAGCGGCAAAAGCGAATTCCATTGCCTGCGCCTCGGGCAATGTATCACGCCAAGGAACCATGTTATCGAGAATCGTTCCGAGAGTTTCCCAAGAATCCTTGAACGGATGAATTTCCGGGAAATATTCATCAAGCTTGATATCCAAAAAAGCCTTGAGACCGAGCGAAGGCTTGCCCGGCTTCAGGAGCCATTTCTTGAATTCTTCGAACAGGCGTTCTACAGAAAGATCATCCAAAGAAAGCGTGCGGCAAAGTTCAACCGTATCGGGTGCAAGCGAGCAACCAAAGCGGCTCGCAAACTGTACCCCGCGCAGAATGCGCAAAGAATCTTCGGCAAAAGCCGGACCCACATGACGCAAGGTGTGCGATTTCAAGTCGTCAATACCGCCATAGGGGTCACAAAGCGTGAGTTCCGGTAGTTCCATGCCCATGGCATTGATGGTAAAATCGCGCCGGAGTGCGGCTTCTTTAAAACTCAGTTTTTCGTCGGTATGCACCACGAAACCGCGGTGACCATAGCCGACTTTGCTTTCGGTACGCGGGAACGAGAAATCAAGCGACAGGCCCTTCATGGCAAGGTGAATCACGCCAAAAGCCTTGCCCACCAAATTCGTACGGCCATACTTTGAAAGAATCGGAACGAGAGCGTCTTGCGCCATGTCGTATACTTCGACATCGTAGTCGCGGCAAGACTTGCCTAAAAGCGCATCGCGAACCCAACCGCCCACTAAAAACGCACGGCCGCCCGCTTCGCGGATATCGCCTGCAATCTTAAGCAAGCGCCCGGGCAAATCCGGTTCGAACCACTCGCCTGCAAGTGTCTGGATTTTTGCCATCTGCTAAATCGCCCTACTGGAAACTGCCGGCATCTGCAGCAGAAGTGTCAACGGCTGCGGAATCCGAAGGTTGTTCCACAGACTTGTAGCGGTCGTATATGCTTGTGGTTTCTACGCCCGAAGAATCCTGAAGGGCCTTGGTCACAGAAACTTCACCATCTTTTCCGGCATTTGTCGAATCGGTCAATTTCGACTTCGATGAATCCGAAGCTGCAAAGCGGTCATAAATACTCTGACGCTGCGCAGCCCCTTCGGACTTCTTCTGAGCTTCTTCTTCGCGGCATACGCGCAATTCCTCTTCGGCATAAGCACGCTGGTCCGGCGAATAGGTCATGGTATTCAAACGGTATTCCATTTCTTCACAAACGAGACCCTGACGCTCGCCAGCACAGCCAACCAGCACCGCGGCGACGCCTAAAAACAACCAGATTGCAGCACGTTTCATTATTCGCCTCGACACCGATTAATGGACAACTATGAATTTGCCTTTCTTTACTTTAGAGCCGTCTTTGACGACGTAATAATAGACGCCCGGAGCAACAAATTTGCCAATCTTATCGCAGCCGTCCCATTCAACCTTTCCGCCCAAGAGATCATCTTCACGGAACGATTTAATCAAGGCGCCTCCACGGTTATAAATGCTTACCACCGAATTTTCGGTAACACCTTCAATCGTAAAGCGTTCATGAATCTTCGGCCTAAACGGAATCGGATAAGCATAAACCTTTATCTCGGCAGAATCCGTCATGTTTTTGCTTGCGTCACGCAAGTCTTTGCGTTGGTAATAGCTCACACCATTGTCATGTGCAAACCAGGCAATACCAAGCACATGGTCAATGGCGACATCCAGAACACTGTTATCGAGCAAGCCGTCTTTTGTCGTGAAATTTTTCACCACCAACGTGTCAGGAGATCCATTCTTGGGCGTCAAGCGGAATACACCTTGGTTTGCCGTACCAACCCACAAGTTTCCATGGACATCGACATCAATTGAGGTATATTCGGGGCCAACCATTCCGTTTGTCGAAGTCGGCGAAAGAAGGGTATCCTGTTCTTCATCTAAATAAACCAATGAAGACATAGATACAATCCACAGCCTTTTTCCGACAGAGTCGTAGGCAATATCGATTGGCGTAGGAGAAATACCCCCATAGGTTTTCACGTTCCCGATGGGTTCAAGCTGTCCGCCGTTGGATTTAGGAGGTTTGAACTTGTGGACATCCAGTTCACCAGAGCTAGCATTAACCGTTCCGGTCCTACTTGCCGTATAAACCAACCAGTTTCCATCATCATCGAAGGTTGCATACATTGCCCCGGGAATCGCCCTAGAACCAACTTGACTTGCGCAAGAGACTTCACCATCCTTGGTAAAATAGGATATACCGTAATGACCGTTTTTACGAGCCGTCGATGACAAGAAACCAGATTTATCGGGAGCAGGAACCGTAGAAAAAGAAACGGTATAGTTTGTAATGATGGTGTCGAGACACAATCCATCTGTACTCCTAAACCAGAAATCATGCTGTTCGCCCCATTGAGAATACATCGTAAAGGAGAGACCCCAAATATGGTAAAACACATGACCATCGGGCAAATACGACAAAACCTTCATTCTCGTATAGGCATTACCAGCGTTACCAAGGCCGCCATACACTTCTTCAGGCTTTTTCCAGCCCGTCAAGTTACCATAACTTAATTTGCCATCAACCGAAGCGGCAAGAACGCCACCGACAGGTGTTGCCTGCAATTCATAGGTTGCACCCAAAGGAAATTTCTGGTATTCTGTCAGGTCTTTGATCTTTTTTGCACCATTTGCCAAATAAAAGACATTTTTCGGGCCCACGAGATACGTCCCGTCTTGAGACTTGACTTGCCATTTAACCCAGCTCTTAACCTTAATCACGGTGTCTTTTTCAGCCTTAATCGTAGTGTCCCTGTAATACAAAACGGAATCTTTCAAAACAACGCCATCGACATTGACCTCGTCTTCACTCAATGTTTCTAAGCCAGCAACAGAAGTCTTGGGAGAAAGGGACGCCCATGACGAGGGTGAAACAAGATGCTTGTCTTCGGAAAGATGATCCCAATCCATTTTACGGACATACAAGGCTTTTTCCATTTTCACGTACAGGGAATCGCCATGAACAGCCATCTTTTGAATTGGACTTGCAGAAAGCATGGCGTCTCCGATACGATCAATCGTCAAAAGAGAACGATTCTGCATGAGATCAAAGAACGCGAGGCGGTCTTCAAATGCAATCACCAAAATGGTCTTGCCAAGCACAGCCCCATGGGGAATTGCCCGGATATTATTCTTTACATAGGAACGGTTCAGGACAATCCAAGGCTTTTCGCCTTCGCCAAGAACCGCAACAAGTCCATATTCGGAAACGGCATAATAGCCAATCGAAGAACCTACGATAGAATAAAACTTCGAGGTTTCGAGACCGTGATCGGAATGATACACCAAATCGCCATCGAGGGCACGATAACGGATACCCCCATCGGTCGCAAGCAAGATACCTTTATCACCAAAAGGCACGACATCGTGAATGGGGAACGGATTGGAAAACGCCCCCCATTGATCGGCGGCACCAACATATACTGCCAAAAGCAGCAGGCATAAAATAAGAGATTTGAACTTCACGCCCTAAAATTACGAAAATTCACTCGCCCGCGTTAGCCAATCGTCAAAATTCGTGCAAGAACTTTCGTTATTTTTTTGTTTCGACATATATTCGCTCTTTTTTCGACGCATCTTCTTGATTGCTTCAGATCTTCTTTTTAAGAACGTACTCCGGCTAACGCCACAAAACAGGCTCGCCTGGGTAGCCGGGATTTCGCCGATATAGGAATATTCTATCGCCATTTTTTCGACCGGAGAAAGGCATCCCATCAAAAAGTCCAATTCATTGCGCAAAGCGAGCCTTCGACGTTTTTCCAAGACCTCTTGGTCAATTACCCCACCCGAGGCATCGTATGTGGCGGAATTGTCCGACAAGCATGAAAACGGGACAACCGGAGGTACCCTTCGGTTCATATCGCTAAAAGCGTTGCGGACAACGGTCCGAAACCACGAATCCACCGGTTTCTTCAGGTCTAAAGTATACGCTGACCGGCATAAACGGAGTGCAACCTCTTGAAAAAGGTCTTTTGCGCCGTCAGGGTCATTACTCTTGAACTGACAGAGTTTGTAAATTTGTGAGGCATTCTTGCGCCACACTTTTTCAACCCACTTGGGAGTTTTTTCTGTTAAAATTCTTGATTTTGACATTTGACAACCAGGAATTTTGACAGCGAACTTTCAGTTGCGATAAAATTTATGAAAATAAAACTGAAAAAACGAATTTTTGGAAATTTTGCAAACAGGTGTTTGCAGCTATCAACAGCTTTTTTCATTTCGGCTCTTTTTCTGGTAATTTATCCACAATCTGTTAACGCCCAAGAGTTCAATATGAACTCGATGCCGCCCCCGGATATGCAGATGCAATATAGCGCGGGCGCATTGAAAGACGGCGGAAAATTGACCGTGTGGGTAACCATTCCGGAAAAGTGGCACGTGAACGCAAACGAAGTCACCGACGAATTCTTGAAGCCATCTTCGATTGTGGTGAAAGCCGAAGGAATCGAATTCGGTGATGTGGTGTGGCCCAAACCCATTAAGGAATACAACGAGGCGCTAGAACTCGAAATTTTGACTTTCCGCGGAGAATTCAAGATTGAAATTCCGGTGAAGAGCGTTGCCGACAAGTACGATAGCCTCGAAACCGAAACGACCTTCCATTATCAGGCCTGCGACAATTCCATTTGCCTCGCGCCTGCAAGCAAGACGATTTCGCTCAGCGGAAATGCGGCTGGCGTAAAATCCAGCAATGTAAATAGCAGCGCAAAAAAAAACGACTCCGAAAATGAAGTAACCGCCAGCACAAGCGACAATGAGAACTTGGAAACGAGCGATGCAGGCGCCACCGCTTCGGCAGGAATCATAGCCCTTTTGTTTTTCGCATTCCTCGGCGGAATCATTCTGAACTTGATGCCGTGCGTTTTGCCGGTGCTTTCGCTCAAGCTCTTTAGCCTGATCAAGCAGGCCGGCGAAAGTCGCGGACGGCTCCTCGCTTTGGGAGGAGCCACAACGGCGGGCATTCTGGCAAGTTTCTGGGCGCTGGCCGCCGTTGTCGCCGCCGTCAAGGCCGGCGGCGGGTCCGCAGGCTGGGGCATGCAATTCCAGAGTGCAGGATTCATCGCCTTCATGGTCGTGATTCTGACTGCATTTGCCATGAGCTTTTTTGGCGTGTTCGAAGTGTGGCTCCCATGGGGTGCCACCACCAAGATGGACGAAGCCGGCCATAAGGCGGGCTTTGCAGGCGCCTTCTTTACCGGCGCATTGCTTGTTCTTTTAAGCACGCCGTGCTCTGCGCCCTTCCTCGGCACCGCCATGGGATTCGCCTTCGCGCAGACGACGCCCGTACTCTTCTTATTCTTTACCACAGCAGGGCTCGGCCTTGCTCTCCCCTACATGCTCGTAAGCGCCTTCCCGAAAATTCTGAAGGTATTCCCGAAACCGGGCCCATGGATGGTGAAACTCCAAAAGGTGATGGGCGTATTGCTCCTTGCAAGCGTCGTATGGCTCTTGTGGATTGTGAATGAACAAGCCGGCACCGCTGGCGTTGGGATGTTCTCCATTATCGTGGTGGCAAGCGTTGCCTGCAGCGTTCTGCTCGGCAAGTTCGCGCCGCCGGGAGTCGCCTTCGGGCGCGAAGTCGCCGGATTTGGATTGAGCATTGTCGTTCTCGTATCAATCTGGTTCGCTGCAATCGCTCCTGAATACGAACGTGCTGCCAGCGAAAAGTTCAACGCCCGCATGCAAGAGCAGATGACTGCCGACGGTTGGTACCGTTATAGCCCTGCCTTAATCGAAGAATTCGCGAAAGCAAACCGCACCGTATTCATCGACGCCACCGCCGACTGGTGCCTCACTTGCAAGACGAACGAAGCCGCCGTTCTCAACCGCGACGAATTCCGCCGCGCCATGGATAGCTTAAATGTGGCGCTAGTGAAAGCCGACTGGACTCGCGAAACGCCTGAAGTGAATGCGCTCTTAAAAAGCATGCACAAGTCGGGCGTGCCCGCCTATGCGATCTATCCGGCTGGGGATGTGTCCAGACAGATTGTTCTGCCCGAGTTACTGACAACGAGCGCAATCGTCGAGAAGATTACTTCGCAAAAATAAAAAAGAGCCTCTCCGAGAAGAGAGACCCAAGAATTTTAATTGCCACACGGATTGTGGGAACCTAACGGTTCCCTTTTTTATTCTATCGCTTGCCTTCGCGCTTGTAGCGGTCGATACATTCCTGATAGAAGTCAAAGGTCTGCTTGGCAATCGATTTCCAGCTGAACACGTCAATCGCGCGCTTGCGGCTGACATCGCCCATCTTCTTCGCCAGTTCCGGGTTTCCGAGAATCTTGTTGAGCTTGTTCGCGAAGTCGGTCTGGAAGGCCTTCGGGTCAGCCGGTTCGAAATCCGTTTCGGACTTGGCCTTGAGCGGAACCAAGAAGCCAGTTTCACCGTCCACGATGATTTCGGGAATGCCACCGACAGCAGAACCCACCACCGGCGTACCGCAGCTCATGGCTTCGAGGTTGATGATGCCGAACGGTTCATAGAGGGACGGTGTTGCAAACACGGTCGCATGGCTGTAGAGCACGCGAAGTTCTTCGTGCGGAACGGCTTCCTGAATCCAAACCACACCATCGCGGGTCTTCTGGACTTCTTCGATGAGAGCCTTGCATTCGTCAGCCAGTTCGATAGTATCCGGAGCACCGGCGCAAAGCACCACCTGAGCGCTCTTGTCGATTTGCGGGATTGCCTGAATCAGCTGGCTAATGCCCTTCTGGCGCGTAATACGACCCACGAACAGAACAAACGGACGCTTCGGGTCGACACCCCACTTGGTGAGGATGCTTTCGTCGAAAGTCGGAGCATAAAAGTCTGGATCAATACCATTGTAAATCACCTTCACGCGATCTTCGGGAACACCGTAGAGTTTCATCACGTCACGCTTCATGCCCTGGCTCACGGCAATCACGCCGTCGGCCGCTTCATAAGCGGTGCGTTCAATCCAGCAACTCATAGCATAGCCACCATCGCCCAACTGTTCGGCCTTCCACGGACGGTGCGGTTCAAGCGAATGCGTCGTGAGAATTAGCGGGCACTGCAAAAGACGGCTAGCGAGCACGCCGCCAAAATGACTATACCATGTATGACAATGAATGACGTCGATATTGTCGAGCGCGGCCGCCCACTGGAGGTTAATGTCGAGCGGCTTGAAAATCTTCTGGAAACGATCATCGTGCGGGTTCAAACCTAACTTGCGAGAAAAACCCAAAGCACGGATATTATCCTTGTCTTCGTCTTGCACGCCAAAGCAACGTGCTTCCACATGACAAAGCTTTGCAAGTTCCTGCGTAAGGAACTTTACGTGAATACCTGCACCGCCATAAATTTCCGGCGGGAACTCATTCGTCAAAATTGCTGCGTTCATGGAACTAAACTCCGTTTACTGCATTAAGATAGCTTTGTTTTGTCCACCGGACAAACCCATAAGAAAAATGTATGCGTATTCTTTTAAAAATTTTGGGGTTTCGCCCCCGAGCTTTCTTAATAGCAAAAACACCCAAGCCGAGAGTCGCGGGCAAGCTCGCTTGCCCATGACCGAGGCGCCGCGTTTTGAATTGACTTCGTCAATAAAAAACACCCCGCCCATTCGGACGGAGTGTAAGGAGTGAGTGTGGAGTTTCTTAGAAATTCTTGCACTGGGTTTTCCAATGACCCTGCTTACCGATGATGCTGCCATTGATATACTTGCCGCTAGAGCCAACAAAGTCAGCCTTGCGTTCGGTTTCACCACCGAGATGCCAGCGCATCCAGGCAACCGTTGCAGCCATGCCGTCCCAAGAACCGGAACCGTGGCCATAGCCACCTTCACTGTTTCTCGGACCGCCATTCATTTCGATAAGGCAGGCAGGAGCGCGAACGCCCTGGTTGTTATAGTCATTCTTGGCGTTGTCCTTTTCCATACCAACTTCGCCGTAAAGGATTGCAATGGAGCGATCGGTCGGAACCTTGTTCGCACCGTTACCATTCCAGTCGCCGCTGTTGTTCAGGAATGCGGTAAGCACGCGCTTGTCCTTAATGACAGCCTGTTCAGATTCAAGGCCGCCCATGGAGTGGCCAGAGCATCCGACAGTGTTCAAATCAAGCTTGTTGTAAAGCGGGCTATTGGAATCCTTATTCTGCTGGTCCATCCAGTCGAGGGCCTTGATGGCCTGAGAAGCATCACCCGGAGATTCCTTAAGAGCAATCACCACAAAGCCGTGAGAGGCAAGGCGGCGAATCATGCCTTCGTAAGCACCCGGTTCAGTACCACCACCCGGGCCCCACACCACGACGGCGTGCTTCTGGTCATTAGAAAGCTGCTTCGGATAAGCAAGAATGCCACCGCGATCCCAACCGGTATTCGTCTTGTATTCGACCTGCATCTGGTCCTTTTCTTCTTCCTTACCGCTGGCAAGGAAGACGCCCTTGGGAGCTGCGCTAGAAGAAGACACAACCTGTTCGCTAGAAGAGCTGGCGGGCTTGACTGCTTCGCTAGAGCTAGAGGCCGGCTTAACGGATTCGCTGGAGCTGGACTGAGCAGGTTCTGCAGATGCACTGCTTGCAACGGGATCAACTGTTGCGCTGCTGGTCGGAAGCGGATTCGTTCCTGGTCCACAAGCATCGGGCAAGCTAGATGACAAACAAAGTTCTTCGGGGGGAATCACCTGGGCAGTCGTGTCTGCGGGCTGAGTGGGGTCAGTTCCCTGTTGAGCCGGATCGGTAACAGTCTGCGAAGGATCTGTTCCCTGATTAGATCCCTGCTGTGCAGGGTCAGTCACGGTCTGAGACGGGTCAGCCGGATTTTGGGTAGGATCCGTTACGGTTTGAGTCGGATCAGAAGGATTTGTAGGATCTTCAACTGCAATTGGGGTCGGTTCGTTGCCACCTTCATCTGCCGCAGTGGTAGATTCGTTACAGTTGACCAAAGCGAGAGCAGCGCTAGCAAAAACGAGCCCCTTCGCCAAATTCTTGAAATATTTCGATTTCATTGTGACTCCTTTTATACCTTTCCCTTAACACCATTCTAAAGATACCTTGAAAAACAAGCGAAAAAAACAGTCCGAAACGAGTTTCCATGGACAATAAGTCCATAGTCAAAAGGAGCCAAAAATGGCGAAATTAGCTTAAAAAGCAAGATTTTCGCGTTCTAATTTATATGTAATTTATCCATAATGGATAAGGTTATTCTTACACACGCCGGCTACCCCATTTAGCTTATTTTGAAAAAAAATAAAAGCCCCCGACCAGAGCGGGGGACTAAAACCAGAAAAATATTAACACGTTTTTTGAAAGAACGTTTACCTAGGAGCGTAAATTCTAGACATGAATTCAGCGCGAGTTTTTTCATCAGTCTTGAATCGACCCAAAAGCTGTGTGGTCACCATGGTCGCACCCGGTTTTTTGACACCACGCATCGTCATGCACATGTGAGATGCTTCCAAAACAACCGCGACACCCTTCGGGTTCAGTTCTTTCTGAATGAGCTCTGCAATCTGACGCGTCATGCGCTCCTGAATCTGCGGGAAACGTGCATAGAATTCCACCACGCGCGGAATCTTGGAAAGACCGACCACGCAATCACCCGGAATGTAGGCCACATGAGCCTTACCCGTGAACGGAAGAAAATGGTGTTCGCACATGCTTGCAAACTCAATGTCCGGCACGATAATCATTTCATCGTACTTTTCATGAAAGCGCGTCTTGAGAATATCTTCGGCACGCATTTCGCCAGAAAGGCCCGTCATGAGTTCGGCATACATCTTCGCGACACGTTTAGGCGTATCGATAAGACCTTCGCGGTTCGGGTTTTCGCCCATGCCTTCCAGAATCATCCGGAAGCCGTCTTCCATTTTCTTAAAATCCATCATGGGGCCAAAGATAGCAAAATCAGCGGATCGTGACAGCGCGAGTTTCGTTTCCGTAGCGAATCAAGAACTTGCCTGCATCCATAAAGTCCATAAGCATCGTCGGTTCCGTTCTTTCGCGGCGGAGCAAGCGACCCTGCAGGTCGTACACGAAAAGCATCTTACCCGGAGCAAGCCCGAACAGGCTCACGCTCTTGCCACCCACCACGGCACGCCATTCGCCCTGAAGCGTCGGCTGCACAGGCATGGTACCGCCGGTAATGACGAAGTTGTCGATGTAGCCAAATTCTTGGACGTACGAGCCGTTCACCTTGACGTTCACGACATTCTTGTAATTGCTTACATTGCAGAACATTCCGGCAAACATGTGCTCATCGCCACAGCTGCTATTCGCAAGCAAGCCCGTAATGGAATGCCCGTTACCCAGGAAAGTTCCTTCGTAATCCCAAATGGCATCCCATACAAAATAGGTCAGCGAGTCGTCAAGATTCAGCGCAGAATCTTGCCATATATTTTCGTTGATGACAATGTCGGAGTCAAGCGAGGCGCATGCCTTGGGATCGCGCTCGATGCTATCCAAGGTGCCGTTGACAAGGCCCGCAAACCAATAGAGTTCTTCTTTATTCTTTAGGTGATAGCAGCCTGCTGTATCCTGTTCAGGCTTTTGCGGTGCCGGAGTCCATTCCGCAAACAGATCGACGCTTTTCTTTTCCGTCAACTGAACCGCCGAATAGTAGCTGAGTTTTTCCGGAGTCCAGCGGTAGAATTTTGCACCGTCGCGAGAGGGAGCCTTGAATTCAAAACCGACATCGGCGGCATTGAACGCAGTCAAGTTTTCCAGGCTGTTTTCGCCACCGTTCATGTGGTACGTGATGGTATATTCCGTCGTATTCCACTTGGCGTAAACCGTAAGGTCTTCGGTGTTGCCCGCGGGGATTTCGGCAATCTCAGTTTCGAATAAGGAATCCGCAAACCAGCCCGCAAATTCAAAGCCAGACCAGTAAGCTTTACCAAGCACATACGCCGAAGAATCAGCCGACCACTTGACAACATGCGGTTTGTAGAAACTTTCACCATTGTAGAACTGGCCGCCATTCATTTCGACATCGATTACGAAGTAGCTTTTCCATTTTGCATAGAGAGTCCAATCGCCAAAATGCTCCGTCTTGATCGTATCGATTTTTTGCGTAAAGTCTTCGTCCAAGAACCAACCTTCGAATTCATCGTTTTCTTTTTGCGGGTCGGCAAGAACAATGGCAGAATCGCCCTTGACATATCCCGCCGGATTCAGTTCGCTGTTTTCGCCACCGTTCAGCACATAATGAATTTCAAACTGCACGCTATCGGCAGTCGGAGCAGCACTTGCGACTGTAGAGCGCAAGCCTTGAACAGAGACATCGGCATAAACATTCGTCATTTGGACAAGGCCAACAACCTTGCCCACGATTCCACCAGCATCACCGCCCGAGAAATAGGAATCCGTAATGCCCAAGTTTCTTACGACCGTGACACTCTTGCCCCACACATCGTTTTCGTCACCCAGCGTTACAAAAAAGCCATCGCTACCGCGCAAGCCAGAAATCTTGAAGCCATTGCCTTCAAAAGTTCCCTTGAACTTTAAAGGAATCCACCAGACATAATCTTCCCTAGACAAGTTTCCGGTGGAATCCAAAAGATTCTCGTTCACTACGATATCGTTCTGGAGAGAAACGCAACCTTCAAATTTGTAATCGTCTTTTTTGGAGAACGCCGTAGAATCGGCAATCGAAACAGTCGCAATGCCGTAAAGTTCTTCGGCGGTATAAATCAAGTAGCAACCGCGTTCATCTTGCTTGGGCGTTTGCGGAATGAGCCCCCATCTGGCATACACGCTAAAGCTGCCGAGATAGTTTGCAAGCACATACATGGAATAATCTTGATATTCTCCATAGTACATGTTAGGCGGAACATCCACGCCTTCAGAAAATTCAATGTACCACCCCAAAAAAGAATACCCATCTCGCGAGGGGGCCTTCAAATCGAAACGGCCCGCAGCCTCGTCGTAGCTCTCAGGATTTTCAGGATGATTGACGCCACCGTTCAGATTATAATTAATCGTGTAGGCGTTAGCCGACACTGCGACTAACAGCATTAAGGACCCTAACACTGCGTAAACTGAACGAAACATTTTTCTCTTCATCACTCTAAGTGACAGAGTGAATATATATCAAAAAAATCCAGATTCTCATAGAACCTGGATTTTACCTTAACCTTAAACGTAATTTTACAAAGTTATGTTATCTAACATTTACCTTAGTCAAGTTGCCCTTGCACTTAGCAAAATAAATGCCAAACGGTAATCCTTCCAGCGAAAGGTTATTCGCAGCGCGGCGAACAAGGCCTCCATTCATGTCAAACAAAGTAATATCGCCATCCGCTTCGAGGCGATCTTCCACACGGACAATTTGACCCATATTTGCGACCAACGGCTTGGCCTCGGCAATCTTTGTCGGGCCCGCAAAGTCTTCGACATGCGTGATTCCGTTGTTCTCATAGTCGGCAAGTCCATAAGCGTGACGCATGATGTTCAAAATTTCCAAATCGAATATAGAACCATCCGGTTCCGATTGCCTGCGGATAATCGTCATGTTGTTTTCGCCTTCGTGGCCCGTATCCCAAGCGACAGGCACCACCTTGTGCTTGAAGGCAGAATTCATTAGGTAGTCATAATACGCGAGGCGACCTTTGCGGTGCTTAGCGTACTTGTCACCAGTCAAAACTCCCACACGGTCATTCGCGCCGAATTCACCGATTAAAACAGGTACACCCTTGTCGACAAAATTCGTCTTCATTTTACCAAACTGGTCATCCATGCGGTCACCTGTACAAGGGTCGCCCATCGCGCCCGCCCAAGCGTTATAGCCGCAATTGTGAATGATGTCGTCACCGGTCGCCAAATCTTCTGTACCCCAGTAATACTGCGGATAAACTTGAGCGCCCCAATCAGCAACATCGTTCATTAGCGTGTAGGTGTACGGATCGTAGTAATGCACCTCGACCATCAAGCGGTCCGCAATCACATCTTTCGGAAGCTTAGAAACTGGCATGACTTCGCAGGTGCGGTCCACACTTGTCGACGGTCCCTGAATCACAAGCGTGCGGCTAGCATTGTTGCCACCGGTGGCGCGCACAGCATCCACAAACGTCTGGTGGTACGTCATGAGGATTTCAGTTTCGTGTTTGTAATTGTCGTCGGTAGTCGCAGGTTCATTCGCACTCGCGAAAAGCAAGTTTTCGTTGTAATTCTTGAAGCGGTTTGCAATCTGTGTCCAGTAAGCCTTCTGCTTTGCATTCACTTCGTCTTTCTTGTCGTCGCTCAAATTGCCTTCAAGCCAGCCGCCATCCCAGTGAATGTTCAAGACAGTCACAAGTCCTGCGCGCATGCACATGTCCACGACCGTCTGTACCGAGTCCATCCAGCTTTCATTAATCACGCCATTTGTCGCATGGCTATCCCAAGCGCAAGGAATGCGAATGGTGCTAAAGCCCGCCGCCTTGACCGAGTCGATGTATGCTTCGGTCGGGAACTTGTTGCCCCAACCGGTCGGATTCCCCGGCACTTCCATCGTGTTACCGATGTTAATGCCAAATCCCATTTTCGCAAACATCTCGTTTGCAGTCGGAAGCGTTTCGGCCTGCACCGGCGAAACCCCCGCCGATAACGAAACCATAGAGAAGGAAGCGGCCACTGCCGCAGTCCGTAGAATGCTTTTAAGCATAAACAACCCTTTAGGGAAGCGCATGCAACCCTTATTTAAACAACCCAGCTAAAATATACATCCTGTCGCAGGAAAAACAAAAATCCACGCCGGAAAAAGCGTGGACGATTTATCAAATCGGCACAAGCCAGTTACTTCGCGCTCATAATCGCGACAAGGTCCGCATTGCTCAAATTCGTCTTTTCGTTTAGGGCGGTTGCAATCGCGGTAAGCGGTTTTCGGCAGGCCATCATCAAGTTATACACCTGCTCAACGACATTCGCTTCGGAAAGCTGGTAATAATAGCAAGACGCCTGGAAGCTCTGGTAGTCCGGATCGCTCCGGTAAAGTTCCATCGGGAGTTCCTTCATGACGGTGTCGAGGTCACAGGCGAAATTCTTGCGAAACAAGAAATCCGACATGTGTCCCGCAATCGCAATGTGGGCGGAACCTTCGAGCGAGTTCCCCAGCATGCGCGTGACGCTCGGCTTTTCTTTGGAATTGTTGATTTTAACGTAATCGATGGGGCGCTTGAACAGAATCGCAATCAAAGCGTGGCCCGCCTCATGGCGGCAAAGCTTTTCGTATTCCTGTTCACCGAAAAAATCAATTAAAGATTCGCGAGTTAAAATTTGTTCTGACATATTTCAATCTCTGCGTAAATTAGACTGCTACACAAATACGACTTCGTTTCCGATGCGCGGAGATTCCGTGCGGTTCGGGAGGCCGGATTCTGTGTCGGCATAGCCAATGGCGACCGAGGCATACACACGTTCGTCTCCTTTAAGGCCGAGGGAGCGCAGGTATTCGAGGAGCGTCGGGTCTTCGTTCAGCCACTTGAGCTGGTTGATGTAGCAACTGCCAAGGTCGAGTTCGTTCGCGGCAAGCATCATGTTTTCGACAGCGCAGGCGACATCGGCCATATTATTGCCGTATTCCTTCTTGTTTGCAACCACAATCAATACAGGCGCGGTATAGCAGAAAGAATAGTTGCCCTTGCGAGCAAGCGTAATCGAATTCTTAAGACTCTTGTAAAGGTCTTCGCGGAGTTCCATCGCAGCAAAAGCGGACTGCACGAGTTCCTTGAGCTTTGCAATCACTGCAGCATCCGAAATCACGAAGAAGTGATTCGTCTGCGCGTTACCGCCGGTGGGTCCGAAACGGCCAGCCTCAACGATGGTCTGCAATTTTTCAAGTTCTACAGGTTGCGCCTTGAACTTGCGGGTACTACGGCGTGTTTTGATAGCTTCGAGAGTATTCATCATCAAACCTCGTTAAAAAAATACAAATCAATCATCCATCACGCACATCGCCTGTACCATCGGGTACAAATCTTTGGGACATTCCACAACACCTGTACCCTTAACATCCATTGTAACAGTCCTTATGGTCGTTTCATAGCAATATTGCGTGTCTGTATCTTTTTCGGTACTTGTCCAGAAAATATCGGCATAGATTTCATTAGAAGTGGAGCTATCAAAGTTAGACCCTTTAAAATACCATCTAATCGGCGAGTCATTTCGCAAATCCAAATAACTTGTTCCATATCTAAAGCCTTTTTCAAATTCCATTTCACTCGGAATATGGAATCCTTTAGGACAGAATGCTTTCGCCTGTTCATAAGTCATGTACGTATCTTTGCTGTACATAAGTACTGACACGCTTGAATCCGGCACCTCTGCATCCGGGGTAGAACCTCGCCAAGTTGCAACTATCCGTTTTTTCCAATTCGCATAAAAATCAGTGAAAGATGCACTCGGGTTTTCAATAGAACTTAGCATGAGCGAATCTTTTCCACGTTCCCCATGCAGGAACAATCGGCCTCCATACGAATACGCTGCATAGCTTTTTCCACCAAAATCTACCTGACTCAAAATCAAATTATAGAACGGCTGCGTATAGGTCATTTTCCTGATATTAAAGTGATAAACAACCCCGTCTACCGTCGCTTCATAAGTGGAATCACCCAATGTGTTTCCCGCAAGTTTTGAAACAACCAATTTTTTCGGCAACGTATAAGGATCTGTTCCGACGCTTATCTCATCCCATTTATAAATGCTATCCCTCAGAGTACAGCCAAAGAATCCCCCACGGTCTTTATCCCAGAGCAACAGTTTATTCGAGATTGTATCACAAGAACCTAAACTGTCACGATATAGATAAGGCAGTGATTCTTTGACACTTAAAGCCTTCCATTGGTACTCTTTGCAGGTGTAATAATACGAACCATACTTTTTGACGGCGCCGCCCAAGGAATCATCGCAAACCACGCCATCTTTTTCAGGAGGTAACAAAGAATCTTCAGGAACCGTTTCCCACTTTCCATCTTTACATTCGTAGAACACATCGTCATAGACAATCTTCAAATTCTCTTGAGGACTTCCGCAGGTATCCTTATTCAAAACCGGCGGAATCAATTCGGCGTCTTCTAGCTTGCGCCAGGTTCTAAAGGCAAAGCAGCCGTCTCCTTCACATTTTAGCTGTTCACAAATGTAATATGAGCTGTCGTATTCCACGATGCGATTCAAGTCGCATTTATCGTTATAATATTCGGGAGGATAAATTTCCCGCCATGTGGTATCGTCAATATTGGACCATGTACCTTGGCAAGAATAATACGAGCCATTATGTTCGCCCTTGTAATTGACACTAGAACAATGCCCCAAGTAATACAGCAGTGAATCAATCGGGTTCCACCTATTACCAGAACATTCCACAAACAAGCTATCCAACTTTAGCATATCGCCAAAGTTTCCGTACGCACATTTACCAAATCGTGCCGTAGCCTTGGCGTCTAAAACCTTGGCATACATCGTATCGCTTTCCAGAAATACTTTTTCTACATACTTATCGCTCCAAGCACATTTGCTGTCTTCGCATTCACAAACAAACAAGGAATCATGAACGTACATGGCCCGACCATTGTTTTGATCCCTTGAACACTCGCCATATTGGTGATTGAACAGGGAATCACGCTCGGTAATCACCTCCCATATATGGGATTCAGGCCGGCACGTATAAATCGTATCGTTTCGCTGAATAGATTTGGTGCTATAATAGCTACTCTGATGTTCGCACATCCCCAAGGAATCTTCCAAGACTGACAACAGGCGCCACTTACTTTGCCTGCTACCGTATTTAACATGACTAGTATACACGAATGTCCTGCCGTAAAAAGCACTAGCCCTATTCGTGTTGACAACTTCTTTTGTATACCCGCTCGTCAAATCTATTCCATACGCGCGACTGAAAAACTTTTCATCCATCCAATACAAGTAATTTACAGTATCTTTCGAAACGCTTTTGAAAAGGTAATCGGCCGAGTCTGCAAGAATTTCAAAAGTAGAAAGCCATGCATCAGCCGCTTCCAAGACCCATGCCGAATCAATCATACCTTTTTCAGCAAACATACTATTGAATTTATTGAAATTCTCATAGAACAAGCTGTCCGAAATTTCATGGCGGCAATAAACATACGGCAAGAGATCCTGTAACTGCTCTCCATAATAACTGAAGCCATTATATCTTCTTTCATTGACATCGTCTAGTTCTATGTCGAACACCTTACCCAATTCTTCTAAAGCTTGATTTTCTGCTTGATTGAAACTTTTTTTCTTGTTCTTGACAAGATATTCGATTCGATCAGCGGCCAAAGCTCCATAGATATTCAGCCTTAATCTCGAATTGTCATTGGACAGGTGTACATATTGCGCAAATTCCATTTTCTTATTCCCGACAGAAAACACCGTCACAATTTTCACATACGGATATTCATAATCGCGACTTTCCACAAAGAAATCTGTATCCGAATTCTTTTTCAGCGAAACTTCAAACGAATCAATCGGATTCAGTTTTTCATCCAGTTCTATGACACGCATCGCCTCGGGCTTCATGGATGGCAGGTATTCCACAGAACCCTCCAATTTTGTCGGCGAAAAAACGTAACCGTTTTCATCTAAACGGAGTACAACGCTGCCGTCGTCATCGGAACACGCTGCAAACCACAACAAGGCAAGCAGCAACACAAGTATTCTCATTTTACGCAATTCGTTAATCATTTTCTTTCGACTTCATCCAGTAATACAGTTTTTTGCCTGATTTTTCATACATATCACAGATAAAAATTTCGTCATCATAGATTTTGGCTTCATCTAAATGCGCAGAATCGCACGGTTCTTCGTCCACAACAGGCCTAATGACGCTATCTACTGGAACTTCAACCCAATTATTTTTGCAATAAAAATATTTATCATCGTTTTTTTCGTAGTAATTGGGAGTATACCAATCGCACATATGACCTTTCGCTTCAGGGTATGTAGAGGGTTCCCATTCTTTTCCGCCATAGGTTCTGCATTTATAGTAGTCCCCATTGGGCATCTGAGCATATTCCATTTCGTTAGAACCGTTATTACAAATCCCCATATAATACGACAAAGTATCCACCTTGAGCCACCTATTCCCATAGCACCTCACCATGATGCTGTCATCCATCACCTCTTTCGCGTCAACAAGTTCTCTGCAGTCGCCATAACGAAGTGTCGCCAAAATATTGACTGTCGGCGTATCAAGTACCGTTCCTTTAAAGTCCTTATTCACTACAGACCATCCGCACTTATCAGAATCATCACAGTCGCAAACATACATCGTGTCGTTAAAATAACCGAGCGAGCCATAAGACCAATAATCCCTTTGGCACTCTGTATATTTATGATTCAATACAGAATCGATGTTGCTTAGCTTTTCCCAATAAAATGATTGATACCGACACAAATAAGCGGCGCCATCATGTTCCGCAAAGTTCCAACCATAATACAAGCAAGTACCAAGCGTATCTTCAATAGCAGTCTGCAAGCGCCATCCACCACTGTAGCTTTCATAAACAAACATCCGTCCATTATAACGGCTAAGTTCAGTTTTTATTTCTATGGAGTCCTTTTGATTCCAGGAGCGGTTCAATTCGTATGCCCAATTAAAAAAGGCCGTATCAATATCTGTTAACCCGGAAGACGTATCACGGTTAACGCTTTCAAAATCATACCATTCCATAGTACCAGATGGCAACAGGAACGTGGCAAGCCAAGAATCAGCCGCACGCACTTTTATAGAATCATCAAGTGTTCCGTCTTTTGCAAAGGAATCTCGCAATTCCATAAAATCACTGTAGAAAAGGCTGTCCGAAATTTCATGACGACAAAGAACGTACGGGAACAAATCACGCAGCTCCACATAGTCACTATAGTAAGAATCTTTTTTACCTTGATAAAAACTTCTGTTTTCAGGAAAATCAATGTCTATCCCAAGCGTTTTTTTAAGTTCCCCGTAAGCCTTTTCAATAGCATCGTTCAAGCTATATTTTTCTTTTTGAACCAAAGTTTCAACACGGCCAGAAATTAAGGCACCATAAATATGCAGCTCTATGCCATTATTGTATTTTTCGATACGGTAATACTGGGGAAATTCCATTTCATCATCTCCATCCAGCGGGAAAACGGTTACGATTTTCACATACGGGAATTCATAATCCCGCGTGCCAACCGAGAACGAGTTCGGATACCAATCTTCATGATCAGCCGGCACGTCAAATGAATCAAGCGGATTCAATTTATTGTCAACCCGAACAATGCGGAATCGATCCGCCTTCATCGAAGGCAAGTAACGCGTGCCCCCAGACATATCCGTCGGAGAAAAAACAACCCCGTTTTCATCTAAACGAAACAAAACCTCTTCGCTGCTTTCGTCTTCGGAACATGCCACAAGGCAAAGTAACACTAAAGACGACATTATTATCTTATGCAAAGCAGACATAAGTTCTCCATTCCTAAAATATGGTTAGAATTTACATAAATTAACCATAAAACGATTCTTTAGAATTCAATTCACCGACAAACAGCCTTTTTCGCTAGATAACTGGCCAAGCCCCCGCGGGTTTTACCCGGGGTTACTTGTCAAGCGGCAGTATCAAGATACGGGATTTCCGTTTCTGGTTGTAATGGTCGCGCTTGCTCTTGGGCAAATCGCTGACCGTACCATCTTCGAATCCGAAGTGGTAGAACCAATCGAGAGCCTGCGTAGTCAGCAAGAACAATTTCTTATAACCCTTCATGCGGCCAACAGAAATCAAGTGGCGCACGATGGCGTCGCCGATACCCGACTTGCGGTAGTTTGCGCCCACTGCAATGCCAGCGACTTCGGCCATACCGTCTTCGAATGCGTGCAAGGCACCACAGCCGTGAATGCTGTTGTCGATGCTATAGACAACATAATCGTTGAGCTTTTCAGAAATGCTTTCCTGCGTACGTGGCACCAAGAATCCCTTGTCGATGTAGTCCTGCATAATGCGCAGAATATCGGGAATGTCTTCGATGTTTGCGGGCCTGATACTGGAGTACTGGTTGGCGTACACCATGGTACCGTCACCGCGGGCACTGAACACTTCTTGCAGCACGCTGCCCTGGAATTCACCGCTCAGCAAGTGGACACGGTTCGCACCCGCTTCGCAAGCCCGAATGGCGTTCATCAAGTAATCCATCTGTGCAAAGTCAAGCTGGTCGGAATTGAGTTCCAACAATTCCTTTGCCTGGTCCACATCCATAGCCGAAATAACGCCCGAATCCGTGGGTTCCAGGTACTTAGTGTTCCGGCCTGTTACAAGGCCTTCGAGCTTGATACCGTTCTGGTTACCGATAAAGAAGAGCTTTCCGACCTTCATGTACTTGCAAAGTTCCGTCGCAAGTTCGGTAGAACTGATATTGTAAGCGTGCCCGAGCTTGTTCCAACCAATCGGCGGAATAATCGGCACGAACTTTTCTTCCAAAAGCTGTTCCAGGATATCGCGCTGGATACGTTCGATACGGCCGGTGCGCATGTAGTCGACACCGTCGATAACACCCATGCTACGAGCCAGCACCCAGTTGCCCTGAATGCCCCTAAGGCCGCTTGCCGTAAGGTGGCTCATGATATGCTGTGCAACGCCGAGAGAAGCCTGCTCAATGTGGGGCAAGGCTTCTTCACTTGTAAGACGCACACCGGCATGGAACGTGGATTCCAATTCCCACGCCTTGAGCTGAGCATCGATGCTGTTACGCGTACCCGGCACGATAATAATGCGGATTCCCGCCTTATGCAAAAGCGCAATATCGCGCATAAGCACCGGGAAAAGGGGGTGACTCATCAAGTCATCCTCGATTTTCAGCACAAACAGCTGGCCCTTGAAGCGTTCCATATAACCGAACACTTCACGAATGAAACCGGCAACTTCAAAATGTTGCGAATTAAAGTCAGGCGTTGCGTTATTCATGGTTAATAAAGTAGAAAAAACAAACGCGGCCCCGTAGGACCGCGTTCGTTTAGTTGAGATAGAATATTCTTTTCTCGAATCTTAGTCTTGGATTCGAGTCCAGTTGAGGATTCCCTTCTTGACCAGGTAGATATAGCCTGCTTCTAGAATCACGAGGAATCCGAGCAACACGAACAGCAAGTCCCAGCCGCCCTTGAGGAATTGAACGGTCCAGGGATAGAGGAACGCCACTTCAAGGTCAAAGACCAAGAACAACATGGCGACCATGTAATACTTCACGGGATAGCGTTCGCCCGAAGTACCGGAAACGTGTGCGACACCGCATTCGTAAGACGTACCTTTGATCGAAGTCCCCTTGATTTTGCCCGGGTGCAAGAACCAGTTTGCCAACAAAAGGGCAGTAGGAACAACGAGTGCAAGAACCACGAGGATGGTCATCGCAAAAGTGGTATCAAAGATTTCTACGTTCGTCATAGTGACGACAAACATAGTAAAAATCTTTTTTCTCGTTAAGTCCCAAAATGTAAACTATATTTACAGGCATGAAAAAGATCACTACATTTTTGGGATGTGTGGGTGTGGTGTGCTTATTCTGGGGGTGTTCGTCCGATAGCGATATCTTGACCCCGGGAGGATCTCTTGGCGAAGAACCTATGCCTTCTTCTGCAAGCAATCCGAACTCGGTTCCTTCGTCGGCTGCAATTTCTCCTGAAACAAGCTCTTCCTCCATTGGCAATGCTACCCCGAACCCGACTCCCTCGTCCGGTGAAGTAAAGCATGATACATTGACTAAACAAGTCTTTATTCGCAAAGGCATCGATTCAGTCGTTGTTCCGTATTCTAGCAGTTCTCCGGCATTCTGCTGGACCGATGAATGCAGAGCAAATCCGCCTGTAATTGCCTCGTCTTCTTCGGCTCTGACCATCGATATCGGCATGTCCGTCGAAGCTCAGGATCCGCCGACCATTTCCGGCAATGCCATGACGGACAACCGCGACGGCAACACCTACAAGTTGCAAACCGTTGCCGGCAAGCTCTGGATGGCCGAAAACATCAAGTACAAGACCAGCTCGGGACTTTACTGTGAAGCCGGCGAAAAAGACGTTTGCGCAACCTATGGCGGATTCTACACCTACGCCGCCGCCCAAAGGGCGTGCCCCGGTGAATGGAGACTCCCGACTCCGGCTGAAGTTGTCGCAGCCAACGAGGCCGTAGGCCACACATGGTGGACCGTCGGCGGAAGATTCAAGCTTGACACTGGCGAAAAGCCCCAATACGGTCTCGACTCCGAACAGGGCTACCTCTGGCTTGAAAGCGATGGCGAAAACAACGCCTGGCGCGTCGAGGACTATTCCGAAAAGAAACTCGAAGAACTGACTTCCGCAGCAGACCGCGCATTCAACGTACGCTGCGTCAAGGCAAATTAACTCCAGCTTTAACCAATAGAAAAACCCGGGCTTTGAAGCTCGGGTTTTCTTTTACACTTTTTAAGGCTTATTAAAGCCGATCGACATTGCCCATGCCTTCGTCCAACAAGAGCGAGAGGTTCTGGACTTCCTTTTCCATCGAGTCGTAATAGATTTTCGCGCGACCCAGTTGCTTGCGGAGTTCCATGATTTCGGACATAAGCTCCACGGCAAGCAAAGCCATGCGCTTACGGTTGTCCATCTGGAACTTTGCCGAGCGATCAAAACGCTGGTTGATGTTTTCCACAATGTCATTCAGTTCCGCATCGGGCAAGTCGGTGCGAATCTGAATGCTTTCCTGGGCAACGGAAATGGTTACCGATTTCAAAGGTTCGATACTAGCCATTATTTTATCCCTACGCCGAATGGATCATCGTCCATCAGCATCCTTATCCGAAAAAACTTGTCTGCGAGCCCTCCTGCTTGCTCGCGAACAAATCGTTGTCTTTTTCATCGGCCCCATGAACTTCAATCGACGGAACATCCTCTTCGGATTCCTGTTCCTGCGAAACAGATTCGTCTACCTGAGGTTCTTCCACAGATTCTTCGGCTTCCGAATTTTCCGCAGTCACGTCTTCGAATACGAGATCTTCGTCGGAAGTTGCCGGTTCTTCAGTCGATTCCTCAGCAACCGGTTCTTCGGCAGCAGGGGCGGAATCACCACTGTCCAGGGCAATGTCTGTACCCAGTTCGCTTTCGATAGTTGCAACCAGCTGGTTGAACTTTTCCTGGGCTTCTGCAATTTCTTCGTTCTGGGCCTGCAGCTGTTCGTTCAGGCTATCGACCAAAGCACTCTTTTCGGAAAGCTGTTCCATCAGCTTTGCAATGGTCGCATCCTTTTCGGCCACCTGGGTGTTGAGCGCATTTACCGTTTCGGCCCTTTCGTTAATCTGGCCAGTCAACATATCCTGACTGTTCGTAAGATCACGAATCTTGGATTCCAAACTTTCGATGCAGCCATCCTTTTCGACCAACTGCTGACCAAGCACTACCGTCTTTTCGTTAAGCACTTCGATTTCGGAAGCCTGCTTGTTCAGCATATCCTGCTGGGCTTTTGCCTGATTTGCACGGGCATCAAGGGCAGCCTTGCAATCAGCAAGGTCGTGCTTGGCCGATTCAAGCAACAGGGTCTTGTCTTGCGCCAAAGCCTGGACCTGAGATAAATCACGCTTGATTTTTGCATTTTCTTCTTTGAGGGCTCGGACCGTTCCCAAGACACCCTCAATTTTTTGAGATAAAACACTCATTTTTTCTAAATTCATTTCTGCTCCGTCTAATGAGTTTTAGAACTTTAACAATATTAAGATAACTAAATTTTTTCACAAAAACCAAATGATTTCTGTAAATGAACATATACAGCGGCGACTGACGGAATTGCCGGACCGGCCGGGCGTTTACATCATGAAGAACGCCCAAGGGAAAATCATTTACATTGGAAAAGCTAAAGTCCTAAAGAACCGCGTGCGCAGCTACTTCGACGGCTCCGAGCACAACGGCCACCGCGCGGCAACGCTCATGCTCCCCTACATTCGGGACATCGAATGGATTATTACCGAGAGCGAGCAAGAGGCGCTGATTCTAGAAGCGAACCTGATTCGCAAGCACACGCCTAAGTACAACGTGCTCCTGAAAGACGACAAGCACTTTCCGTACCTAGCATTTTCGGTCAAGGAACCGTTCCCACGGCTTTCGCTTTCTCGCTCTGTCAAGAAGGACGGCCGCCAGTATTATGGCCCGTACATGGGTTCGCGCTACATCGACAAGCTGATTGACATTTCGGCAAGGTTGTTCAAGATTCGCGAATGCACCATGGAATTGCCGGCCAAGCACCCCGTGCGCCCTTGCCTCAACTACCACATCGGGCGCTGCAGTGCACCGTGTGCGGGGCTCATTACGCAAGAGGAATACGCCAAGGATGTCGCAAACGCAAGGCTCATGCTCGAAGGCAAGCGCGACGACCTGATTGACCTTTGGCAGCGCGAAATGGAAGAAGCGAGCGAACGGCTCGACTTTGAAACCGCCATGAAAAAGCGCGACGCCATTCAGGCGCTGCAAGCGTCCGGCACGCACCAGAAGACCGACACCAGCGACCCGAACTTGTCACTCGATGTGGTAACGCTCCGCCGTAACGGCGATATGGCCGCGGCCGTGATTCTCGAATACCGCAAAGGCGTGCTCATGGGGCGCAGGCATTACCGGCTCGAATGCAAGCTCGAAGACGACGAAACCGAAATATTCAGGCAGATGGTGCTCCCGTGGTACATGGAGGCGCCCCTGATCCCTGCCGAAATCGCAACCGACATTGTGCTGCCGGATGACCGCAAGGAACTCGAAGCGGCGCTCAGCAAACAGGCAGGGAGAAAGGTCACTTTCAGCACGCCCCAGCGCGGCGAAAAGCTCGGATTCTTAAAGCTTGCTGGGGCCAATGCCGACATGATTCTGGTAGAAATGCGCGCCGAAGTGCAGAAGTACAGCGAAATCGACCAGAGCGTATTCGAACTGCAGAAAGTCCTCGGGCTTAAAAAGACGCCGTTCCGCATCGAGTGCGTGGATATTTCTCACCTTTCGGGCACGAACACGGTGGCAAGCCTTGTGGCCTTCAAAAACGGGCGCCCCGACAAAGCCAATTACCGCAAATTTATCATCAAGACTGTCGAAGGCGTCGACGACTTCGCGAGCATGCGCGAAGTGATGACCCGCCGCATTCGCAGGCTCGAAAACGAGGGCGTACCCATGCCCGACTTGTGGGTGTGCGACGGCGGTAAAGGCCAGGTAGACGCCACGATGCAGATTCTGAAAGAACTCGGCCACGATCAGGATTTACCGCTCATCGGCCTCGCCAAGCGCCTCGAAGAAATCGTGTTCCCCGACGACCGCAAGAGCATCGTATTGCACCGCACCAGCCCTGCGCTAAAGCTTTTGCAGAACGCCCGCGACGAGGCTCACCGATTCGCGATTACCTACCAACGCAGCAAGCGCAAAAAGGACTTGGAAGTCGAATGGCTCAAGATGCCTGGTGTGGGTCACGAAACCCGCGTCAAGATTTTGAGCAAGTACAGAAGCGCCGAAGCGTTCATGGCCGCCCCCATCGAAGACATCGAAATTCTGCTCGGAAAGGTCCGCGGAAACAACCTACGCGACCAAGTCGCAAAATATGTTACCGAATTTATCACTCCCGACACAGAAGGCTGAATATTCCAAAATGGAGTAGGGCTCGTTTGTATAAAAACGACCTTTATGAACTAATTTCGCCAAGCAAGGATAAGAATTATTTACTTATCGTTTATTTTAAAAGGACAAAAAAATAATTTTCGTTTTTTCGCTTGCTTTTGCCCCTCAAGTTGTCTATATTACGGGTAAGGCATCCCACGGATTAACGCCCGATCTAACAGTATTTTTAAAGCTCGTCGCTCTTGGTGTTCAGTTTAGGCGCGCATCGACGCGAAAAACAAAGCCCCGAGGCACTGCTATCATTTTTAAGTGAGTAGCTTCGAGTGTTCCACCGTGAGGGATGCCTTTTTTGTACCCTGACAAAATTTCCAAATAAAAAAACACCCTAAAAGGGTGCTTTTTAATATAGGCTGATTTGCAATTTAAGCTTTCGGCTTGACGCAAGCGCGAATGAGCATGAGCTGTGCCGGCACATACAACCACCAAATGAGGTTGTTTGCGATTTCAGCAACCGACTGCAGTGCGCTGTGATCGTCACCCGTGACCATCGAAAGGCCTACGCACACATCGCCCAAGAAGAAGGCGACCATGCCCCAGCAGACAAACTTGGCGTTTACAGCCGGGAAATAGCCCTTGCGCGGCGCAAGAATACCGATGATCACCGAGGTAATGACGAAGACGCCATAAACCACGACAACGGCCACGGTGAGGCCCAAAGTACCTGTAGCAATCAAAGCAATGCCAGCGAGAACGGCCACAGCCAAGAGCGCATAGATCTTAGGAATGCTCTTGTCGTCTTCGGATTTGCGGGAATGCCTGTAAATCAAGATGCCCTGGAAAACCATGAAGAAGCTGATTCCGAGAATGGTGCTGAGGGTTCCTACATCGGCGACGGTCGCCTTGAGCAGGCTGAAGCTATAGTCTGCAAGCAACGAGAACACAAATGCTGCACGCAGCAGCTTACCGTCGCGGCCAGAGAATGCGCTCGATGCCGTGATAAAAGCAAGCACCGTAAGCATGGTCGACATGACCGACTTGGTGTAAAGCTGCAGGGTGCCCGCATCAGAGAGGCACTGGCTTACTGCGCCGCAGGAATAAAAGTCAAACCAATCCTTACCTGCCGTAATCAGCAGGAAAAGGGCGAGAATAGAAAAAACGATTTTTTGAGCTGTTGTTTGTAAAAGCATGAATAAAGGATAGCAAAATTTATGCTTTTTATAAGAAAGCTCTTCGTTTTTTGCAAAATAATGGCGTAATACCACTTGATAATGGCGTAATACTACTTGATTCGAACCTGCTGCAGGCGGATTCCCTGACGGACAAGGTACGTTCCCGGAGCAAGTTTGAGCGATTTGCCCAAGAATCGTCCCTGCATGTCAAAGACCTGAATCGGTTCGTTCGGCCCAATTTCGAAGCCCGCCAGATTACGGTTCCTGATTGCCGTCGTCGAATCTTCCTGAGTCGTATCCGGTTCTACGAACGGATTTTCCGGGTCATCGACCACCACCTTGATGGTTACGGAGGCTTCGCAGCCCGAAGCATTCGTGTGGACCGCCTTGTAGTAGCCGCTCGATTTTCCGTCAAGATTCTTGAAGCGGATTTCGCGATCAGTCGAAGCGAATCCGTTCGGGCCACTCCAAACCCAGCGGCCACCTTCCCACGGATGCGGGCCAATCACCAGCGAGTCGCCCTTATTCACTTGAACATCGGTCGTCTCGTTCCAGCCGCCGTCATGCACCTTCACGTACGGGATAATTGTATCCGGCTTACAGACGCCACCTTCGGCGCCGTCAATGACCATCGTCGTAATCGTCTGAGCAGGCGCCGTCATCGAAAGCGTCTTACCCGACACCGCGATATCGGACTGCGCCTTCAAACTGCCCGGCAATTCAAACCGCACCACCTTCGCGCTTGCGCCGATTTTGTCAAACCCGCGCAAGTCGAATTCATACTTCACGTCGCTCGTGCCGCTGTTGCGAACCACGAGCACCAAGGCGCCATCTTCGCGCAGCGCCGCGAGCGTGTTGCCGTTGTCGCTATCGATAATGCGCGAACCCGGGCGGATGTAGCGGCTAAATGCGGCGTGCATGTAGTAACGCGCATTCGGGCTGAAAGTCTGCTTGCTGTGGTTCAGCGCGAGGCTACGCCAGTTCTCGGCCGGGTCGCCAATCTGCCAGTCCACCCAGGCGCTCGCCTTCATGTCGCGCAGATCCGCCAAAATCACGCCCGCCATCCAGAGCGCAATGTTCTCGTCGCCGCTCTTGTGAAGCGGGCCCGTTTCGGACTGCCAAACCTTCTTGTCTTTCGCGAACGCCGCATTGAAAAGCTTTGCGCGGTTGTCGCCGCCGGAATAGCTGTGCGTGTTCACCTGGAACATGTAAGAAAGCGCTTCGCCGCTGTACTTGTTGAACTGATTCAAGGCATCGCCGATATTCGTCTCGTCGGCGGCACTCACCGAAGTCTCGGGGAACAGGCCCTTCGCAACGAGCGCCTTGCCAAGTTCCACAATCATCTTGGACTGATTATTCTTGAAGCCACAACCTTCTTGATCACCATTCGCCTTCCACCAGCCGGCACTCGGCTCATTGAATGGCTCCACCGTACGGAACGTGATCCCCCATTCCTTCTTGAAATGGAGCGCCACTTCGGAAAGGTAGTCGGCAAAATCATCGAAGTAATCTTCTTTCAGGTTGTCGGCACCATTGTTGCCACCCGAAACGCACCCGCTCTTGGTCATCCACCATGGGGGCGAATTGCTGAACGCCTCGAAAATTGGGTTCTTCACGCGCTTCGCAAGTTCAAACGCAATGTTACGCTGGTACGGGTCCGCCGTCCAATCAAAATCGCCACTTTCGGTAGTCTTGTAACCGGGCACCGCAGCAGCGCCATCCCCCTTCGTGAGGTGATTATGCCCCGGCTGGTCACCGCCACCAATATTGTAACGGAAAATCGTGTAGCCAAGACCCGTATCAGGGTCCGCAATCGCACCAATCAACTTGCTTCGATTCGCCTCGCTCCAGGCGCCCGCCTTTACGGCCCACCAGCAAAGACTGGAACCCCAACCTTCGAAAACCTGGTAGCGCTTGCCCGGGTCTACAACGACCTTAGTTTGTGCCATGGCGCCATTTGCAAGGAATGCAACTGCAGCGCTAGAAATAGTAAAAAACCGAACCAATCCTTTCATGGTTCTAAATATATCCTAAAACAAGGCGAATGTCAAATGTGGACTTTTCGGGGAATTATTTCAACCCGCGCAGGATTTTCTTCTGTTCGTCGGTGATGCGGTAGCTTTCGCAGGCTTTTTGGATGGATTTTGCGTGAATCCAGGGCGAAAGTTTGCGGCCTTTGATGTAGGGGAAAGTTGCGTCCCATTGCTTGGCGAGGGCGGTTGCCATGTACCAAGCGATAACCATTTGCACGTAGTAGCGGTCGGTGGGACGGGCGGCATTTACAGAAGCCAGCGCAGCGCCTGTCGAATCGTCGTCGAAACGATTTTCATCGATGGCGGCAACAAGTTTCAAATGTTCCTTGCTGAAGCGTTCATCCAAGAAAAAGTTCATGAGCATGTTCACGCCGAAGCGAACCGTGTAAGGGTGCTTTGACTTGAGCCATTTTTCGATGCACGACTCGAACCGCTTTTCGTCCTTGAGCAAAGCCTTCGGAGATTTGCCGTCGCATACGGCCCAGTTATCAATGTAGGGCAAGAACTGTTCAATGCGTCGCAGGCATTCATCAAAGTCCTTGATGCGTTCAACCGCAAAAAGGTGCACTTGATTTTCTTCGAAATACTTGTGCGGGAGCTTGTCGAGGAATTTACCGAGTTCGGCAGGAGTCGCGCCTGCGGCAAACTCCTTCGCAATTTTTCGCATTGTGGGCACGCGCACGCCGATAATCGATTTCTTGTCGATGTTCGGCAACAGCGACGCATGAAAGTCGCGGTACTTTAAATCCTGTTCAGCCAACAGGCGCTTAACAAGTTCTGCATGATTCATTACGCCCCCACTTTTGGATTGTCGCGATGCGCTTGCGCAATGAGAAATATAATTATTCTTTTTTCGGTTTGATCCTTGCGCTCAGATAACTGAGCACCAGGTTCTGCCACACCACATAGCATGTCGGGGCGAGCGCCACCACAGGGCCCGCATACAACGTGGCAATCCAGATAACGAGTGTGGTATTCTTTTGCCCCATGCTCTGTGCACTTTCAATCGGGCGGCGGTTCCTTTCGACATACCAGCCGAGGGCGTAAAGCAGAATGCAGAGAATGAGCGAAATTCCCGCCATCATGGGGAGTTTACCGCTATTCCAAAGTTCCGTGAATCCCATTTCGCGAATGTCGTAGCTCGCCTTCGCCAAAATTACGAACACCGAGAACGTCCACACGAACATCGTGTACTTCTGGTATTTGGCGGCGCGGTCGGCAAGTTCCGGGTAAAAAGCTCGCAGACCCAGCGCAAACGCCAGCGGGATGCTAATAATCGGCTGAATCGTATTGAAAATCTTCATCGCAATTTCGCTTAGGCCAGCCTCTGTTCCGGTCAAGTAACCGAACACCAGCGGAATCGAAAAACATGCAATCAGGTTTCCGCTCAAGAAAATCTTCAAGGCAAGCGAGGCCGAACCGCCAAGCATTTTGGCCATGGCAGGGGCTGCATTTGCAGGCGGGCAAAGCGCAATAATCGCACCACCCAAAAGCACTTCGCGCGGAAGGTCAAAGAGTTTTACAATGCCCGCAATGGCAGCCACCAGAATCAAGCTCACAATCAGTGCACGAATTTCAATTTTAAACGTGTAACCATGCGTTTGCGGCGGAATTTTAGTCACAAACGTCAAAAACATCATGGTACCGATCAAAAACGGCATTAACGGCGAAAGCACGTGTGCCTGCGGGAGCAAAATCCCGAGTAAAATCGCAATCGGCATCAAAATGGCACGCAAATTCTTCATACGGGCCCAAATGTAGAAAACCGCCAAAACCTAGGCAAGATGGGGATTAATTTCTATATTTACGCCCATGTTACGTTCTAGGTACGAAGCGTTTGACTTCGTGGAAAAGAAGGCCGAAGTCAAGAAAAAGTCGGGCAACCCGATTTTGATGATCGTGTCCGGCTACCTCGCGCTGGTTTCTTTGGGAGCACTCCTGTTGTCGCTCCCGTTTGCGCAGCGTGAACCGGTAGGTGTACTCGACGCGTTCTTTACGGCTATGTCTGCCGTATGCGTTACCGGCCTTACCACTATCGATATTAGCGCAAGCTTTACCACCTTTGGCAACTGGGTTCTCGTAGTCCTGATGCAGGCGGGCGGTCTTGGAATCATGACGATTTCTACCGTGATTATCTTGCTTGCCGGTATGCACCCGGGATTCAACCACCAGTCAGCCCTCCTCGCAAATTACACGCAGGAAGGTAACGTCGATGCCGGCCGAATCCTGAAAGCAGTGCTCCCCTTTACCTTCTTACTCGAAGCCATTGGCGCTGTGGTGTACTTTACGCAGTTTAGCGACATGGAACTCTACGACCGCCTTTTCTGCAGTCTGTTCCAGGCGGTAAGCTCGTTCTGCAACGTAGGCTTTACCCTGTTCCCGGATTCACTTGAACGGTTCCAGCTGAACCCGCTCATGAACATTACCACCTGCGTGCTCGCGCTCGCCGGCGGTTTCGGCTTCTTGGCCATTACCGAAATCCGCTACCTGTTCGACTTTAAGAAGCGCGCTATCCGCAAGGTATCGCTCCATACCCACATTGCCACAGGCTTTACCCTGATTATCGTTCTCGTGAGCATTCTCTTCTTTATGTTCAGCGAATGGAGCAACACCTTCGAGGGCCTGAACTTCGGCCAAAAGCTGGAAACGAGCGCCTTCATGGCATTCACCAGCCGTACCGCTGGCCTGAACTCCGTAAACGTGCCCGGCTTGAGTGTGGGCTCGCTGTTCTTCTTTGTGATTATCATGCTGATCGGTGCAAACCCGGGTAGCTGCGGTGGCGGTATCAAGACGACAACCACCGCCGTGATTTTCCTGCTCGGATTTAACCGCCTGCTGGGCCGCAACAAGACCCAGATTCTTGGCCGAACCATTCCCGAAACCACGGTCGATAAGGCTGTGCGAATCTTCGTGGTGGCAATCGTGGTTGTGGTGGTGGCAACCCTCGTGTTGCTCGAAACCGAGGCCGCCGGCAACTCCATCGAGCAAGTTTCGTTCCTCAAGGTATTCTTCGAAGTGGCAAGCGCCTACAGCACCTGCGGTCTTTCCATGGGTCTCACCCCAGATCTTTCGATTCCAGGCCGTATCGTGATTTGCACGGTGATGTTTGTCGGCCGTATGGGCCCGTTGTTCCTGATTTCTGCAGTGGCTAAAAAGCAGGAGCAGGGCATGTGGTACGCCGAAGAAGACATCATGGTCGGCTAAGTTACTACATTTAGGCCATGGCTTCTAAACAATTCGTAGTAATCGGACTTGGAAACACGGGCTACTTTTTGGCCCGTCATTTGACCGCACTCGGACACGATGTGATGGTCGTAGACCCGAGCCCCGAAAAAATCCAGGATATTTCGAACCAGGTTGCCCAGGCAGTCGTTGCCGACGGCACCCGTAAAAAGCAGCTCCAGTCGCTCCCGCTTTCCAAGGTGGACAGCGTTATCTGCTGCATTGGTGAAGACCTGCAGGCATCGCTTTTGACGGTTCTGAACCTCAAGGAACTGGGGGTCAAGCACATTATCGCGAAGTCCAGCAGCCCGGCCCACACGATTATCCTTGAAAAGCTCGGCGTGGCAGACATCTTCCACCCGGAACGCGATATGGCCATTTCGCTGGCTGAAAGGCTCAACCGCCCGAACATGCTCGACTACCTGCCGTTCATGGAAGGCTTCTCGATTGTGGAAATCGCCTGCCCCGACGCATTCCTCGGCAAGACCCTCAAGGACCTATCACTCACCCACAAGTACGGCATCCAGGTGATCGCTATTCGCGACCCGCTGGAACGCACCCCCAAGATCGGTAACATTGCCGACTACGTACTCAAGGAAAACGACGTGCTGTTCGTGATTGGCCCGAACGAGGCTTTGGATAAGCTCAAGACCTAGCCCAAACGGGCTGGTCCCGAAGGCCAAATATGATAAAAGCCGGCGAAGTTCGTCGGCTTTTAAACTTTTCAATCCGTATTACAGATAAACTAGAATACCGGTTTTGTGGAGGCGGCACGTTCCGAGGAACGGCTCGAACCCGAACGCTTTTCGGTTGCAAGCTTGCGGTGCGTTACGGCACCTACTGCAAAGTAGCGGCCTTCCTTCTGCACCAGTCCGGTGTAAATATTCAACACCTTCTGCGAGAACCACTGCTGGTACAGGTTCAAAATGCTTTCCTTCAGGGCCGAAGTTTCGTCAATCGCCGGGTTGCCCGAGGGCTTGCCGTACTTGAGCGTAAACTGTTCAGACATGTAAGCTACAGCTTCAAAAGACTTATTCAAACGGGCGCGTTCGACACGACCGGTACGAATTTCAAAAGAGTAGAACTTGTCGTTCTTGTTAAAAATAAAGTCAACCTGGACCGGCAGTTCACCGAACATAAATACCGGAATGACGACACGTTCGCCTTCGCCACTTTGACCATACGGCTCGTAACCGAGCTTCATCACCTCTTCGATAACGGTCTCACGGGTGGCACCAAAGGGAATACCCGCAAAGTCATTATAACGTTGGGCGGCCGCTTCCAGAGAAAGCAGCAGGGTCAAAATCGTTATAATAAATCCAAAGTGTTTCACAGGATTCTCCTAGAATCTTTGTAAAAGATAGTAAACTTTGCCATGTTGGTAAGTCCTTATCTGATATTTTCTTAGAAAAAACGCCGATTATCTATATTTTGACTCATGGCAAGCACTTTTGGCAAAATTTTTAGCGTTACAACCTGGGGCGAATCCCATGGTCCGGCCGTCGGTTCGGTCCTGGATGGCTGCCCCGCAGGCCTCGAAATCTCCGAAAATGAAATCCAGGCGGAACTTAACCGCCGCCGCCCCGGGCAGGGCAAAATGACCACTGCCCGCGACGAAAAGGACCAGGTTAAGATCCTTTCGGGCGTTTTCGAAGGCAAAACCACCGGAACCCCGATTTCTTTCGCCGTCTTTAACGAAGACCAGCGCAGTCACGACTACGCCGAAATCCAGAAATGGTACCGCCCGGGTCATGCCGACCTGTGCTACGACCTCAAGTACGGGTTCAGGGACTACCGCGGCGGTGGACGCAGCTCTGCCCGCGAAACCATCGGGCGTGTTGCCGCAGGTGCAGTCGCCAAGAAACTTTTGAAGCAGGTCAACAACACTGAAATCATCGCCTGGGTGAATTCCATTGGCGAAGTCGATTGCGGTCCCCTAGACCTGAACAAACTCACGCTCGAACAGATTGAAGCTTCGCCCGTGCGTTGTCCCGACCTGGACGCAAGCGCCAAGATGGAACAAGCCGTGCTCGATGCCCGCGCAAACGGAGACAGCATTGGCGGCACCGTATGCCTCTTGGTCAAGAATCCGCCGGTGGCGCTGGGCGAACCGGTGTTCGACCGCCTGGACGCGTTACTCGCCCAGGCAATGCTGTCGATCCCCGCCTGCAAGGGTTTTGAAATCGGAAGCGGTTTCGCCTCGGCCCGCATGCACGGCAGCAAGCACAACGATGAACTTTACTTTGATGGCCACGCCTACCACACCCGCACCAACAATGCGGGCGGTTCCCTCGGCGGAATCAGCAACGGCGAACCCATTTACTGCCGTATGGCATTCAAGCCGACCGCCACAATCTCGCAGGAACAAAAGACTGCTGGCCGCGGTGGCGAAAACGGAACGCTTGCCGCCCGCGGTCGCCACGACCCGTGCGTTGCAGTCCGTGCGCCGGTGATTGTCGAAAGCATGGCAGCCCTCGTGCTCGCAGACTTGTTCTTGCTGCAAAAGAGAAATTGCTTGTAGGAACGAGGTCGCGGCGTTGCCGCTTTGAGGTATGAGGTTTGAGCAAGAAGAATGAAATGCTTCGTCTTTTTCTAGCTCTCTGCTATCGTGCCGCATACCTGTTGCATCATGCGCTCTGCCTTAGGCCGGGCGCTCCTCTCCAGCATTCTAAGCTGATTGTCGTCGGGAGCTTTCGCACCGGTGGTGCAGGTAAGACGCCTTTCAGCATCTGGCTTTGCAATCACCTGGCCGCCCAAGGCAAAACGGTGGCACTCCTCGCCCACGAATACGCCTTCGACGAGGTCTCCATGCTCCGTCAAAAATTTGCAGACAACGCGCGCATCCAAGTTTTCGCAACCCGCAACCGCTACCGCTTGGCACATGAGCTCGACCGTTCGCAAAAGTTCGATTGCATTGTCTGTGACGACGGATTCGAAGACAGCCGTTTGGTCGGAGCCATCACCATTCTCTTGCAGTGGGAACCCCTACCCACAAAGATTTCGGAACTCTGGCCCTACGGTAAAATGCGCAGCCTTGCGAAAGACCACGACCTAGATTCTCCTATGGTCCGCATACTAAGGTGTGACGGCGGAAATCCGGCCGTAAAATTTGTTGTAGATAAAGTATTGCACTACGCCACCGGCGAAAAATTCAACCACAAAAAAGCAAACGTTGCATGCGGTCTCGGCAACCCTGAACGCTTCTGCAAAGACCTTCAAAATTTCGGAATCGAAATCGAACGCCAGTTCTTCTTTAAAGATCACAGCAAATCGTTTGCCGCCCAATTCGAACAAATCCTTCAAAAGAACCCACAAGACGCCTTTGTGATTTCTGAAAAAGACGCCGCTAGGCTCCCCGCCGAATTTATTCAAAAAAATGTAAATTCGCTAATTTTCGTTGCATCGCAGACAACAGAAATTTCTCCCGAAGCCACCCAAATTCTGCTCTAAGCCCGTCTACCCCTTTCAAATTTCTTCCCTAGTTTTTATATTTCAGAGAAAGAAGGAAGAAATCATGACGCTCACAAACCGTATCCAGAACTTGATGCAAGCTCTTTGCCAGGAATTTCCTGAAAGACAAGATCGGCTCCAACTCGGATTCCTCGCCGCCATCAACAACGAATCGTTCTACCTGTACGGTCGTTCTGGTTCGGGCAAGAACTTCATGGTGAACCGCCTGCTTTCGGCTTTCAAAAAAACGAACGTCCTCAAAATCGACAACCGGCCGCAAAATCTTCCGGCATCGTTCGACGATTATGACCTCATCTGGTTCAAGGACTTCAATCCGATTGACGACATCACGAAAAACAGTGTGCGGAGCGCCCTGCAAAACAGGGACAATTCCATGCTCATTCTCAGCAGCGATGTACGCCCCGAGAACGCCATGGGCCGCGCCGACATCGCAGACGATATTACGCTCACGATTTACATGCCCGACAATCTTTCTTCGGATTCGCTGTGCATGCTTCTGCAGAACCATAGTCTGAACAGCAGTTTCAAGGTTCCCGAAGAATACACTATTTCCGAAGAAGAAAAAAAGCAGTGGAGCGAAGAAATCAAGAAAGTCGTCTTGTCTCCGGACACCATGACTATTATCGGAAAGCTTTCCGAACTTTGCATTGAAAACGCTATTTACGTTCCCATAAGCAAGTGGCTCTCGCTTGCAAACATTGTCCGCACTATTGCCTTCTTTAACGGACGCAAGGAAACCACCTTCTCCGACGCCTTGTTCCTTGGCACATCGATTTGGGGCAGATCCACTTCGAACAGTGTCATCATGGACAACTTCAACAACATTGTCAAATCGGTCTTGTTCAAAGACCTCGCTGGCGTTGTCGAAAAAGCTTACGATGCAGACTCCCTTTACCGCAGAGTGAAGGCCATGATGCACAGTTCTAACAATTTGTACGAAACCAAGGAATTCAACGGAGAGCAATGCATTTGCTACCGTATTACAGTTGCAGGCGAACAGACCCCGCTGTATGTACCGTTGCAATACGTTGAAACCAACGAAGATTTCAACCCGTACAATGAGCTTCGCAGAGTCGAAAAACACGTGCGTTGCAATTACCACGGAACTTCAAGCTGCACCATTTCTATCGACTCCGCCATCAAGGGCGTGGGCCTTCGCAACAACAATTCTAGAAACGGCAACAGCATTCCGGAAAAATTCGAAGACTTTGCAACGCTCCCGACTTACATTCTTCGCGAAAACGACCCCGAAGTCGCTAAGAAAAAGCGCGCTAACCTTGAAGCTTGCCAAAAAGAGGCACAATCTCAAATGGAACAGCAGGCAAAGATTCTGCGCTCGCTGCGCGATCTTTACCAGTCAAACAAGACATACCGCAATGACTTGTTCTGCAATCTCGAAATTTTCGATAAGTTCCAGACTGAACTGAGCGAGACTTTCAACAAAATCAACGGCGTTGCGACTAAGCTCAAGGAAACCCTCGAGCTATTCAACGCCCCGACCAAGTAATTAAGGCTTACTTTTTGCTGCGGCGGATACCGATTGTAAAGGTATCATCACTGCTGCCAGCCTTTTCCTTGCCGTTCTTGATTTTCACCTTCATCTTCGCAATATAGGCTCCCGTGCCAACGACGCGGCCCTTGTCGCTGCGGGCATTCCATTCAAAGAACAGGTTGCCAGGATTGTCGTAGCAATTCGACTTTTCTGGAGATTCAGCATTGTAGAATACCTTCGCATCGTTACAGGCAACAGTTCCCGTAACCTTGCTTACGAAATCGCCCAAATGCGAGAAGTAATAGTTTTCCCAGTTAATCTTGATGAGAGCAAGAGCGGAATCCTTATTCGCATCGCTCGGCAAATTCATAATGGCCGATGTCGCAAGTTCACCGAGATTAAAGTTCAACAACAATCCAGGTTTGCCAATGCTGTCGATAATTTCCTTGACGCCCTTGTTCGACGGCACCACCACAGGCACAATCGGATCCTTATAAGGCCATTTCTCGACATCGCCCGAAATAGTCACTACACCAGGAGCCTTAATTTCAGTACGCTGTTCACCCACAATGCGAACCTTCGGATTGTTCGCATGAGCCGCATTGCCACTACGGTCCTTGAGTTCACCAGGCATCAGCTTTACATAGTCACCCACTTCAGGAAGCGTTGTTTGCGCCGTACGATGGAAGTACAAATTATACACATTTCCCTGTGAATTCTTGATATACGTCGAAATAGTTAGCGAATCCATAAAGTTCACAGAATCACGATAGAACACAAAAGCCGTCTTTGCATCAAATGTTTTATCATCGGTGCCTTCGCTCAAATTAATCGTCACAACGCTAATGTCCTCTGACTTCGGCTCAATCGTGGCACTCAAAATAATGGGAGCCACATGGTCTTCAATCGAGGTGTTCATTGAAAGCTTGACTTCTTCGAAAGAGTCGTCGTCAGTGTACGTGTAATGGTACAAAAGCGAGCCCGAATAAATCTGGTCAGATACACCCGTGAATACATCTTCGCGAAGTCCATCAGGATTAAACAGGGTGATTATAGATTCCTGTTCTACAAGCGGCCAAATATTATCTTGTCCCGCAGTCGTGTGGAACTGAGTCCCGCCAAATGCCCACGAAATCGTATCGGGTACAACCTTGTCAAACGCCTTGCTAAACGGAATCGAAAGACTATCCGGAATGCCATCGCCATTCACATCGAACATAGATGCCTTCATTGCAAACGGCACCGGCGGTTCCTTGAAATGAATATCAGTCCAATGAATCCTATTTGCAACGCCTTCGCCTTCAATCGTAAAGAAGGCATTGACCGTAGCAGAATCACCCACTACGTAGAAGCTCGCGTAGCCCGTAGAATCAGTCGTAATCGTTGTAACGCGCTGGTTATTCGCATCCAAGAAACTGAGCGGATATTTCGTCTTCACGTTCAAAGTCGCGACACAGTTGACATTCGTGCTAGCAAGCATTTCGCCGCACGGCGTCGTTCCGTACAGCAACACAATCTTAAGCGGCACTGTATCAGGGTAAGTCACATGCGCAAGCAACGTATCATTCTTGCCGTCGTCAAGTCCAAGCAAAGTTCCACGAAGCGTATAGCCCTTCGGATCGAACACCAACGAATCGGTCACATGGAACACATCCACAAACGCAATGTCCGGAAGCGGATATTCTGGCACCGTAAACGGAATCATCTGATACTGGCTCTGGTCGGCAGCCAAATAGCAAATCAGCACATACTGGCCCGGGCTAAGCGTACGCGAATTCACAAAGGCCGAAGTATCAATTGAGAAACCAGCCATGTTTTCGCTAATGAAAATACCGCCGTAATTTAGGCCCGGTTCAAGCAGCACGCCATCGGCAGGGAGTCCACCGCCCACCAGTCGGAATACGGACTGCGCGTATGTCGTATCGATTTTCGAAACGCTCGACACATCGCAACTTAAAGATTCATCGACCAGCAACTGCAAAAGTTCGTACTCGATAATTCCCTTCGAATTTTTCTTTTCGACCGGGAAATAAGTCTTTTGCGTCTGCAAGTTAATCGAGGTACGCATCTTGAAATTCGAACCGGTCGCATTACGTTCCGAGAAGAAAATCTGGAACGGATATTCTTTGCCCTCGGTCAGTCCGAGCGTATCCAAGTCTACTGCGCCTTCGACAGGGCTATGGCAACCGCCAATGTCTACGACCAAGCGGTTATTGATAAACACCCACACATCGTCGTCACCGCGGAATTCAAAATACTGACCGCGAACGTACTTGAACTGCGCATTGATCTTCATCGAGAAACTGTAGTTGTGCTTGCAGCCTTGAATATCCCAGTCGAATTTCGGGTTCTTAATCGTCTTGGCCGAATCCAGATATTCAAAATCATCAATCGGGTAGAATCCTGGATTCACAGGGTCGTTACAGCCGTTCGGAGATTCCGTCACGTCGGCCAGCCAGAATCCTTCGGCATCAAGCACCAAGTCAATGTCGCGGCAGGTCGCATTCGTGTATTCGCGGCCCGTCGCAGGATCGGTCGCCAAGACCTCGGGAATAAACCACTTGTCGATTTCGCGGCCAGCAGAGCACTGTTCCCACGGGAATGCAAGCGAATCCACACGCAGCGGGAGCCCGAGTTCACTCAAGGTGTCCTGCACCATGCCAAGCACATGCCCACCGCAAGTCTTGTATTCAGAACCGCCATGAAGAACCGTCGTATATTCGTTACCGCCGTAAATTCCACCAAAGTCAATATCAATTGCATCATTATACGATTCGCCGGCCCAGTCCAGAATCATCGCCGAAATCTTCATGGTCGGGCAAATGCCCAAGCGGCCAGGGAACGTTTCGCTAAACTTGGGCGCACTGCTCGAAAGCGGATACGGGTAAACCCACACCGTGTCATAGAGCGCCACCATGGAATCAAGCGCAATCGGAGTACCAGCTTCCTTGCCTTCGCCCATCAGGCCCTCAAGGCTATAGAAATCAGTACCGAAGGACTGTCTGAACTGAACACCCCAATCGTCCGTATGCTTGTAATACGTGCCTTGGTACCAGCCACAAGTATCACTCTGACTCGAATCATACGGACTTGCCGTAATCGGCCCCATGCGAACCAATTCGTCAGCCACAATCATCGATGGAGACATATTGTCCCACGGGCTCATCAAGCGAATTGTCTTCGGTTCTAGCGGGCTAAACGAAAGATCAAGCACACCACTGCTATTCGTGAACAGCCAAGTTTCGTAAACGCCAGTCGGGAACAACTGCGAAGCCAGCGGACGCTTGCTTTCAGGGAAATACGTTACCTGCGGCCACTCATTCTGACGACGGTAAATATTGAACACCGCCATAAAAGAACTCCAGTTCGCCGAATTCACTGTCGCGGGCTCAAATTCATAGCGATACCAATACGGATACACATCCTTCTCGGTTGCCACAGGATTGTTGATGATGTTGTTTCCGACAGTAATGTAGACCGTGCTGTCCTTGAACGTGGAATTCGTACGCCACGGGTGGTAAATATGCAGCACGCGGGTAGAATCAAAACACTCGCCAAGCGAACCAATCTTGGAATCAATGGTAAGGTCCGCAGCCGTACCATCCACAAAAACCGTATCCATCATGTCGAAGTAGGCAGCAAGTTCCACCACCCCTTGGGCAGGGTATGCCATATAAGGCGTATTCAAGCGAATAAAGTGTGCGGACTGCAGCGGGTTGCGAGCAATCATCGCCGGCGAAACCGCGCCATAAAACCAACCGCAACTCGACTTATCATCAAAAGCAAATCGCATCATCACGGAATCAGTCCCGAAAATCATCTGCGGAAGCGCACGGTTACCCCAGGGGCTCTTAAACCACACCATCTTGGACCCCGGAGCCACAAACGACTTGGTATAACTCTTGTCGGTCGGATCGGTATAAAGCCAGACTTCGACATCGGTGCCGAACAGCGTACCCATCTTGAATTCGCCGCCTTCCTTCCATTGTTCGCCATTATTGTTGTTGTAATTTCCGTCAGCAGTGTTCGGATAAATGCTTACCGTAAAGGATTCCCAGTCCTGAAAATCGGACACATTCTTGTTCCAGGTATAGCTGAACCAGCCGTTGCCTTCATCCGTAGTAATTGTCGAAGAACCGGCACCAAAAGAAGGATTATAGCCGCCACCTGCTCCGCCAAGAATATGCAAGAAATAGCCGTCTTTCGAAGAATCGTTACGCCACGGCGACTGAATATGCACCGTAAGCGTCGCGTGCGCGACGACGGACAAGAATAAGATAGAGCAAACAACCCAAACCCAATGCTTCATAAACACATTCCTTTAATTACGAAAGACTATTCCATTCTCTCGCACAAACAACTCCAATCTATAAAATATATTCTTTATTCCAAATCGGAATAATTATGCGCTTTTTAACAGAAAAACGTTGTGTTAAGCACAATCCGCAAGTACCCTACGTTGGCACGAGAAGCCGATGCTGACCTTCGTCAGCATGACGCGGGCGGGTAATCCGGTATAAAAACAAAAAGCCCCTTCCACTGTTTACAGTGAAAGGGGCGTGAATCCAGCGGCGACCTACTCTCCCGGGCCCGTAGGCCAGGTACCATCGGCGATGAGGGGCTTGACTTCCGTGTTCGGAAAGGGAA